>CAYVFA010000072.1:0-5448 GCA_964450075.1 uncultured Smithella sp.
GACAGGAAATATCCATTACCGCGCGCCGGGTTTTGACTTTTAAATCCTCCCAGGTCTTGCGTAAATCTTTAAACGGTTAATCATTTTATTGGACTGTACCGTTTGTCGTAAAACGTTAAAAAACTTTTCCCGTTCATTTCCGGATGGGGCGTTTTTTTATCGTATCGGGTTGCGGCTGTTTTTCGCCTTAAGGATTCGAGAATTGTATGGATAACATCATTCCCGAAAAGGCTTTTTTCCGTATTGGAGAAGTGAGCAAGATTCTCGGTGTGGAACCCTATGTCATTCGTTACTGGGAAACGGAATTTAAAACGGTTAAACCAGTGCGGACAAAGACGGCCCAACGTCTGTACCGGAAAAAAGATGTAGCGGAATTATTAATCATCCGCGAACTTCTCTATCAGCAGCGTTTCACGATCAGCGGGGCCAAAAAACAACTGATGAAAATGCTCAGTGATGAAGAACCGGTAGAACCGGTGCGTGTCGCGGACCAGCATGACAAATTACTTTTAATTAAAAAAGAATTACAACAAATCAGAAAGATCGTGAGCTAAAAAGCCGGCAATCATCATGGCCGGCTTTTTAGCGTTTGAACAGCAGATGGGTTATTTCTTCTTATTAGCTCTTTTAGAAGCTTTGAGCGGATTGATCTTCTGCGTTTCCTTAATTTCAATTTTAACATGGGATGCGGTAGGGCAGTTACCGGTCATCCACTTGCTTTTCGGATCCGGATAGACCTTGCAATACTTCCCTGTTTCGTATTCGAAAATCTTACTGCAATCCCCGCATTTGTCTATGATCACAACACAGCTGCCCCCGAAAAAGCCACAGCCTTTTTTGCTCATGAAAGCGCATTCCACCCCGTTTTTTACTGTCTGGCAAAGCATTTTTATATGACCCCCCTTATATAATAAATAAACGATTTTTGAGACGTTGCGGAAAAGAGAATAAATCAGGAAACATCCACAGTCGCCATTGATATTAAAACCGGCGTGTCCTTAACAACAAAAAAAAAGCCTGTCAAGAAGAATTAAAGCTTATTGATTTGATGTGATTAAATTGACTTAGCAGGTCATTTGTGTTAGTTCCTTCGGCACATAAAAGTAGAAAAATAATAAAGATATATGCGTCTGGGGCCGCAGGAATGAAAAGAGAGGCTTTACTTCAAATATTTATAAGGTCTTTTTTTATCCATGTGGCGCTAAACTTTCGACGCATGCAAAATCTTGGTTTCGTGTATGCGATCATTCCACTTCTCCGTGAGCAGAAATTATCCGGAAAGGATGAAACAGAGATGCTGACGAGGCATTTGCAAATGTTTAATACACATCCCTATTTATCGACGCCACTGATCGGTTCTATCGTACGGATGGAGGAGCAAAGGCAGGACGTCACTTCTATCATGATGGTCAAGCAAAGTTTGATGGGGCCCTATGCTGCGATTGGCGATACTTTTTTCTGGGGAGCGCTCAGGCCCTGCGCTGGAATTGTTGGGGCGGGCCTGGCCTGGATGGGCTTCGTTTTGGCTCCTTTAGCCTTTGTCCTGATCTACCTGCCTGCGACGGTCTGGGTAAGATTGAAGGGCTTTATTGAAGGTTATCGGCAGGGAAAACAGGGGATTGAATTTGTCCGTAAAATTGATTTGCCGCGTATTGCCAGTCGGGTACGATGGTTGTCCCTAATCGTTCTGGCAGGTTTTGGCGCCTTGACTTTACAGGGCGGGCTTTCGATTTTTATCGGAAAATCACATCTTATTGTAACGGTGGCCGCACTGGCCATTATTTTAACGTGCTGGCTGCTGATTAGAAAAGGTGTTTCGCAAATCTATATTCTGTATGGCACTGTTGTTTTGTTTCTTGTTTTATCATTGAAAGACTTAATCATGTGATGGAAATGAAAACATTTAAATTAAAGAATAAATTAGGAATGCATGCACGCGCGGCGGCATCATTTGTCCGGATCGCGCAGAAATATCGCGCGGAAATATTCATTGAACGCAGCGGCCAAACGGTTAACGGGAAAAGTATCCTGGGCATATTGACCCTTGCCTGTCCAATGGGCAGTATGATAACGGTAAGGGCCGAAGGCGCTGACGCAGCTCAGGCTCTGGCTGAGCTTGAAGCCTTGATTGAAAATAAATTTGGAGAAGAATGAACCCTACCATGACAGCTGACCAAGGAAAGAAAACATTTGTTCTAAAAGGCATTGGCGTTTCTCCGGGGGTTGTGATCGGAAAAGCTTACCGCTTTGATCCCCTGGATGCTCAGGTATCCTTTTATAAACTCAATAATGAAGATTTAATCCCGCATGAAATCGAACGTTTTAAGAAAGCCCTGAAAGAATCCTCAAAACAGCTTTTGGAAATTCAGGAAAATCTCAAAAAAACAAATGTAACCGAACCGCTTTATATTATTGATGTTCACGTTTTACTCCTGTCGGACAAAAAATTTGTCAATCGAACCATCAAATATATCCGCCGTCTGGGTGTCAATGCCGAATGGGCGTTAAGGATGACGCTGGATCATTACAAACAGATCTTCGAGGGTGTAGAAGATATTTACATCAGCGGCCGCATCAGCGATGTCCAGTATATTGTTCAGCGGATTCTGCGCAATCTGTCCGGTGAGAAGCATGAAATTGTCTGGGATGTCGGTCAGGAGGGTGTCGTCATCGTTTCGCATGATCTGTCACCGGCCGATACGGCTCAGATGAAACTGGACAAAATCGTCGGGTTTGCCACCGACAGCGGCGGTCGCACATCGCACACCGCCATTGTGGCCCGGTCGATGGAATTGCCTGCTGTGGTCGGCTTGGATAACGTGACCCGTTTTGTGCGGACGGGCGATGATATTATCGTTGATGGAACGTCGGGACTTGTGGTGGTTAATCCCTATTCCGACATGCTCAAACGGTATGAGGAAAAAAAGCGTCATTATGACGACGCCAAAGACGAGTATCTTAAATACGCGAAACTGCCGGCCGTGACGCTGGATCATCACCATGTGCAAATCGGTTCCAATATAGAATTTATCGAGGAGATTCCTTCAGCGATTACCCACGGTGCTGAGTACATTGGACTTTACCGGACGGAGTTTTTGTACATCTACCGGGATGATTTGCCGACGGAAGAAGACCATTTTAATAATTATCGCCAGGTGGTGACCGAGAAAAATCTCGCATGGTCAACCATCCGAACGTTTGATCTGGGCGGTGATAAATTCCCCAACTACCAGAAGCAGGCTAAAGAACTCAACCCGCAGATGGGACTTCGGGCCATCCGTTTTTGTCTCAAGGAAGTAGAACTTTTCAAAACACAGCTTCGCGCCATCTGGCGCGTGAGCGCTCTGGGCAAAGTTAAAATTCTCTTTCCGATGATTTCCTGTATTGATGAAATTCGTGAGGCGAAACGTCTCATGGAAGAGACGCGTCAGGAGCTTTTGTCGCAGGGTGTGCCGATTGCCGAACGGATGGACATCGGGGCGATGATCGAAGTGCCAGCCGCCGCCGTCATTGCCGATCAACTGGCGCAGGAAGTCGATTATTTCAGCATTGGCACCAACGATTTGATCCAGTATTCGCTGGCGATCGACCGTTCCAACGAAAGAGTCACGTATCTTTATGAACCATTGCACCCGGCTGTTTTGCGGCTGATTAAGGGGATTGTGGATCAGGCTCATGAAGCCAAAATCCGTGTGGCCATGTGCGGTGAAATGGCCGGCGATCCTCTTTGCTGCCTGATCCTTTTAGGCATGCAGCTGGATGAATTAAGCATGAATCATCTGGCGATTCCGCGCATCAAAAGAATTATACAGCAGTCAACGCTTTTAGAAGCCATGAACCTTCTGAAACAGGCCATGTCGTATAATAATGCCGGTGATGTGCGGGCTTATGTTCAGGATTATATGAGTGATCGTTTTCCGGATGAATTTCAGAAGAAAGAAGCATAGATTTCAGGTGATTTTTTCAGTTAACGCCACAGGAAGAAACCGGATGAATTATGAGTGAAAAAGAGCCAGTCGCAGCCGTTCATCATGACGATGAATATTATGCCGGCTGTATTTATGACCGACAGGATTTCTGGCGTTTTCGCCCGGCGAAAACGTATCTTTCGCGTGTTTCCATCGCCGATGATGATGTCACGGCTCTTCAGAAGCTTGCCGGTGAAGGCGTTATCATTTATGCCATCAAGCAAAGAAGCAAGCTCAACAGTCTGATCATTGCCGAGCTTGCAGGTCGCAAGGGTCTTCCCAGGCCGGTGTACTGTCACGGCATCAATATGTCCTTCTGGCAGCCCCTGTCCAAAATGATGAAGTTTTATGGGTCATCCTTTCTGCGTCGCTTCCGTAAGAATCATATTACTCGTCAGGGCAAACTTGATTTTCTGACAAGGAAAGTTTCCGGTCATGAAAGCATTATCATCCATTTAGGGGAGTCGGAGTTTATTGACAGCGCATCCGCGCAGGACGCGTTGGCCAGTCTGATCAACCTTCAAAGCAATGTTTCCTTTCCCATATTTATCGTACCTGTCCTTGTCGCCTACGGTCGCCGTCGGGAAAAAGAAGATGAAAGCCTGATTAACATCCTTTTCGGGCAGACGGAACATGTCGGCACGATTCGACGTTTGATTACATTTATCCGCTATTCGAGGCAGGCCTTTGTCGTTCCTGTGAAGCCGATCAGCCTGACCGATTATTTATCCGTCAACAGAATTATGACGCGCGATGAAATGATCCTGACATTGCGTGGGGAGCTCATCGACCGGATTGAAGAAGAGAAGACAGCGATTGTCGGGCCTGCATTGAAATCCTGCGAGGAACATATCGGCATGGTGATGCATGATCCCAACCTCAACCGTTTTATGGATGACTATGCGCTAAAGACAAAGAAAGACAGGGCTAGTATTGCAAAAGACGCCCGCCGTTATCTTTATGAGATTGCGGCTGATTACCAGGAGATGTTCATTCAAATCTGGGTGAAAGTCCTGACCTGGATGTGGGATACTGTTTATGACGGGCTGTCTGTTGACTCTGAGGGGCTGACCAAAATTCGTAATTTATCCAAGAAAATGCCTTTTGTCATCATTTCCTGTCACCGCAGTCATTTTGATTATCTGCTGCTATCTTACGTCTTTTTTAAAAATAATATTCAGATGCCATTTATCGCGGCAGGCAACAATCTTTCTTTTTTCCCATTAGGTTACATTTTCCGGCATTCCGGAGCGTTTTTCCTGAGACGCAGTTTCCGCGGTAACGATCTTTATGGAGAAGTTTTTGCCAAATATATGGCCACACTTCTGCGCGAAGGCCTTCCCCTGGAATTTTTCATCGAAGGCGGCAGAAGCCGGACCGGAAAGATGGTCATGCCCAAATACGGTCTTCTGTCCATGATTATTCAAGCCTACCAGGATAAATATTGCGAGAATCTGGCGTGTGTGCCCGTCTATATCGG
>CAYVFA010000072.1:5548-11656 GCA_964450075.1 uncultured Smithella sp.
CAGGTTAAATTTGCCGCAACATTTGCGCATCGGGAAAAGGCCATTGACGATGCTTTGAACATCTTTAATTCGACCGATATCATTTCCAAAATTGAAGCAGATGAAGATGAAGAGGAGTTGCAGGAGGTTGTTTATTCTCTGGCTGATGCTAAAAGGCTGAATCTGGAGTACTACAAAAATAACATTCTGCATTTTTTCATGTCCATTTGTTTTGTGGCGACATCCATGGTGAAAAATCCTGAAGATGCCATGTCCCTGGCAAAGATCATGGGAGACTATAAATTTTTGAAGTGGCTGTTATGGAATGAGTTTATTTTTGACGAGACACGCGATGATGTGGATGAAGTCAATGATGTGCTGGCTTATTTGCATACGAGATCCATGATCGTAACAACCGAGCGTGAAGGCGAGGTCTGGATTGAAGTCAAAAGCAGGGGTGGCGCCAGGCTCAATCCTTTTGCCGGGCTCATTCATAACTATCTTGAATCCTGCTGGATTGTCATTCGCGGGATGGTGTATCTCAAGAAAAAACCCCTGACACAAAAAGAGTGGCTGGCTAAGATCAGGCCTCTGGGTGACCGGATGTTCCGCAAGGGAGAAGTCCTGCGCGCCGAAGCCCTTTCTCAGGTCAACTATCAAAATGCCATTAAATTTCTGGAAGATGCCGAGTTGATTGTATCTTCAGCCAGAGAAGAAAAAAGCGGTAAAAGCGTGTTAACTTATATGCTGACTGATAATCGTGCGCAGTTGGAAGTATTGCGGCGTCGCCTGTTTAAGTTCCTTTAGGCGAGATTGAGCACCGTTTGCACATACAAAAAAGGCCATGTCCTTATTGCAGGGACATGGCCTTTTTAAAATCTGAGGTTTGGCTATTTTTTCTTTCCTGCTTTGGCTGGTTTTTTAATGCTGTAAAATGCGTCCATGCCAAGGTAGTTGGCTGAGTCACCCAGTTCTTCTTCAATGCGCATCAGTTGATTGTATTTAGCGAGCCTTTCTGTTCGGGAAAGCGAACCGCTTTTAATCTGGCCGCCATTGGTAGCCACCACAATGTCTGCCATGAAAGTGTCTTCCGTCTCACCGGAACGGTGGGAGACAACGCAGGTGTAGCTGGATTCTTTGGCCTTTTCCATGGTGTTGAGCGTTTCCGTAAGCGTTCCAATCTGGTTGAGCTTAATCAACACAGAGTTGGCGACGCCCAGCTCGATACCTTTTTCCAGACGTTTGACATTGGTGACGAACAGATCGTCGCCGACGATCTGAATTTTACTTCCCAACTCGTCCGTCATCAGCTTCCAGCCTGCCCAGTCGTCTTCCGCCAGACCATCTTCAATCGAAATGATCGGGTATTTAGAGACCAGATCGGCGTAGAACTTTACCATATCTTCAGCGGACTTCTGGGGTTTGGCTTCCGCCGCCAGAATGTATTTTCCTTTTTCATAGAAAGAACTGGCTGCAGAATCCAAAGCAATCATGATGTCCTTGCCGGGCTTATAGCCGGCTTTTTCAATGGCCGTCATGATGAGAGAAAGAGCCTCTTCATTGGACTTCAAATTCGGTGCGAATCCGCCTTCATCGCCGACGGCTGTGTTGTAGCCTTTGCCCTTCAGTACGGCTTTCAAAGCGTGGAAAACTTCTGCGTTCATGCGGATGCCTTCCTTGAAATTGGGAGCCCCCACCGGCATAATCATGAATTCCTGAATGTCCACGTTATTGTCGGCATGCTGGCCGCCATTTAAAATATTGGACTGCGGAATCGGCAGAACATGGGCATTTACGCCACCCAGGTAACGGTAAAGCGGGAGGCCGGATATTTCCGCACCCGCCTTGGCACAGGCCATGGATACGGCCAGGATGGCGTTGGCGCCGAGTTTTCCTTTGTTTGCGGTACCGTCGAGTTCGATCATGGCAAAGTCGATATCGCGCTGTCTGCGGCAATCCATGCCGATAATTTCCGGTCCGATTTTGTGAAGAATGTTTTTAACGGCGGTTTCAACGCCCTTTCCATTGTATCGTTTCTTGTTGCCGTCACGTAATTCCAGCATTTCGTGCTCGCCTGTCGAAGCGCCTGAAGGCACGGCGGCCCTGGTTGTAAATCCTGATATGGTGGTCACTTCGGCTTCGACGGTGGGATTCCCTCGGGAATCCAGTATTTCCCTGGCATGAATATTAATGATTTCCGGCATATAAAAACCTCCTTTTTTTCTTTGCCCCAACCTATAACAGAGAGGCAGTATGATTTCAAGACGAAGTTTCTGTTCGGGAAGGGTTAAAAGCCAAAAATAACTTTCGTTTTAAATGACGATATTGTTAAAATTATGAATGTTTGAAAACGATTGACAAAAGAGCAAAAAGGAGTAAAAAGAAAATCAAATTCAAAAAATATTTTTTCACAAGCTATTTTTCATGGAGGAAGCAATGTCTAAAACATTTAAAAAGTTGATAGCGTTTGTTGTCATATTTCAACTGGTCATGCCGTATCCCGTCTATGCCGCCGCAGTGGGGAGATTTACCT
Source organism: uncultured Smithella sp. (assembly GCA_964450075.1). Taxonomy (GTDB): domain Bacteria; phylum Desulfobacterota; class Syntrophia; order Syntrophales; family Smithellaceae; genus UBA8904. The sequence continues at coordinate 8,061 of CAYVFA010000072.1, forward strand.
CGATTGTGGGCAATGTCATTCAGACAAGGGCTGGCAAAACCATCAAGCCTGTTGTCAATTCGACAATAGAAGAGAAGGATTTGATTGTAACCGGTTCAGCGTCTTCTGCTAAAATGACTTTCTCTGATGACAGCACGATTACCATTTCTCAGAATTCAAAGATGGAAGTTAAAGATTTTGCCGTGAAGGGAAAAACACGTAAAGGAATATTTTTTCTGGCTGTTGGAAAACTGGTGGCGGATGTCACTAAATTCATCGGCGGGAAAAATACTTTTGAAGTCCATTCGCCGACGGCTGTTTGCGGTGTTCGAGGCACCGGGTTTGAATTTATTGTAGCCGGGGTTGGCGCGCAAATGGCCACGACGGTCAGCTGTACAACGGGCGCCCTTTCGGTATCCGCTTTATCGGCCACAGGCGCCGTCATATCGACTGCCACTATCGTAGCCGGACAGACCGTCATTATCACGTCTGCCGGTATCACTGCTGCGACGGGTGCTGCGGTGGGCACCGGAACGGCCGTTTCGACAGCGACAGGCACTGGGACGGTTTCAACTGGTGCCGCTGGCACAACTGGCGCTGCGGCTACGGCAGGAACAACCGGAGCGGCCACTACAGCTGGTGCTGCCGGTGCTGGAGCGGCTGGTAGCGTTGCTGGAGCGACGGCAGCTGCCGGTATCGGCGTTGGGACAATCGCAGCAGGCGCAGCGGTTGCTGCTGCCGTGGTTACCGCCGTGGCTGTATCATCTAGCGGCAATGATGCGACAACAACAGCGCATCATTAAAAAAGATAGTGAAGATACTTGTAAAATATCCCCCTTTCATTTAACAAGGAGCCGTTAGTGAAAGGGGGATATTTTTATGGATTATTCAAAAGTGATCAGATCAGCATGATGATGGTACAAAAAAACACAAAACTATTTCTTCATCTGAAAAAATGGCTGGAAAAAGCCGTGCTGGATTATTCCATGATTGAAGAAGGAGATCGCGTGCTGATCGGTGTTTCCGGCGGCGCGGACAGTTATGCACTCCTGGATTTACTCGATTCGCAGATGATTTTTGTGCCGCAGTTTTCTTTTATAGCCGTCAATATCGACATGGGTTTTGATCCGACCTATCTTGCCTATCAAGAACTGGAAAAATATTTTCACGAACATCGATATGACAATGTGATGGAAAAGACGGATATTGGTCTTTTATCACACAGTGATTTCAACAGGAAAAATCCCTGTTTTTTGTGTTCGCGTCTGCGTCGAAAAAGAATTTTTGAAATCGCGGATGAAAAAGGCTGCAACAAGATTGCTTTTGCCCACCATCGTGACGATATTATCGAAACGCTGCTGATCAACCTGTTTTACGGCAGGGAAATCAGCACCATGATGCCCAATCAAAGCATCTTCGGCGGCAAGCTGCATATCATCCGTCCGCTGGCCTATTTGCGTGAAGAACTGGTAAAAAAATACAGCCGCGAGCGGCAATTTCCAGTTGTCAAAAATGCTTGTCCGAGCAGTGAAAACTCCAAAAGGATTTTTGTGAAAAATCTTTTGAACGACTTGCAGCGCCAAAATCCCGACATCCGTCAAAATATTTTCAAGGCCATGAGCCATGTAAAGCCGGATTATCTGCCTGGGTTACCGAAAAAATATAAATAGCTTTAATCGTGGTTTAAGGTAAAATTGAATTATGGCAAAAGAAAATACAGCACAAAGACTGATCGCGTCCAACAAAACGGCGCGTCTCAATTATGATATCGGCGATACCTACGAAGCAGGTATGGTTTTATCCGGAACGGAAGTTAAGGCCCTGCGCGCAGGCAAAGCCAATCTCAAGGATAGCTATGCGGTCGTTAAAGATGATGAAGTTTATCTGCGCGAGATGCACATCAGTCACTACGATCACGGCAATCGCTCCAACCACGAGCCACTGCGCCCCCGCAAGCTGCTCTTGCATAAGCGGGAGATCAAAAAACTTTACGGCAAGTCACGGGAAAAGGGATTGGCCCTGGTTCCTCTGAAAATCTATTTCAAAAACGGCAGGGTGAAAGTGGAAATCGGTATCGGCAAAGGCAAAAAGTTACATGACCGCCGCGAGGATATCAAAGATCGTGAAGAACGCCGTACGCTGGCCCGGGATTTTAAATCAAAACAAATCAAGATATAGAGGATGTCTATGGAAGGCAAAAAAGTCAGCGAAAGCAGAGTGTTTATAGGGCAGGTGATGAATCCAGAAAATGCCAATCCGGCAGGAAATGTGCATGGCGGAGATATTATGAAACTGATCGACACGGCCGGTGGAGTTGCCGCCACACGCCATGCTCGCGCCCACGTTGTTACGGCGTCCATAGATCAGCTTGATTTCCATCATCCTGTTTACATTGGGGATTTATTAATTCTTAAGTCGTCCGTGAATTTTGTCGGAAAGACATCTATGGAAGTCGGCGTTCGCGTGGAAGCGGAAAATCCGATCACGGGCGAAACGCGGCATACTGGCTCTGCCTATTTGACTTTTGTGGCGCTGGATCCCGAGAAACGACCGATGCAGCTGCCGTCGCTAGTTTTAGAAACGGAAGAGGACAGGCATCGCAACGCAGATGCGGCGGAAAGGCGACAGAGACGATTAGCCGCAAAAAATAAAGAAAGGAAAAACATCAAGTCGGGGAAGGGGTAGTTGGAAGGCGTCTTGATTTTAATTGGAAAGGTTCAATTCGAAAGGCCATATTCTTTGACAAATAATGCTTCAGGTACTATATTACAAAAAATAAATAAAGGGGGCGTAACGGTTTCGACGGGGACATTTGAAGTTGTAGAAGCGTGCCGAGGTTCCTACAGGCCTCGTTAAACAGGTAGGAAACATATAATCGCAGAAAACTACGATTACGCTTTAGCAGCTTAGGCTGCTAACGTCGAGCATGGTTCTCCTGTTGGCTGTGTAAGACGTCATTAAGACAGGATAGCCAAACTTCTTGCCTGGGGGAGGGCGGCGAAACCTTACAGGATAGCGCGGTGAGATCCGGCCTTAGGGAGCAAACCAGCGTGAAGGTTCTAAAACGAAGGCTACGCACGTAGAAGCTCCAGCGGAAGGTTTTCGGACGCGGGTTCAATTCCCGCCGCCTCCACCAAGACAGAATCCAACAAAGTCCAAAGAAGTACAAAACCCGTTAGAAATAGCGGGTTTTTTCTTACCAATTGAACCTTGCTTTATATTTGAACATTTTACAAGGCACGTCTAGTAAAAATAGTAGACTAGTCTAGTAAAATATGTATAATGCATCCATGGCTAAATTATATGAACGATCATTTGTGGCGCAACTGGAACAGCGTCTTTTGGTTGGCCGGCCGCTTATTCAAGTGCTGGTTGGCTCGCGTCAAGTTGGGAAAACAACCGGGATTAAGCAGCTTCTGGCGCGGTATCCTGATGCTACCCATTATGCAAATGCCGACGATATTTTAACGACAGATCGCACCTGGCTTATGGAACAGTGGCAGAAAGCGTCACTTTCTGGAAAAAAGACGCTCTTGGTGATTGACGAAATTCAGAAAGTTCCAAACTGGTCGGAAACAGTAAAATCTTTATGGGATAAGGCGCCCAAAGCATTGCGG
>CAYVFA010000073.1:0-11500 GCA_964450075.1 uncultured Smithella sp.
GGCGCGACACGCGGAGACGGAAGTACCGGAGAAGACGTCACGCAAAATCTCAAAACGATTGCGGCGCTGCCTTTAAAAATGAAAAATGTTGCCGGGAGTCCTGTTCCGGAATTCATCGAAATCCGGGGTGAAGTTTATATGGCAAGGCAGCCGTTTGAGAAACTTAACCGCCGCAGGGAGGAAGAAGGCGAAGACCCGTTTGCCAATCTGCGAAATGCCGCCGCGGGATCGCTACGACAACTGGACCCCAAAATCACCGCCCGTCGCCCCCTGAATATCTTTCTCTACGGGATCGGCTCCGTCCGGGGGTTGAGCTTTTCCAGCCACTGGGAAATACTGCAAACCCTTGCCGCGTGGGGATTCCCCGTCAATCCGCTGATTCAACAGGCACCGGATATTGCTTCCTGTTTAGCTTATTTCGAACAGATCGGGTCGCTGCGCCCCAGCCTTCCCTATGACATTGACGGCGTTGTTCTGAAAGTCAATAATCTGTCCACACAGGAAATTCTGGGCCATGTTTCCCGCTCGCCCCGCTGGGCGCTGGCTTGTAAATTCCCGGCCGAACAGGCCGAAACGGTCATTGACGACATCATCATCCAGGTGGGACGCGTCGGAACGCTGACACCCGTGGCCATAATGAAACCCGTCAATGTCGGCGGGGTCGTCGTCAGCCGTGCCACGTTGCATAATGAAGATGAAATTCTTAAAAAAGATATTCGAATCGGCGATACCGTTGTGATTCAAAGGGCGGGTGACGTGATTCCTGAAGTCGTTCGCGTCTTGACAACAAAAAGAACCGGACAGGAAAAAGAATTCCGCATGCCTGAGCGATGCCCGGAATGCGGTTCGGAGGTTGTGCGGCTGGAAAGCGAGGTTGCCCACCGCTGTGTCAATCTGTCCTGTCCCGCACAAATTAAAGAACACATCCATCATTTCGCGTCACGCGGCGCCATGGATATTGAAGGACTGGGCGAAAAAGTTTCCGCGCAGCTTTTTGATGCGGGACTCATTCACGATCCCGCCGATCTTTATTTTCTTAAGAAAGAACAATTATTGGCCCTCGACCGGCAGGCGGAAAAATCGGTTCAGAAACTGCTGGAAGCTATAGAGCGCTCCAAGACGCCTCCTCTGGATAAATTTATTTTCGCTCTGGGCATTCGTCATGTGGGGGAACGAACCGCCAAAATCCTTGCCGGGCATTTCGGCAGCATGGAAAACCTTATGGGAGCAAGCGCTGATGAATTAACAACGATCAATGAAATCGGTCCGGAAATCGCGCAAAGCATCATCGAGTTTTTTGCTGAAGATAAAAACATGAAGGTCATGGAAAAATTTCACCGTGCCGGCATGACGCCTCAAAAAAAGGATGCGTCAATCAACCCGATCCTGCAAGGAAAGGTTTTCGTCTTTACCGGCTCGCTCGGTAGCATGGGCAGAAATGAAGCTAAAGCGGTTGTGGAATCATTGGGCGGCATCATCCAATCGTCTGTCACCGGTAAAACTTCATATTTGGTTGCGGGGGGTGAACCGGGATCGAAGATGGATAAAGCGCGATCTCAGGGTATTTCCGTCATCACTGAAGATGAATTTCTGAAACTCATCGGCAGGTAAATCTTCATGAAAAGCGTCCATGTCATCATCAGCGGCAGAGTTCAGGGGGTTTTTTTCAGAGCGGAAACTGAGCGTAAGGCTTCAAGCCTTAATCTCACCGGCTGGGTGCGCAACATGCCCGATCGCCATGTCGAAGCCGTGTTTGAAGGAGAGGAAAAGGCGGTCGATCAAATGATAACCTGGTGTCATTCCGGACCGCCGTTAGCCCGCGTTGACCATGTAATCGTTGAAGACGCCCCCTACACCGGAAAGTTTCAAAGTTTCAGAGTTAAATATTAAACGGACATTTATTCCACGCCCAGTTTTTCGATCCGGTACTTCAGGGAATCACTGGTGACCCCCAGGATCTCGGCGGCCTTTGTTTTGACCCCTTTTGTTTTTCGTAGTGCTTTTTCTATAATGATTTTTTCAATTTTTTCCAGTTCGGTATTCAAATCAATGCCCGTGTCGGGGATATTCAAATCAAAATTTTTCTCCACGGCATCGGCCTCGACAGACAGCACCAGATTCTCCGGTAAAATGATATTCGACGTTTCCATCGCCACACCGCGCTCAATGATATTTTCCAGTTCACGAATATTCCCGGGAAAAGCGTATCCCATCAGCAATTCCATCGCATAAGAGGAAATCATCCTGACTTCTTTGTTAAATTCGCGGGCGTATTTCTCAATAAAATGCCTGGTTAAAAGAGGGATATCCTCCTTTCTGTCCCGAAGCGGCGGCATCTGAATGGGAATAACATTCAAACGAAAATAAAGATCTTCACGAAATTCGCCTTTTTTCACCTTTTCCTTCAGATTCTGATTGGTGGCGGAGATAATGCGCACATCCACTTTAATATCTTCCCCTCCTCCAATGCGACGAAAAGTCTTTTCCTGCACGACTCTCAGGAGTTTAACCTGCAGGACAGGCGGCAGTTCGCCAATTTCATCCAGAAATACCGTGCCACCTCTGGCCAATTCAAAAAGCCCCGCCCGATCTGCATAAGCGCCGGTAAACGACCCTTTCATACATCCAAACAGTTCACTCTCCAGCAGGTTCTCCGGTATTCCGCCGCTGTTAATGGCCATAAACGGCATTTTGGATCGAGCGGAATTGTCATGAATAGCGCGGGCAACCAGTTCCTTGCCGGTGCCGCTTTCTCCCAGAATGAGAATATTCGCCGGCGTATCGGCCACTTTCTTAATCGTCGCAAACACCTTGGCCATTTCCCTGCTGGTCCCGATCATGCCGCAAAAAGATGTTTCGAGTGTGTCGTTCTTCAAAACTTGATGATCACTGACCAGACCGTTCTTCAACAAGGCCTGACGGACAATCTTCTTTAATTCCTCAATGTTACCGCCTTTTTCCACATAATCATAGGCGCCTTCTTTCATGGCATTGACAGCGGTTTCACCGGAAGCATAAGCGGTTATTAATATGACAACTGTTTCCGGCCGATGATCCTTGATGGTTTTCAAAAATTCTATGCCGTCGATTTTGGGCATTTTCAAATCCGTGATGACAAGATCATACGCCGTTTTGCGACACAGATTAATCGCTTTCACGGGACTGTCGGCGGATGTGACGTCATATCCTTCCTTGGTCAACATGATTTCCATAAATTCCCGCATGCCTTGATCGTCGTCCAGAACTAGAATCTTCGCCATGGTGCTACTCCTTTTATCAACCTCTGACTTTATTCACAGGGCAGCCAGACCGTAACGGACGTGCCCTTATTAACCTGACTTTTAATTTTTACCTTGCCGCCATAACCGTCAACAATACGGCTGATGATCGCCAAACCTAACCCCGTGCCCTTTTCCTTATTGGTAAAGAAAGGTTCAAAAACATTTTTTAAATCTTTTTCTTCAATTCCACATCCGTCATCCGTGACTTTAATGGCCGCATAGTCTTTTCTATCTTCCAGGTTTACGGTTTTAATTTCAAGAAATAAGTTTCCCGCATCCTCCATGGACTGCAAAGCGTTAAGAATCAGATTTTGCATAATCTGCCGGACTTGTTCTTTATTGGCAAAGGCTTTATTTTCGCCGGAAAATGTTTTGACAATTTTGATGCCTTCCGTCCATTCGTTAGACATTTGTAAATTTTCCACAACTTCCTCAGCCACTTCATCAACGTTGACCGGTTCTCTGGATTCCGGAACAGGACGGGCCAGCAGAAGAAAATCACGTACGAAGTTATCCAGACGGTCTTTACCCCGCATGATGATCTGCATTAAGCGTTTATCCGTCTCTTCCATATTGGCCGTCTGTCCCAGCAATTGGATGGAGCCGGTAATGGAGGCCAGAGGATTTCTCATTTCGTGGGCAAGGCCGGCGGCCATTTCACCGATCAGGGCCAGCCTTTTACTTTTTTCAAGATTTTCCTCCATTCGCTTGATTTCCGTCAGATCCTGAAAGATTAAAATATGACCGATCTGCACAGCGTACCTGTCTTTCAGTGGAGAAATCGAGCAACCCAGATACACCTGCGTCCCTTCCCTGCCGGTGATGATTATTTCCCGTCTGCCTTTGATCGTATCCTCTTCTTTCGCATCAAATAAGGATGCAAAGACCGGAAAAATATCTTTGATTTGACGGTTTTCGATTGATTTGAACCGAAGCCCCGTAATCGTCTCGGCGGCCCGGTTGAAAGTTTTAATCCGGCCCTGTAATGTCGTCGTCATAATACCGGTATCCACCGATTCAATGATACTGCGGAAAAGAAGATCCAGTTGATCAAAGGCCGATTCCCTTTCTTTCAGCAACGATCTGGTTTTCTTTTCCTGTTCGACAACAAAACTGGCCAGAAAGGCCACAACGTAAAATGATAAAATATGAACGACGATTCTGACAAAAACGTCTCTTGCGTCAACTGAATAATCACGACCGGTGGAATACAGGGTGGGAATGACGGTGAAATATTCAAGTTCCAGCGCGAGCCCATAAGCAATACCGCAAGCCGAGGCAAATATTAAAGCGCCCCTGCGCCCCAGAAAAATGGCGGAATAGATAATGACGAGCGTATAGAGCAGCGAATAGTTACTGCCCATACTGCCGGTTAAGTAAACCAAAAAAGAAATCAGGCAAATATCAACGGCTAATTGGATATAAATATTAATCTGAAAATACTTTTCTTTTCTTAAAAGCAGTGTATAAACGATCGACAAGCAATACATCACAACAATAACTGCATAAATCAGATGAAGGAACGATGACAAAACCGGGAGGACGGGTCGGATTGTGCCGAGAAAAAAAGTCACCAGTAAAAATATGGAGAGAACCATCACCCTGCTGAAAATCAGCAGTTTGAGTCTCTGCAAGGTTCTTTCGTCTTGCTCTATATTTTGAAGCATGGCTTGTTTCCGAATATTTTTAATTTCATTCTTTTTTTGAGTTTATAATATTTTATGTTTTTTAGCTAATCTTTTGCGTTTTCCCATCAACCCGCTGGCAGCAAGCCGCATGACTAAAAATGAATGGCCTTTTATGCACAGACCGCTAGGGTATCCCCTCATTGCTCTGATTGCCGGTATGATCATCGGCGATTCCGTTTCTTTACCCTGCTTTCTTTTTCTGTGCGGGGCGCTCGCTGCCCTCACAGGTTTATGGGTCTGCGTCAGAAATCAATGGAACCGCGCTGCTTTGCTGCTCATCCTCATCCTCATGCTGCTCGTCGGTTTGTTTAACGCTCAAAGACAACAATACCTGGCCCAAAATGATCAGCATATTATGCATCAGGCCGACGGGAGAAAAATGACGGTGGAAGGCATTGTCCTCGCCAACGATCAGATTTCCCCGTCAAACAATGCGCTGGTGGTCCGTTGTCAGAAAATCATAAAAAACAATTCCATTCTCCCCGTAACGGGGAATATTCGTCTGGTCATTCCATCGGACATCAGCTTTCAGTATGGCGACTTTATCCGGTTTCATTCCAAAATAAAGAAGATTCAGAGTTTTCATAACCCGGGTGGCTTTGATTATGAGCGTTATCTCAATCGACGGGGCATTTATGTTTCAGGTTTTATCTCGGATCGTGCAGGCATTGTTTTGATCCGACACAATTCGGCAAGTGGCATCCTGCTGAAGCTGGAAACTTTTCGCTTATATTTAAAACAACTCATTTACGCCAATGCGCCATCACCGCAAAGAGAAATTATTGAAGCGATGACGATCGGCAATCAAAAAGCTATTCCGCAAGAGGTGCGCGATAATTTCGCCAAAACCGGCACGTCTCACATTCTGTCCATTTCCGGACTGCATATCGGCATGGTAGCGGCGGGCGGTTTTTTTCTGATATTGCTTTTGCTGAAATCTTCAGAATATCTGATGCTCAAATTCAATATCATCAAAATGGCAACGGCCGCGGCTTTTGTCCCAGTGATCATTTATGCTCTGGTCGCCGGAATGGGAACAACCGTCCTTCGCGCGACCCTCATGACGCTTGCATTTCTGCTGGCGTTAATCATCGGAAAACAAAGAGACCTTTATAACATTCTTTTCGCCGCGGCATTGATCATTCTGATTTTTGTGCCGGAGTCGCTTTTCGAAATCTCATTTCAACTTTCCTTCAGTGCGGTTTTCGCTATTTTGTACATAGTTCCAAAATTCAGCGAAATGTCGTTTGGCTTTCTTCAATCAACCCCGCACTTTCTGCAAGTTACCTTTCGCCGCATTTATATTTTCATCCTGGTGTCGGCCGCCGCGACAATCGGCACACTGCCGATCATCGTTTTTTACTTTCATCGGGTCTCCGCCGTAACATTAATCGCCAACCTTGTTGCCGTCCCCCTGCTGGGCATGCTGGCGTTGATTCCGGCAATGACTTTTATACTGACGGCGCTATTTTCGCCCGCGATTGCCGGTTTTTGCGTTAAAGCAGCATCGTTTTTCACACAGATCTCCGTTAATATCATCAATCGGCTTGCATCCTTATCCTGGTCAACGATCAGCTTCACAAAGCCAAGCATCGCTGAAATAATTCTTTTCTATGTTTTTATTTTTCTTCTGATGGAGGTCATCACTCCCGGCGTCAAAATAAAGGAAAAAGGATTCCCGGCGCGTCATCCATTATTGATCAAGACAGCTCTGCTGATTTCTGTGGCATTGATTCTTGCCAATGCGGTTTATCTTGTCGCGAAGCACAAATATTCCAACAACCTGAGAATAACAGCCATCGATGTCGGACAAGGCTCATCCACGCTTATCCAGTTTCCCCACGGGACCAATATGCTGGTTGACGGTGGCGGATTTTCTGACAGTTCCTTTGATATGGGCAAGATGGTTATCGCGCCCTTCCTTTATGCTGAAAGAATCGGGAAAATTGACATAGTCGTGCTAACCCACCCACACCCCGACCATCTTCAGGGATTGATTTATATCATTAACAACTTTGCCGTCAAAGAGGTATGGCACACCGGTCTCCAATCTGAGGATGACCTTTACCGGCTCTGGGAAAAGACCATCCTCGAGAAAAAGATCAAAATAAAGCAGCTTTCAGCGCAGACACCTGCTGAAAATATTTCCGGTGCCCATGTTCAATTTCTCTGGCCTGCGAGCAAACAAATCTGGAAGGCTTCAGAAGCATCCTATCATGATACGAATGACGCTTCACTGGTTACAAAAATAACCTATGGGTCTAAAAGTTTTCTTTTGACCGGTGATATTTCAGAAAGCGTAGAAACGCTTTTAATAAACGCCGGACAGAATTTAAAAAGCGATCTTCTTTTCATGCCGCATCATGGTTCCAATCATTCCAGCTCCATAGACTTTATCAGCGCCGTTTCCCCTCGATATGCAATTGTAAGTTCCGGTAAAAATAACGTCTTTCGCCATCCGCATCCTGACGTGCTGAAACGTTACCTGTCTCATCATGTTATGATTTACCGCACGGATCAACAAGGCGCGATTGCAGTTCAAACCGACGGCAAATCACTTGACATCGTGCCCTGGCTGAAAAAGTGACCCGGTAAGCCACAGGCTCAAATTTCATTAGTCGTTGCCATTTCTTCATTTTTGAGCTATAGCGAAAAACACAAAAACATTAAAATACTATGACAGGGGAACAGATATGGCCATTCAACAGACTTTAATTATTATCAAACCAGATGGACTCGTGAAATCACTGACGGGAAATGTTATCTCCCGGCTGGCAGAAGCAAAATTGACCATCATGGGCGCAAAGGTCGTGCGTGTCAGCCGTCAACTGGCCGAAAAGCATTATGAACACCTCAAAGACAAACCTTTTTTCGAAGAACTGATTGAGTATATTCTGGGTGACGTGCATAACACTCACCGGGTGCTCGCTCTGGTTTATCAGGGGGATGACGCTATTGTCAAAATTCGAGATATTGTCGGAGATACAGACCCGGAAAAGGCCAACCCCGTGTCCATAAGAGGCGCCTACGGCCGGATCACGACATCAGGCGTATTTGAAAATGTTGTCCATGCATCCTCCAGTCCGGAAGATGCCGAAAAAGAGATTAAGCTCTGGTTTGAACCGGTGGAAATTGTCGAAGACATGTATCCAGTCAAAGAAGTGACATTGGATCATGTAAAAAAAACAGCCTGGGCTTAATTGGAAGAGTTGATCCGGAGCGGCCTGCAAGGGCCGCTCTTTTTTTTTGGCGCACAGGTTAAGTCCTTGATCAAACACAGAGCGCATCCTTCCCGATCTCTTCAAATGGTTCCCGTTATCCATCAACAATATTTGATTGCGAACCCCCCGACGATATGCTAGAAATCACCGATTTATATTAGGATATAACTATGGATAAAATTACAGCGATCAAGGGCATTAAAGATATTCTCCCAAAGGATTCACCGATCTGGCATCAGGTGGAATTAACGGCCCGCAGGGTTTTTGAATGCTTCGGCTTTTGCGAAATTCGCGTGCCGATCATGGAAAAAACTTCGTTATTCCAGCGCAGTATCGGGGATACCACGGATATCGTCGAAAAGGAAATGTACACTTTCCGTGATCGGGACGATGAACTGTTGACCTTACGCCCGGAAGCCACCGCATCCGTCATTCGGGCATACATTGAACATAACCTTCTGGGGTCCGACCCGATTACCAAACTTTACACCATGGGTCCGATGTTCCGCCGCGAAAGGCCGCAAAAAGGACGCTTCCGCCAGTTTCATCAAATTGACGTGGAATTATTCGGAGACGAACTGCCGGCCTCCGATGCGGAAGTTATTTTCATGCTGATGCATTTCCTCCAATCCGCGGGTGTCGAGAAATTATCTCTGGAAATTAATTCCCTGGGCTGCAAAGCCTGCCGCCCGGTTTTTTCTAAAGCCGTCGTTGACTTTTTGAAGGGATCGGAGGGTGCTCTTTGCCCGGATTGTCAAAGACGTATGGATACAAACCCGTTACGCGTATTTGACTGCAAAGTGGAAACCTGCGGCAAAATTATTGCCGATGCTCCCAGTATCCTGGACTTTCTCTGCACGGAATGCTTTGATCATTTTTCGGCCGTTAAAAGTTATCTCGATGAACTGAAACTGGCCTATGAAATCAATCCCCGAATGGTGCGCGGCCTTGATTACTACACGAAAACAGCCTTTGAAGTGAAATCCGGCGCACTGGGCGCACAGAATTCCCTGGCGGGAGGCGGTCGCTATGATGGCCTGATCAGTTTTCTGGGCGGCCCCGAAGTTCCGGGAATCGGCTTCGGCATCGGGATGGAGAGACTGATTGCCTGCCTGCCACCGGATGATAAGAATCCTTATCATACCGACATATACATTGCCGCGTTAGGCGCACGCGCCCAGAAAATCGCATTCGGTTTGACCCAGGAATTACGTCGCACCGGGATTTGCGCGGCAATGGATTATTCCAATAAAAGTCTAAAAAGTCAGATGAAGCGCGCCGATAAATTAAACAGCGCTTACACCTTGATTCTCGGTGATAAGGAAATGGATGAGAACCGCGCTGAGTTGCGGAATATGAGGACCAAAAATCAGCAAAGCCTGCCCCTGGATGATCTCTTTGCGGCGGTGACGCATATTATTAAAGAGAGGTAAAATTTTGTGAGCCAATTTATTTCAAAAGACAAAAGGACGCATTATTGCGGAAATGTCCGTGTGACCGATGACGGAAAAGAAGTAATCTTGATGGGCTGGGTGCAACGCCGCCGCGATCATGGCGGTGTCATTTTCGTCGATCTGCGCGATCGCGAAGGAATTGTCCAGATTGTCTTCAATCCGGAGTCGGGCCAAACCGTTCATGGCGAAGCGCATAAAATCCGCAGCGAGTATGTCCTGGCGGTAAAGGGTAAAGTACGGAAACGTCCGGAAGGAATGGATAATCCGGCACTGGCGACAGGCCAGATTGAGGTGGTTATTTCCGAACTGGAAATATTAAACGAATCCAAGACACCGCCCTTCTCTTTTGATGAAGAGGATACTTCGGAAAACGTCCGGCTTAAATACCGCTATCTGGATTTGCGCCGTCCTGCCATTCAAAAGAATCTGTTCCTGCGCAGCAAGCTGGCGATTGCCACGCGGCAGTATTTTAACGACCATGGATTTATCGAAGTCGAAACACCGTTTCTGGGCAAAAGCACCCCGGAAGGCGCACGCGATTATCTGGTACCCAGCCGCGTCAATAAGGGAACCTTTTATGCTCTGCCGCAATCACCGCAAATCTTCAAGCAGCTGTTGATGGTTTCCGGTTTTGACCGTTATTTTCAAATTGCCAAATGTTTCCGTGACGAAGACTTGCGCGCCGACCGTCAGCCGGAGTTCACGCAGATTGACGTGGAAATGTCATTCATCTCCGAAGAAGACATTATGCAGATGATGGAAGGTCTGATGAAAGCGATCTTCAAGGCCTGTCTGAACAAAGACCTGACCCTTCCCCTGCCCAGGATTACTTATGCCGACGCCATCAGCCGTTACGGCAAAGACAACCCCGACGTCCGTTTTGGAATGGAAATTGTAGATCTCACGTCTATTGTGAAAAATTCCGGTTTCAAATTGTTTACGGAAGTTGCGGCAACGGGCGGTGTCGTAAAAGCCATTAAAGCAGAGAAGGCCTCCACACTTTCACGTAAAGACCTCGATGGTCTGGCTGATTTTGTCGCCATTTACGGCGCAAAGGGACTGGCCTGGGCTAAAGTCAATGCCGCCGACTGGACATCACCCATTTTTAAATTCCTAAAGCCGGAAGAAGTGGCTGCTATTGCCAAAGCCATGGACGCGAAAGAAGGAGACATCATCTTTTTTGTCGCAGACGCGCCGAAAATTGTTAGTGACTCTTTGGGAAACCTCCGCCTCAATATGGGCAAGAAACTGAATCTGATTGATCCTGATGCTCTAGCCTTTACCTGGATCACCGAATTTCCGCTGATGGAATATTCAGAGACGGAAAAACGATTCATGTCCACGCATCATCCTTTCACGTCACCGTTTATTGAAGACATCCCGCTCATGACGACTGATCCGGGAAAAGTGCGGGCGAAGGCCTACGATCTGGTACTCAACGGCTCGGAAATCGGCGGTGGCAGCATCCGTATTCACCGCAAGGATGTGCAGTCACAGGTTTTCAGCGCGCTGGGGTTGAGTGAAGCGGACGCCAGGCTGAAATTCGGGTTTCTGCTGGACGCCCTCGAATTCGGCGCACCGCCTCACGGCGGTTTGGCCTTCGGTCTGGATCGGCTCACCATGATCATGACCGGGGCGGAATCGATTCGCGACGTGATTGCTTTTCCGAAAACACAGAAGGCATCCTGCCTGATGTCCGAAGCGCCGTCCAAGGTCAGCATTGAACAATTGATGGAATTGTCGCTGAAAATTGTTTAAATGCCACCAGAGTAATGGATCGATTAACGGAAACGATTTTTTGTTTTTCTCTCAGAAAGGACGGATTCCATGAGCTTTTCCCAACGGATTTTTTGCGG
>CAYVFA010000074.1:0-11429 GCA_964450075.1 uncultured Smithella sp.
TTGAGTTACTATTTAAAAGCTTACTTGTTGTAAATAAGATTAAAGTGCCCCCACCAAACACTCATAATCTTTGTGATCTAGCAGAAAAAGGAATTTTTCAATTATCAAAAGAAGAGAAAGAAGTTTTAAACATCTTATCGTTATATATAGTATGGCAAGGCAAGTATCCTATACCTTTGAAAGAAAAAGATTTTAATGGAGCAAAGGCATTAGGGAGTTTAACTTTAAAAAAATATAATGAAGCTCTCAGCTGGGCAAATCTAAATAATATCTGGAATAGAGCAAGTTCCCAGTTTTTTCATAGATATAATAAATTGAATGCCTAACCATCAAAATCACCCGATTCCTGCCAACGAACTGGTACACACCTGTCCATTGTACCGCATCAAGTCTGGTACTTTCGGGTTACTTGCTCCGCTGTGGTAACAACGGGTGATTTGTGTCGTTGAGCCTTTCAATTGGAAAGAAACACATTACCGGACACAACAATATTGCGACATTGTAGGTGAAAAAGATAAAACACGCATTAACCGGATGAACCTTTTTACTCACAGAAAAAATTTGCCGGGATTAAACAGATTTTCCGGGTCCAGCAAGGCCTTGAGGCGCTTCATGAGCAGAAGGCTTTCACCATGCTCTGTTGCCATAAAGCGGCTTTTGCCGATGCCGATGCCGTGCTCGCCGGTACAGGTGCCTTCAAATTCGAGGGCCTTCATGACAATGTTTCGGCTGGCTTCTTCCACGCGCCCCCAGCGCTTTCTGTCCTGCGGATCATCCATGACATGAACATGGATATTGCCGTCGCCGGCATGACCAAAAAGATAAGCGGTCAGATCCTGCACTTCCTTTTTACTGAAATCCACCATCTCGCTGTAACGGGAAAGCGGCACTGCCACATCCATGATTAACGGAGACAGACCGATGTGATGGCGTTTGATGGACTCGTAGGTTTGATGCCTGATTTCCCAGAGACGCGCCCGCTCCTGAGAGCCGATACCCTTGTCAATGGAAAGAGAGCCGCACTGCCGACAAAGTTCTTCCACAAAATTCATTTCTTCAGCAAGTCCCTGCGAGCTGTATCCGGAAAATTCCATCAGCAGCGTGGGATTTTCTTCGAGGGTTAGCCCCCGGTCGCAATTGAGCACATGGACAACATTGGCATCCAGAAATTCCATGGCGGCAGGCGCAAGCCCCGCACGCATGATCTGATACACCGTTGTCGTTGCGTTAAGAACCGTGGGGAAGGTTGCTCGCACAGCCATGAAGTTCACCGGCAGGCCAACCAACTTCAAAGTGGCTTCGGTGACAATGCCCAGGGTTCCTTCCGATCCGGTGAAGAGAGCCGGCAGATTGTAACCGGATGAACTTTTCCGCGCGCGATTGCCCACGCGGATCACGTCGCCGCCGGGCAGAACGACAACCAGTCGCATGACGTAATCCTTTGTAGCGCCATATCGGACGGAGCGGATGCCGCTCGCGTTGTTACCGATCATGCCGCCTACCGTAGCTGCGGCCCCGGGGTCCGGCGGAAAAAAAAGACCTTCATGAGCCAGCGCCAGGTTGAGCTCCTTGTAGATCACTCCGGCCTGAACATCGACTTGAAAATCTTCCGGACGAACGGCAATGACGTGATTCATTTCATTAAAATCGATGATCATACCGCCTTGCACCGGGATGGGGTTTCCTTCCAGGCTGGTTCCCGCGCCCCAGGCGGTAATGGGCACTTTGTTTTGATGCGCCCAAGCGACCAGACGGCTGACTTCTTCCGTCGTATGCGGCCACACGACAACATCGGGAAGAGACGGGGCATGAAAGGATTCATCATGGGAATGAAGATGGAGAATGGATTCGCCGGCGGAAACCCGGCGGTCATCCAGAATGGTTTTGAGGTCACTTAGATTGATATTTCTCGTCACAATCGTTCCTCATGATTCCCTCCTTTGCTAAAGGAGGGTCAGGGAGGATTTACAAGGATCAAATCCCCCTTAATCCCCCTTCAAATAAAGGGGGACATCATTAAATGGAAAACATATTATTTGATTACATGCTAGCGTGGCGCGCCGATCTGACGCACCAGACGTAACCCGACGCTCTTGAAAGCATTGGCCGGGTTGAAATGGAAGCGAATCGTGGTGCGGCAATCTTCGGAGCGGTCCAGCCAGCAGCCGCCGCGCAGCACACGCTGGGTTCCTTCATCGGGGCCGCGGGGATTGTCTTTGGCGCTCTTTTGGTAATAGTTTTCTCCATACCAATCGCTTGTCCACTCCCAGACGTTGCCGGACATATCGTAAAATCCGAGGGCATTGGCCTTTTTCAAACCCACGGGATGCGTTCTGTCCAGGGAGTTTTCGTCATACCAGCCAAAGTCGCCCAATTTGCTTTCGCTGCTGGTTCCCGCCCACTTGACCATTTTCCCCCCGTCCCGGGCGGCATATTCCCATTCCGCCTCGGTGGGAAGGCGATAAGTCAGGCCGGATAAGCGGTTCAGCTCGGCGATGAAGGCCTGCGCATCCGCCAATCTGACATTTTCAACAGGGCATTTATCGCCGCAGTTCTGGAAGTGGGACGGGTTTTTCCCCATGATTTTCTTCCACTGACCCTGAGTAACCTCGTACCGGCTGAGGTAAAAGCTGTCAATGCAGACCTCATGCAGAGGCTTTTCGGAAGGCAATCCATCGCCTAAACCATCCCCCATCTGATAGCAGTTTGCGTTGACCAGGAGGAACTCCATGCCGGTGGTCTCGTCTTTCACGATGGCAGGCTCCGCGGATGACCTTTGGAGAGGCTTTCGGTTTTCCTGGGCGCTTTTGCCGCGGCTGTCGTCAAGCTCGCGCACTGCGCTTGTTCGAGCGGCGCCTTCCAGAAAGGAAAATTCGCCTTCCAGCGATGACAATTCCCAGGGCACCTGCTTTCCTGCCGTTTCTCTTCCCAGTTTGTGGCGCACATTTTTAAACACCTGCTCGATGGTCAGACCCGGTTCTTTCATGTACTGAATGAGTGCCGAGGCAAAGGGGCTGTTGCGGCCATCGCCGTCCAGGGCCACTTGTCCCGGTCCGGTGGAATAAGAAATGTACGTGCCTGTAGGAGCACTGCCGAGAATGGCCAGTCCCCGGGAAGCCGACCGAAACTGGCGCGAGAAGGGATTGTCCCGACAAGCGTCCAGGATGACAATGTTCAAACCATTACTGGCATTGGCCATTTCATCAAGAATTTTCCCCGCATCTACGGTTTCGTATTTAATATCCGACTCTTTGTCGATTTTGGCCCCGATGGGCACAAGATAGTTGACGCCGCCCGCCTGCAATCCATGACCGGCAAAGTAAAAAAGACCCACGCCGCCCTTTTTCAGGCGGTTGCCGAAATCCTTGATGCTTTCTTCCATATCCTTGAGGTTGACATTCTTCTTGAGCACCACCGTGAAGCCGAGTTTCTGTAGGGTAACGGCGACGTCGGAGGCGTCGTTGACCGGGTTTTTCAGAGGGGAAAACCCGTAACCGGAATTGCCGATAACCAGCGCCAGGCGATCTTCGGCTAAGGCTTGACCACCGAAAATAATCAGGCCGATAACGGT
This sequence comes from uncultured Smithella sp., assembly GCA_964450075.1. Classification (GTDB taxonomy): domain Bacteria; phylum Desulfobacterota; class Syntrophia; order Syntrophales; family Smithellaceae; genus UBA8904. The sequence continues at coordinate 3,572 of CAYVFA010000074.1, forward strand.
TAGAAGAAACACCCTGCTGAACTTCCAGAAATTAGCCATAAATTGCCTCCGTTTCAAATATTTTCTCTTATACTCTAAAATGTCATGTAATCCTACAAAAAATATGCTAATCAATCAGCGAAAATCTCCTGCCACTTCACCTGATCCAGCAGCATGATTTTCCATTTTAATCAATCCAGAGGAGGCCGCGATGGCTATAATGGGCAGAATGAAACGGATGGAATCAAGTATGGATGGGTTAGGGAGGACGGCGACAATGAAAGCCGCAGGTCTGGGCCTGCTCTTGCTTATCTTTGTTATCCCGGGCTGCACAACCAAAATTATTTCCCATCCCGCCCAAGACGGGGACGCCAAAGGCATTGCCTACCACCTGCCCGCGACAGAGCTTTCCTATTTAATGACGTTTCGCCTCACCGATTGCCGTGGCGGCATCGAAATTACGGATACCGCAATCGAACAAAAGATCGTCCCCGATCGGTCGCTTGGTGCTTATCTGATCGATTCTTCGCATTTCAGCAATCTGTCCAAAACCATACCGCTTGCCAAAATATCCATCGCCAATGGTCTTTTAACCCATATCAGTTACGACGCCAAAGACAACACGGCGGGGATCATCAAAGGCGGGGCAAGTCTGGTGGGCGATGTCATCGGGGGTGTCACATCGCTCAACTTGTCTTCCCTGGGGGGAGCACTGACGCTGCTGGCCGGCACCCGTTCCATCCGTCATGATCCGCTTTTGCGCTCCTGGCAAATTAATTCATCAGCTAAAAAGGGGGAGGCGTCGGGCCGGAATATGTGCAATCGGGAAACGAAGGACGTCATGGACGAATCCGGCGTTCTCCGGGAGCACTTGAAAACCATGAAGCGTAAGCTTTACGAAGCCGAAGAGCAACTGCCCGAAACGCCGGGTGGCGCGCCGGAAAAAATTCAGAATATGGAAAACATCATTAAAAAAACAACCGAACGCCTGGCCGGGCTGGAACGTCATCTCACGCTTCAATATCGCCGACCGATTGTCATCGAATCAGGTAAATGCGAAAGCTTCGGCAATATTACGCTGGAGAGCGCTCCCTTTACCAAATGGTTTGGCGATCAGGGCGATCCTGAATTCCAAAAACAGTTTCAGGCCTGGATCAACGAAAACAAACTCTCTTACACGATCGGTAACTGCAACGCGCCGGTTTCAGAAAAGAAAAAATCGCAACCCCTGGAGGGACTGCATTACAGGATACCAGCCGTTTGCGCGCTCGAAATCACGCGTGATAATCTGGTTTCGACCAACCGGGTGGAATTAATGCAATGCGGAAAGCTGGCCGCCTTGGAAATTTCCAACGGCGCTTTCCAGGACAACTCGCACCGCCTGGAATTTGATCCTGTATCCGGCGAAATCAAGTCTTTCGAGTTCAGGGACAATTCGTCTCGCGCCACCGAAGCCATCAGCGGCGCGTCTGACGCAGTTAAGGCGATTGAAAAATAGCAGACAAGAGCATTTGAACAGAACAGCAACATTTCAGGGAGGCATTTTGTGAAAATTTTCCGAAAAAATCGGTATTCAAATTTACAAGCCGCTGTGATGACGGCGCTGCTCATCTTATTGATTATTCCCTTTTCCGCCCATAGTGGTTCCTATGCCAGTGTCTGCACACCTGACAATACCTGGACGCCGGAAAAAGCAAAAAGTAAATTCGGCCAGCCTCTGGAGGTTACCGACACGGTCTGCCTGGACCGCGATCCGGGAGATGGGACTGCCAAAGGTACTTTTTATTTCACGTTTGTCAATATTTACGGGAAAGACGGCAAGGAAGGAAAATTGATCTTCAAAGACGCCACCATCGATTTCTGGGCCAAGTCGATCCTCGTTGAAAACGACGGGAGTCTTCTGGTGGGAACGCCCGAAAAACCCATCGGCGTCGGCGATCCAAAAAATACCGTTACTTTCCACCTCTACGGAGCCGACAGCGGAAAAGGCATCACCTGCCTGTTACCCAACTGCGGCATTCCCGATAAAGCGTGGAACGAAGGCGGAAGTAACCCGGTGGCTATGCCGGCCCCGGACGGAACGCTGAAAGATAAAATCGTCAGCGACTACTTTTATAAGTACGAAAATCTCCCTACTTATCCGGACGGCAAAGAAGGTTTCGAAGGAGGCGATTATTACTTCGGACGGAAGACCCTCGCCGTCTCTTACGGGGGAACCCTGCAAATGTTCGGCCGAAAGGGAGCAACCTATGGCGATTTGGAAAAGGCCGCCGTGTTGAAAAAGCCCGTAGTCAAAGGCGCCACCACACTGGAGTTGGACAGATTTGCCGACTGGAAACCGGGAGAAAATGTCTTGATCTTTGATATAACCAATCCCGCCATCACGTCCGAAGTATTCACGATTAAAGGGTTGCAGCATGATCCCTCCGACCAGCACGCGATCATCTCCATCTCGGGAACCGGGACGAAGAAAGCCTATGAGGATGTCAAGAATTACCGGGTGATGTATATGAAGCAATCGGGCACCAGTTGGGCCCGCCTGAACAGTAGCGTGGCAAAAGATGGCCATGAACTCATTTTAGACCGGGTGGTGGAAGACTGGAAGGAAAATGATCAGATCGTGCTTTCGGCAACAGACTACGTGCCGGGACATTCCGAACTGCTCACCATCGACAAAATCGTTATTGACCGAGAGCAGAACAAATCCATCATCACCGTAAAAGAAAAATTTGCCTACGTCCATAACGGGGCAAAATACCCCGTACCCAAGACGGACATGCCCGCCGGCATCAAGGATAAGGTTGCCGACGCCGTGGATACACGGGCCGCCGTGGCGCTTTTATCGCGCAATATCCGGGTGGTTTCGGAAGGTGATCATTACGGGGATAAACTTCCAGACAACAGTTACTTCGGCGGCCATACCATCGTCCGGCAGGGCGCGAAACAATATCAGATTCAGGGCGTCGAATTTTATCAATTAGGCCAGGGTGGAAGAATGGCACACAGTCCGGTAAACTTCCACATGGTACGCAAGGCGCCTCCAGCAACCTTTGTGGCCGATTGCTCCGCATGGGACTCCATGACACGCTGGTTTGAAATCCGGGGCACCCAGGGGGTCATGCTCAATAGAAATGTCGGCTATAAATCGATTGGCCACGGCTATTTTCTCGCCGAGGGAACGGAAACCATGAACCTGCTGCAGGGCAATATCGGCATCTATGCCCGCCCGGCCATCAACTACCCGGACAATCCACGTAAGGTCCCCGGCGTCATCGCCAAAACCACGGATTACGTAAACAATGATCCAAGGAAGAACCAGTATCTTGCCTATGGGGGCGATTATATCCATCCCAGCGTGTTTTTCATCATGAACGGGTACAATAACTTTGAAGATAACATGGCGGTGGGGGCAGGAACCTGCGGCGCTTGCTACTGGTTTGCTCCGGCTGTCACCAGCGGTCTGTCCAGGAAGCAAACCTGGATGGGCTATGCCAATATACAGAATAAGACACCGGGAAGAGCGCCGTTGAAGTCCTTCCATGGTAATTTCTGTTCCACGGCCCAGTATTCCCTCATCACCATCGACACCACCGGCGTCTGCAAGGGCGTCAACACCCCCGGTGAGCCCAATGACCCTAAGGGATTCGACGCCATAACCAACCCCTTAACCAAATATTACGACATTCCCGATCAACGTGATCCGGCAAAAGAGTTGTACCCGGACATCCAGGCCGGCGCTACGCTTCAACCGGTCCGTTGTGATGAAGCAATCAATCCGACCTGCGATGATAGCCAAATGGTCTGCACCAAAGGAAATACCCAGGACTGCGCGGTGACCGTTATTGATTCCTATACGTCCTCCTTTCACTGGGCGCAACAGAACTATGCCGCCATCTGGCTCCGCACCAACTGGTTTTTGTTTACCGACAGCGCACTTACCGATGTGCTAAACGGCGGCCTGACCATGGTGTCCGGCGGCAGTTGGGACCAGGTCATGAATCAATATTGGGCATTGACCCGCAACAGCATTTTTGTTGGCCACACCCAGGACAACAATCCCTTCGCGTCCAACAGGGGTCCGGTAAATCCCCAAAGTACCCTTACCTGTCCGGGCGAAACACCGGCCTCATACTGCCGGTTGCTGGACAAGAGCAAGCCCAACCCGCCTCCGGAAATCATGTCCGGGGAAGGCGTGGTCATTCCCATCGACAACTTTGCCGTGTATCAGCGTCTGTACAACATCTATGACGGGCCGGTTTATCAGGAATCCAACGCTTTTTTGCACATCAAGAAAGCGGCGATTACCGGATGCGATGATCCGAAAATTCCCGGCGATTGCGATGGTACGAATAATTTATACAGGCGCGCTCAGGGCATTCCCCGCGCCAAGGAAGCACCCTATAAAGGCCAGTGCATTCAACCCAACGCGGCCATCGGCTGGAAGCAGCCCAACGGCTTTTACTACCCGCCCGCATTTCACTCCCGTAATCTGTTCTTTAACGATGTGGACATCCGTCATTTCATTATTGTACCCCTCTTCAAAGCCGGGACATCGGAAGTCGATATCGACAAGGTCAAGTTGGAATACTGCACCTATCCGCCGGGCGCTCCCCAGGGATTGTTTGCCGACAGCTTCACGGACGTCGATCGTCAGACGGAGTTAAACGACGACGATGGCACGCTTACCGGCTTAAGAGGGGCAAGCCCGGTGCAAATCGGAACAGGAACTAACGACGCGGGGGGAACCATCTCCATCAATACCGACAAGTATTTTGACGCCCCGGTCCAGACGCTGGAGTGCCTCTCGGAACAGACCTGTCTGCAATCGCCTTACGACTATATTACGACCGTCATCATTCCCGGATGTGCGCTGAAAAGTTTTGGCGGCTGTGGAGATAAATGGCATAGTGAGTGCGAAAACCGCAATTGTTACGGCGTGCCGATTTACCGGCAGTATCTCAACTCAGGCGAGAAAGCCGGAGAGGATCAGAGCATCCGCATGATGGGCACGGGCATCGCCCAGCGCAGCACTCTGGTGGCCAACAACGGACGCTATTATATCAATACGGCGGTCAGTGCGGATAAACAATATAAAAACACGACCACGAAAGAACCGGTAAAATTTAAAAATGTTTTTGAAAGCGGCGAAACCTACAACTTCTTCTTCCTTTACGCCAAACCAACGTCAAAGGCCACCTTTCAGATGTACATCGGCAAAGGCATTGAGGCTGCTGATTTAAAAGCCGGCATCAAGATGATCCGGGTCGGCACCAAAATGGAAAACGGGGTTGTCCTGCGTACGACGCCGCTGACAGTCAACACTTTTGACTGGCCCGCGGAGTGGGGCGAAAAAAACTATAACAAGGCAAGCGGCATGCTTGAAGTCACGATAGACCTGACCGGCAAGACTTTCCAGGCGAACTTTGACGACGGCATCAAGGAATCCTGCGGGCCGGCTTCTTTCTGTAAATGGCAGGAAAATGCTGACGGCAAGGGTGGAGCCTGCGTCTATAAAAGCGATCAGACGGTCATCGACTACCAGGGCGACGACGCCATCTGCCAGTGGTCCGTCAAGGCGGCGGAATGTCCCAGTGGCGGTTGTTATGGCTTCCAAGTAACCCTGACCGACAAATTTAAAGCGGATGATCAGGACCACCGGCCACCCCTAGCACCGTTTCCCGATAGCTGGAACGTGGCCTGGCAAACGGCCGATAAAACAATTGCCGGGGATTCCAGTCAACAGGAATTCGCAACCAATCAGGTGATCATTGAAGATATTAATGCCGAAAAATGCAAAGCAACCGATGCGGACACCAGCTGTACCGTTATTAATCTAAAAGCCCCGGGGATTGATGATCCAGGCGCCCATGCTTACACGACACTCAAACGAATCGACGGCTCCAATCAGATCACCGGCTGGGCCTGGCTGAAAAAGTTGGCGAAGGGCGAAGCGCTGGACAAGCAGGTGCTGCACCTGGACAGAAAGGTGGACTGGAAACCCGGCGAGAAAATCATTCTCACCACGCCCAGCACCTGCGCCTATCCTGCAGGCAAGGCGCCCCCGACTCCGGCCTATATATGGGATGTTGCCGATCCGAAGTAAACTGATGAAGCGGGGTAGATAAGGAATTTGATGATAAAATACACAAGCCGAACGATGGTGACCTTTCACCATGGATGGCTTTGCCTCTCAGCCCTGCTCGCAATCGGAGCACTCGTCTTTTGGGGATTTCCCGGCTACACGGCACCGGTATCTTCCGGTGCGACGATCTCCGGTAACGTTCGGGATGAACACGGCCCGGTCGCCGGAGCGAATGTGCGGATACAGGGAACAAAGAAGGCCATTCACACGGACCCGACCGGACACTTCCTGCTGTCCGGACTGCCCGCTGGGGAAAAAGTCAACATCAGCGCCTGGAAAGACGGTTATTACTGCGCCCTGCAGAAAAGCGTCACGCCCCCGGCAAAAGAAGTACCGTTGAAGCTCATCCGCTATTCAAGCGCCGACAACAAATCCTATGCATGGTTTTCTCCTGAAGGTGGAAAAAACACCTGCGGGGAATGTCATCCGGCAATCGTCGGCATGAGCCTTAAGGACCCCCATCTCAAGGCCGCCGTCAATCCCCGGTTTCTGACCCTGTACTACGGCACGGACATGAATGGCAGCCAGAGTCCTTACACCCGCTACGCCAAGGGAAGAGGCCCATGGAAACATCTGGTTGTCCCTTGGCCGCCCGATTCCGCGCAGCCCTACTACGGACCGGGTTACCAATTGGATTTCCCCGGCACGGCGGGCAGCTGTACTGCCTGTCACATCCCCGGGGCCGCCCTTTCCGGCATCGACAATCCCCGGTCACACAGCACCGATCCCCGCAGCATAGGAGGAGCCGATCAATATGGCGTCCATTGCGATTTCTGTCACAAGATCGCCGATGTCAAAATGGACCCTCTGACGCGCCTGCCCTTTCTGCGCTTTCCCGGCATCCATTCCCTCGATATCCGCAGACCTTTTACTGAAGACAAGGAAAGACCGCAGCTCTTTTTCGGGACATTTGATGATGTCAATGCCTCCGAAGGAGATACCAACCTGCCACTGCTGAAGGAAAGCCGTTACTGCGGCGCCTGTCATTACGGTGTGTTCTGGAGCACGGTAGCATATAACTCTTACGGAGAGTGGCTTCAGAGCCCCTATGCCGATCTGAAATCAGGAAAGGCCAAAACCTGCCAGGAATGCCATATGCCTTCGCCCACGCTTTACAAAAGCAAGCCGATCACGAATATTGCGCCGGGCAAAGGCGGGATCGAGCGCAACCCCGCAGCCATCCATAACCACAACATGACCGTGGATGCGAAGCTTTTGCAAAATGCTTTGACAATGAAAGCATCGGCCAGGATGGAAAACGGCAGGGCAATGGTTACGGTAACCTTGACCAACGATAAAACGGGGCATCATGTTCCGACGGATTCGCCGCTGCGTCAGATGATCCTGATCATAGAAGCAAAAGATTCACGTGGAAAGGCGCTGAAACAGCAGGCAGGCCCGGTGCTGCCCGAATGGTGCGGCGCCGGCAAGGGAAAGAAGAACCATTACAGCGGATTTCCCGGACGTGCCTACGCCAAGCTCCTCAAGGAGAAATGGACGGATGTTTTCCCGACAGGCGCTTATTGGAATCATACGGATCTTGTCTCCGACAACCGCCTGGCGGCCTTTGCCAGCGACACCAGTATCTTTGCCTTTGATCTTCCAAAAAACGACAAAGTTCAAATCACAGTCACGCTTCTCTATCGCCGCGCCTTCATCAAGCTGATGGAGCAGAAAAAATGGGACGTTCCGGACATCATCATGGCCCGGCAAAAGCTGACGATCTAATTGTTTTGA
>CAYVFA010000075.1:0-11273 GCA_964450075.1 uncultured Smithella sp.
GGTCTTCCGCTTGTTATCGAATTTTGCAAAGCCGGCTTTGCGGTAACCGGTTTTGATGTCGATCCAGTGAAAGTAGAAATGCTTAAGGCAGGGAAAAGCTACATCAAACACATTGATGCCGCGTCTTTTGCCCCGTTTATACATCACACATGTCCCCCGCTGGCGGGGGTGCCGGGGGTGGTTGCCCATAGCCCATCGCCCACAGACGACTCATCGGGGTTTTTTGAAGTTAACTCAAAACTCAAAACTCAAAACTCAAAACTTTTCGAAGCAACTTGTGATTTTTCATTGCTTCGAGACATGGACTGCGTCATTGTTTGTGTTCCCACGCCGCTCAACAAAAACCGTGAACCGGATATGCAGTATGTTTTCAACACAACCCGAACCATTGCCGGGAATTTACAGAGGGGGCAGCTGATCATTCTGGAATCTACCACCTATCCGGGGACAACCGATGGCGATATGCGCAAAATCCTCGAGAACACAGGTTTGAAAGCCGGGGTTGATTTCCATCTTGCTTTTTCCCCGGAAAGGGAAGATCCGAACAATCGGGATTTCAGCGTCAGAACCATCCCTAAAGTCGTGGGTGGCTATACGGAAGGGTGCCTGAAGGCGGCAACGACCCTTTACGGCTGCATCGTTGATCGAACTGTTCCCGTTTCCTCCACTAAAGTCGCCGAAGCGGCAAAGCTTTTGGAAAATATATACCGCTCCGTCAACATCGCTCTGGTGAACGAGCTCAAAATTCTCTTCGATAAAATGGGGATTGATGTCTGGGAAGTCATCGACGCCGCAAAAACGAAACCTTTCGGTTATCAAGCCTTCTATCCCGGACCCGGCCTGGGCGGTCACTGCATTCCCATCGATCCATTTTACCTGACCTGGAAAGCGCGGGAATATGATTTCCGCACAAGATTTATCGAGCTGGCGGGTGAAATCAACACCTCCATGCCCGATTACGTTGTCATGAAAGTCATGAAAGCCTTAAACGAACAGGGCAAATCTGTTCGTGGATCCAAAATTCTGCTTCTGGGGCTGGCCTACAAGGCAAACGTGGATGACGACCGGGAATCACCCAGCTACCATCTGATGGAAAAATTAGAGCAACTGGGTGCAACCGTTTCTTACAACGATCCCCATATTCCTGAAATAAAGCTGACCCGGGAATATGCAAAATATGCCGGGCGGAAATCTGAAAAAATCACCAAAGAATATGACCTGATGCTCATCGCAACAGCCCATGACGAATACCGGCAAATCGATTTCACATCGCTTGGCCTTCCCGTTGTAGATACACGTAATCTGATTACCGACCGGAACGCATCAGCCGTTTACCGAGCTTAATGGAAAAAGCGGTTCTATGTTCAACGTTCAACGTTCTATGTTTTGGGTTTCTTGAATGAAAATAGAAAGATTTGAAGATATTGAATCTTGGAAAGAGGCTCGGCTTTTAGTTAGAGCGGTTTATCAACTGTTTGCCAACGTAAAAGATTATGGTTTTAGAGACCAGATACAAAGGGCATCCATATCCGTTATCTCAGAACCACTGCCCGAAAAGGATGAGAAAAAAGGTTCTACGTTGATCTTTGAACCTAGAACGTAGAACACAGAACCTAGAACATTTTTTAGGGAGCTTTTCCATGGATTTTATTGATCTTAAAACACAGCAACAAAGAATCAAAACGCAATTGGATGCCAATATTCAGAAGGTTCTGGAGCATGGCAACTACATCATGGGGCCTGAAGTGAAACAGCTGGAAGCAAAGCTTGCTGCTTATACCGGAACAAAGCACGCCATCAGTTGCGCCTCCGGAACCGATGCACTTTTAATGGCGCTTATGGCCTACGGTGTTAAACCGGGCGATGCCATCTTTACAACACCGTTTACTTTTATCGCCACAGCCGAAGTCATCAGCCTGCTGGGCGCGACACCGGTGTTTGTCGATATTGATCCCAAAACCTTCAACATCGACCCGGCCAAACTGACACTGGCCATCAAAGCCTTGAAAGCCAACGATCCATCCATCTACCCCTTACCCAACATAGAACCTAGAACATTGAACATTGAACTACGCCCGAAGGGCGTGATCCCCGTTGATCTTTTCGGTCTGCTTGCCGACTACGAAGCCATCGACGCCATCGCCAAAGAACATGGCCTGTTTGTCGTGGAAGACGCGGCGCAATCATTCGGCGCCAATTGCCAGAGCAAAATGTCCTGCTCATTTGGCGATATATCCTGCACATCCTTCTTCCCGGCCAAGCCTCTGGGCTGCTACGGCGACGGCGGCATGTGTTTTACCAATGACGACCACCTGGCCTCCGTGATGGAATCCATCCGCGTGCACGGAAAAGGCGGCCACAAATACGACAACGTCCGCATCGGCATCAACGGCCGCCTCGACACCTTGCAAGCCGCCATTCTGCTGGCCAAATTCGACATCTTCCCCGAAGAAGTCGAACTTCGCCAAACCGTAGCCCAACGTTACACAGATTTATTATCCCCTGCCAACATAGAACCTGGAACATTGAACATTGAACAATTAACAACGCCTCACATTCCTGCGGGAAATACCAGCGCCTGGGCCCAATACTCTCTGCTCGCGGAGGATGAAGAGCATCGTAGCGCAATATTGAAAAAACTTCAGGACAACAAAATTCCGTCGGCGATTTACTACCCCAAGCCCCTGCACATGCAGACAGCTTTCGCGTCGCTAGGCTACGAGTCCGGTGCATTCCCCGTCAGCAAAAATATCGCCGACCGAATCTTCAGCCTGCCCATGCACCCGTATCTTCACAAAGAAGATCAAATGAAAATTGCAGAAACAATAAAGAGCGTTTGCTGATGCCCACAAAAAGTTTCATCATCCGATTAAGCGCAACTGCGTTCATCTTTATTTATTTTGTAACCGACAAAGGAAATGTAGGCGAATTCGTTGCCAAATTGAATATTATACGAAACGGAAAGTATATTGAGGTTGCCCGTTATGACAGTGGGCTTCACGAACCGCATCTTGACATTATAGGACCGGATGGTGATAAAAAGCGAATTATCGATTACAGCATTCTGGAGAATGATCAGGCCTTAAATGTGGCCATTCAGGATTTTAAGAACAATTGGAATGTTTATGTAGAGAGGTGGAACAAATGGCTCGAAGAAAAAAAATGAACGCCGAGGAAATGGAAAAATGGTTACTAAGTCAAGGCGCTAAGCCAGTTACCGAGAAGATGCAAAAAGAGCCTTGGTATGCGGAGGTTTCAAAACTGCCGTCATGCATGACTCTGGAAAAAAAGCAGATCAAAGACCGCCATCGTGATCAATAAATAGGAACAGTGCCTCTTTAATTATGAAAATTTGCACCGTCATTGGAGCGCGGCCGCAGTTCATCAAAGCCGCCGCGGTTTCCCGCGCTATCGCCGCCCATAACCGCCTGACGCCTGACACCTCACCCCTCACGCCTAACAACTCACGCCTCACGGAAATCATCATCCACACCGGCCAGCACTATGACGACGGCATGTCGGACATTTTTTTTCGCGAGCTGGAAATTCCGGAACCGAAATACAACCTGGCCATCGGCTCTGGTTCGCACGGCGCACAGACAGGACAAATGCTTTCAGGCATCGAGGAAGTTCTCATCGAGGAAAAGCCGGACTGGGTGCTGATCTATGGCGACACCAACTCCACACTGGCCGGCGCACTGGCCGCGGCAAAGCTTCACATTCCCATCGCCCACGTCGAGGCGGGCCTGCGCAGTTTCAATCGCCGAATGCCGGAAGAAATCAACCGGGTCCTCGCCGATCAGCTTTCCACACTGCTTTTCTGCCCCAGCCAGATCGCCGTGGACAACCTTGCAGCTGAGGGTATTGCCTCACCCCTGAATCTTGAACATAGAACATTGAACTTAGAACGTTCTTCACGCCCATCACCTGACACCTCACTCCTAACACCTCATGTTCTTATTACCGGCGACGTCATGGCCGATGCCCTGCAATTTGCCGCCACGAAGGCTTCAGCACAGTCAGACATTCTGCATCGCCTGAATCTTCAACCGCAAAGGTATCTTCTGGCCACCGTCCATCGTGCCGAAAACACGGATGATCCAAAGCACCTGATCAATATCATGGATGCACTTACGGAACTTGCCGAAGAGGAAACAGTCGTTCTCCCGCTCCATCCCAGAACCAAAAAAATCCTGGAGCGCACCTTGAACTTTGAACCTAGAACATTGAACTTAGAACGTTCTTTCCTTCGGATCATCGATCCCTTGGGCTATTTCGACATCATCGCGCTGGAAAAATCCGCGCGCATGCTCCTTACTGATTCCGGCGGCATGCAGAAAGAAGCCTATTGGTTAAAAGTACCCTGTATCACCCTGCGTGATGAAACGGAATGGGTGGAAACGGTAGAAAGCGGATGGAACATCCTGACCGGCGCAGACCGCAACCGCATCGTCACCGCCGTCCGCTCTTTTAAACCGCCCACTGACCACCCGCCTCTCTACGGTGACGGCAAAGCGGCGGTCCATTGCGTGAAAGCATTATTTGAATCGTAATTTCTCCGAAAAGGGGCATCCATAATGAATAGCGAAGATTTTAAACGTCTCGAACAGATCGTCTGTAACTTCAAAGAGGAAGTCAAAGCCGAGTTCCGCCATCAAATTGGAATCCAATCCGAACATTTCCAGCACAAACTGGACCTTGTTGCTGAAGGCCACGACGCGCTTCGCAAAGAGATCAGGGATACACGGGAGGAGCTGTCTGAAAAGATCAAATTTGTTGATTTCAAAGTCGAAGTGCTCAATCAAAAGATCGATGGCGTTGAGATTAATCTTAATCAAAAGATCGATTGCGTTGAAGCTAATCTCAATCAAAAGATTGATGGCGTTGAGACTAATCTTAATCAAAAGATCGATGGTGTTGAAGCTAATCTTAATCAAAAGATCGATGGCGTTGAAGCTAATCTTAATCAAAAGATCGATGGCGTTGAGTCTAATCTTAATCAAAAGCTCGATGCTCTTGCGGCTGATCTATCCGCTCACCGCGCCGACACGGAAGTACACAAGAAGGTTTACGGGGTCAGGGAAGATTGACCCCGGGTTTTCCTTTTCCCCAAATATAAGAATCCCCGATGAACCTGAAACCTAAAACGTAAAACTTTAAAACTCTTCAAGGAAACCCCAATGACTACAACCATATCACCCGACAACATAGAACATAGAACGTTGAACCTAGAACCCGCGATAGCGGTAATCGGCGCTGGTTACTGGGGCAAGAACCTCGTCCGCAATTTCCACCAACTGGGTGTCCTCAAAACCATCTGCGACGGAGCGAACAACATTCGTGAAGACATGACCAAAACCTACCCGGATGTTGCCGTAACCGACGACATCAACGGAGTGCTTCAAGATACCGGAATCCAGGCCGTCGTCATCGCCGCGCCGGCCGTTCTTCACTACGAGATTGCCGAAAAAGCCCTTCACGCAGGCAAGCACGTCTTTGTCGAAAAGCCCCTTTCCCTCAATCAAACCGATGGCGAAAAACTGGTGCGGCTGGCCGCGCAAAAACAAAAAACACTCTTTGTCGGTCACATCCTGCACTACCACGCCGCCGTTATCCGGCTCAAAGAAATGATCCGCGCAGGCAAAATCGGCCGGCTGGAATACATCTATTCCCGCCGTTTAAGCTTCGGCAAAATCCGCAGGGAAGAAAACATCCTCTGGTCCTTTGCACCTCACGATATTTCCATTATTTTAAGCCTGACCGGAGAAGAACCATCTTACATCGACTCCGTCGGCAGCAACTTCCTCCACGCCCGGATAGCCGACGTCACCATGACCAACCTCAAATTTCCCTCCGGCATCGGCGCGCACATCTTTGTGAGCTGGCTCAATCCCTACAAAGAACAGAAACTGGTCATCGTGGGCAGCAGCGGCATGCTGGTTTTTGACGATACCGAACCCATCGAGACAAAACTGGTTTTGTACCCCCACACCATCAACTGGCAAAACGGTCTTCCCGTCCCCAACAAAGCCGAAAGCATGGCCATCGACCTGAAAGACATCTGGGAAGAACCCCTGAAAGCCGAATGCAAAGCCTTCCTTGCCACCATCGCCACCAGCACCAAGCCCCTGACCTCCGGCGAAGAAGGCCTCAAAGTCCTGAAAGTATTAGAACAAAGCCAGCAATCCATAGAACAAAAAGAACAAGGTTCCTTCAACATTGAACCTAGAACGTCGAACGTTGAACCTAGAACTTCTTTTTTCGCCCACCCAACTGCTATCGTTGATGATAAAGTCGAAATTGGCGAAAAAACGAAAATCTGGCACTTTTCCCACATCCTGTCCGGTTCTAAAATTGGCGATAACTGCAACATCGGCCAGAACGTCGTCATTGGCCCCGACGCCATTATCGGCAACAAATGCAAAATTCAGAACAACGTCAGCGTTTATAAAGGCGTCACCCTGGAAGACGGCGTCTTCTGCGGCCCGTCCATGGTCTTTACCAACATATACAATCCCCGCGCCGAAATCGGCAAAATGGATCAAGTGCGCCCCACCCTCGTCAAAAAGGGCGCAACGCTCGGCGCCAACTGTACGATTGTCTGTGGCCACACCATCGGCCGCTACGCCTTCATCGGCGCCGGCGCAGTCGTCACCAAAGATGTCCCCGACCACGCTCTGATGGTCGGCAGCCCGGCTAGACAGATCGGCTATATGTGCATTTGCGGAGAAAAATTGAATAATGATCTTCAGTGCCCTGCCTGTAACAAAAAATACAGTCAAACTGTCACGGGGGTACTCCCAACCCCTGACACCTGACGCCTTCTGCTTTTGGGGCTGGATGTGGAGATGTGGCGATAGATTGCCCGATTCTCTGAAATGCCTAAATTGTGGAAAAAGATATTGAACTTGTCGACCTTTTGGGCATGGGATACATCAAAGAACCTTTAGACCTGCAAAACACCTCATATTTTTAAGCGGCCCGCCAAGCTTGAAAGAGAAAACGATGCGCAACGAAGATCAAAAACTCCTCAATAAAAAAGCCATTACTTCGACCATGGCTGGTGTCATCTGGGACTATGACGTGAATTTGGATGAAGTATTTGAACTGCTAACCGGTAAAAGAACAACCGCCGGCCCCTTTACTTTTGATCGGTTATGGGTTCGGATGCTGGAAAGATTGTCCTGGTATGAGCTTTGCGAACTTCTGGGATTGGACTATATCCAGCAACACCTCACTGAAGAAATTGTAGCAAAAATCCGCATGAAAACACTCAGGAGGCGCTATGAAACCATCCGCCAATTTCTATCAGGAAATCCTGTATCCCTTTCAGGATGGAATCCTGAATATCGTGAAGAAATCAGACACACCCTTTTATCTAACAGGTGGTACAGCCCTCAGTAGGCACTATTTCAACCACCGATTTTCCGACGACCTTGATTTATTTGTTAACAGTGACCCAAATTACGGGCGATATGTTGCGAAAATTGTCAAAGTCCTGGAGGATAATCAAAAAATTTTCAATTACGTCATCGATTATCGCCGCCTCCGAAAAGAAGAGCACTATGCACAACTTTTTCTGATTCAACCTGAAAATTCCGTCGAATTGAAACTGGATATGATCAATGATGTTGCAAGTCATTATGGCGAATACGAGAACAGCGAGTTGATAGGACGCATCGACAGCTGGCGCAACATCCTATCCAACAAACTTGCCGCCGTTTTCCGTTACGAAGCGAAGGATTTTGCAGACATTTGGATTATAGCAAAAACAAAACGCTTTATGTGGCGGCAAATGATGGACGAGGCAAAAACCAAAGAAGTTGGCGTTGACCCCATAGCGCTGTTTGAAATTATTGGCTCAGTTCCCGCTCAGGCAATTGTGGCGGTGAAATGGATAAAGCCGATTGATCTGAAAGAAATTACAGCCGATTTGAAAATCATCGCCCGCGACATTCTCGAGGGCCGGGAAAATACATTATTTGGAATGAAGGTAATAAGTTAACAGGATGTTCCTCTGTTTCCCCTAAAGCGCATCACAAAATGAGACAGCGGTGTGTTAGCAGCGGTGTTGACATTGACCTGTTTGCGGACTATCATTCGTCCCAAGATATCATGAGAGGTGATTAATGAAATTATCAAGTCAAATCAAGCCGATCAGCTACCTGAAGGCCCACGCTGCTGAAATCGTACGCAATATGAGCGGGCAAATGGAACCGCTTGTCATCACACAGAACGGCGAGCCTAAAGTGGTTATCCAGGACATAGAAAGCTACGAAAAAACATTGGAAACGATGGCGCTTTTGAAAATCCTTGCCCTTGGCAACCGGCAAATCGATGAAGGCAAAGTTGTGCCGGTCGCTGAAGTGATCAACCGTTTGCGTGAGCAGCAAAGCGGGGGCTGATGTCGGTCAACGTATTTATGACATCAGATGCGGCCAACGATCTTGAAGACATTTATCAATACATAGCCGTTCATGATGCCCCTGGAAAAGCAGATCAAGTGTTGACGAATATCGAAAAGATTTTCGGCAGTTTGTCAGAGTCGCCCGAACGTGGCGTCTATCCGAAAGAATTAATAGCTTTGGGGATCCGTGATTATCGCGAGGTATTTTTCAAACCGTACCATTTGATCTACCGGGTTATTGGCAACAACGTGTACATATTGTTTATTGTCGATGGCCGTCGTGAGATGCAGTCGTTATTACAGCGAAGACTTCTGAACAAATAGGTAAAAGGCTGTCATGGCCAAAATACCTTACCTCCAGATGCCCCCATAAATTATCAGCTGAGATGTTTGCAAACCAGGTCTCGCTACCAACTAATTTTGCAGTAATTTAATTTTTTAAGGATGTCCCCATTAACCCAAAACTATCCCACTTGCATTTCATTATGTTATTAATTATAATAAATAAATGAAATATGATGATTTAATAACTACCATCCAAGCCCCCTATTTTTCACTGGATAATCATCTGCTGAAAGGGCAGAAGCTCTTCCATTATCAGATAAGCCTTTGGCTTAAAAAAGGTAAGCTGCTGCGCCTAAGAAACGGGATGTATGCATTTGCAAAAGAAAGGGGCAAAATTAGAGCAGAAGAAATCGCAGCTTTTATATATGAACCGAGCTACCTGGGCATGGAGACCGCGTTGGCCTGGTATGGTTTTATTCCCGAAATGGTTTATGCGTATGTCAGTGTCACCGCCAGGATAAACAGGAAATTTGCCAATGACTTTGGAACGTTTCTTTATCGTCACATCAAGCCGGAGCTCTTCTGGGGATATGCTGAAATTAAAACGCAACAGGGTCATTTCCTTATCGCGGAACCTGAAAAGGCGATACTGGATTACCTTTATTTGAATTTGGCTAAAATAAATAACGATAACGATTTTGAAAACATCCGATTCAATCTTGATGCCATCAAGGAAAAATGCGACGCGGCAAAATTCAGTAAGTATCTTTCCGCGTTCAACGTGAAAAAAATGAATATTTGGGCCATGCGATGCTTACAATAGATCAACTTTCCATGTATTTCCCGGCTAATCTGTTGGGGCAGAATCCTCAGGCCGCGCTGGTGGAATATCTGCAACACGAGCTCTTGGATTCCCTGTTTAAGGAAAAAGCATCCGGGGCGTTGAGTTTTATTGGAGGCACAGCAATTCGCATCCTGCACCAAAACACGCGATTTTCAGAAGATCTGGATTTTGATAATTTCGGGCTGACTTTTGTTGAATTTGAGAAGCTATTGGAAAGCGCCTGCAAAGACATGATGAACAAAGGCTTTGTGGTAGAATATCGTTTTGCGGAGCGTGGCGCTTACCATTGTTATATCAAATTTCCGGATATTCTTTTTCGGTCGGGCATCAGTCCGGAAGCTTCCAGAAAAATTCTTATTCGTATTGATACAGAATCGAAAAAAAAGTGTTATGAACCGCAAATACACATTTTAAACAAGTTTGCAGTATATCGACAAATTTTTGTTGCACCCCCATCGATTTTGCTGGCGCAAAAGATGATGACTGTCATTGAGCGAAAGCGCGAAAAAGGCCGGGATCTTTTTGATGTGTCCTATTTAATGGGATTGGCCCAGCCGGATTTCGGCTATATTAATCAATGCCTCAATATTGAGCGCGATCAATTCTTAAATATGTTCAATGAACGGCTAAAGGATCTTGATTTAGATTATTTGGCAAAAGACGTGGAACCGTTCTTGTTTTCTTCGGAGCAAAAAGAACGCGTGTTAACATTTCGTGATTATTGGAAAGCGCATAACACAATAGCGTAGATACCCGACAAACTTGTCCCCGAAGTTTTCTGTCGGGGAAAACTTCGGGTATGACAAAATGGTGTGGATGCCCGACAGGGACACTCGGGCACGCGTGACCTGAAAGGTTATGACAGGAGAGGTGTCATTCTCGCGAAGGCGGGAATCCAGAAAAAAAACATGGATGCCCGACAGAAAACCTCGAGGCATGACAGAAAAAGGTAGTCATTCCGGCAATTCCCCGACAGAAAACTTCGGGGACAAGTTTCTGGCGGGAATCCATCCTTGCTTCCTTAAAATGATAAAAATCTTAGCAGCAACCGACCAGGAAAGGATTACAAGTGCCTTGTTATCGGCAGCCAAGGTATGGTAAAAAAAGATTAACCGATCCATATGAAACAAAGTGGTGAAAACATGAAAAGTAAAGACATTCAGGTCGAAGCATTCTGGGATGAGGAAGCCCATGTTTGGGTTGCCTCCAGCAATGATGTCCCCGGGTTGATTGCAGAGGCCGACACCATGGAGCGCCTCATGCAGAAACTGAAAATACTGATTCCAGAATTGCTGGAGGCAAATGGCCTGCTTGATGAGGACAGCTCTATGGAAATCCCCATCCATCTTCTTGGCAAATGGCAAGAAATTATTAAAACCCACTCCAAAAATGGCTGACTACACCCCGATCATCAAGAAAATCCTTTCTGAAAATGGTTGCCATTTTGAACGCCAGGGTAAAGGTGATCATGAAATCTTGTTCAGTCCCCTCTCCAAAATTCGCTTTCCGGTAGATAGCAAAATCCGGTCGCGTCGTACAGCCAATGGTGTACTCAAGCAAGCCGGGCTGCCCAAACGTTTTTAAGCTTTAGAGTTTGAGAAGTTTGGACTGCTGGGCATGGATGCCCTACATATCGCATGAGAGCTTTGCACAACTCCCATCTTCGTCATACCGGCGCAGACCGGTATCCAGGAAGCCATTGAAAAGACTGGATTCCCGCCTTCGCGGGAATGACAG
>CAYVFA010000076.1:0-10713 GCA_964450075.1 uncultured Smithella sp.
TCCGGATCATAATCCCGTTGAGATAGCAAGACATCATCCGGGCCGAATCCGCAAGAGTTTCACCGCGACCAATTTGCGTGTCCCGTGAATTCAAAAAAAGCGCAATGCCGCCCAACTGGTACATGCCGACTTCAAATGAAATCCTCGTCCGCGTGGAAGACTTGTCAAAGATCATGCCCAGCGTTTTGCCTTTCAGAGACGCATGTTCCTTCCCTTCCTTCAGCATTTTCTTGAGACGGGCCGCTCGAAGCCAGATTTCCTCAAAATCCGCAGGCGCCATTTCGGCAAAACTCAGTAAATCTTTTTTCATTTCGCCTCCATAACCGAATCCAGTATTGCAATCGCAACATCAATATCTTTTTCATTAATAATCAGTGGCGGAACAAAACGGAGCGTTTTTCCGCCGGTGCAGTTAATGAGCAATCCCCGCTCCTGACAGGTCTGGACAATATCCGCACCCTCAATCGTGAGCGCACAGGCCAGCATCAGTCCTTTTCCCCGAACCCCCGAAATAAACTTATGTTTCGCCTTCAAGGCTTGAAGTTTCGCCAGAAAGTAATCTCCCATTTTTTGACAATTATCCAAAACGCCCTCGTCCAGCATCGTTTTGAGCGTGGCTTTGGCAGCTGCCATGGCCAGCAGGTTGCCGCCGAACGTGGACGCGTGATTGCCGGGTGCAAAGGCTTTGGCTACTTCGTTAGTCGCCAGCATCGCACCCACGGGAAAACCATTGCCCAGAGCCTTCGCCAGCGTCATAATGTCGGGGGTGATGCCGGAATATTCATAAGCAAATAATTTACCTGTCCGCCCGATACCGGTTTGCACCTCATCGACAATCATCAAGATCTTATGCCTGTTGCAAATATCCCTGACGGCTGCCAGATACGACGCTTCGGGAATAATCACCCCGCCCTCTCCCTGAACGGGTTCAAGCATGATCCCGCAGGTTTTGGGCGTGATGGCCGCTTCCAGTGCCGCCGCATCGTTAAAAGGTACGTATTTGAAGCCATCTAGAAGCGGCGTAAAACCGAACTGAAATTTTTCCTGCCCCGTGGCGGTAATCGTCGCCATGGTGCGTCCATGAAATGAATCTTTCATCGTGATGAGTTCAAACTTATCCGGTCCCAGATTTTCATGGGCGTATTTGCGGGCCAGTTTAATCGCTGCCTCATTGGCTTCCGCCCCACTGTTGCAGAAGAATGCTTTGTCGGCAAACGAATGCTTTGTGAGCAGCGCGGCTACTTCCGCCTGCGGCTGAGTGTAATACAAATTAGAAACATGCGTCAGATTTTTCACCTGTTTTTTGATCGCCTTTACCACATTGGGATGGGAATGCCCCAGGTTGCAGACGGCGATGCCTGCGACAAAATCGAGATATTCTTTACCGTTTGCGTCCCAAAGCCTTGCCCCCTCACCTTTGGTCAGCGCAATCGGAACGCGCCGATAGGTATTCATAATATTTTTATCGGCCAGAGCCATGATCTTTTTTTCGTTCATGATGAATTCTTCTTTCTTTTTATAAAACGATTTCCGTGCCAATTCCTTCATCCGTAAACACTTCCAGCAGGATCGCGTGTTTCAGACGTCCGTCAACAATGTGCGTCTTTTTCACGCCGCCACGCAATGCTTTGAGGCAGCATTTCACTTTCGGAAACATGCCGCCTTCAACAATCCCTTCGTCAATAAGATTTAACGCCTGTTTGTCCGTCATCGTGTTAATCAGTTTCTTGTTGGCATCCAGAACACCCGCAACATCCGTCAGCAGGAGCAGCTTTTCCGCTTTCAGCGCGGCGGCCACTTCACCTGCGACGATGTCGGCATTAATATTATAGGTTTCACCTTGAGCGCCAATCCCTGTGGGCGCGATAACGGGAATAAAACCGTTCTGCCCCAGAGAGACAATCAATTCGGTATTAACGGTTTTAACTTTACCCACCAGTCCGATATCAATGATTTCGGAGGGTGTATTTTTCGCTTTTTCATCCGTCAGATAATATTTTTCAGCCTCAATCAGATTGCCGTCTTTACCGCTCAAGCCCACGGCTTTTCCGCCATGCTGATTAATCAAGCCGACAATTTCCTTGTTGACCATACCCACCAGAACCATTTCCACAATGTTCATCGTCTCTTCATCCGTCACACGCATGCCCTGGATGAATTTGGATTCCTTGCCCAACTTTTTCAGCAAGCTGCCGATCTGCGGGCCGCCGCCGTGCACAACCACGGGATTGATCCCGATATATTTCATCATGACAACATCGCGCGCGAATTTGTCTTTCAAATCCTGATCGACCATCGCGTGTCCGCCGTATTTAATAACAATCGTTTTGTTATAAAATCGTTTAATGTAGGGCAGCGCTTCCAGCAGAATGTCCGCCCGCTCCATTGAACTTTGAATATGTTGCATTTCGTTCTCCGTTTTATAGAATATATCTGCTCAAATCTTCGTCTTCGACAATGTTGTCGAGTTTTTCTTCGACGTATTTGGCGTCAATAACGATTTTCTTTTCTTTCAGATCCGGCGCGTCAAAGGAAATATCTTCCAGAAGCGTTTCCATAATGGTGTAGAGCCTGCGCGCACCGATGTTTTCCGTCCGTTCATTGACGATGGTCGCCACTTCGGCGATCTGTTCCACAGCATCTTCGGTAAATGAAAGTTTAATGTCTTCTGTCGCCATCATTTCCGTGTATTGCTTAACCAGCGCGTTGTTCGGCTCCGTTAAAATACGAATGAACTCATCCTTCCCCAATGAATCCAGTTCCACACGGATCGGGAAACGCCCCTGCAACTCCGGAATCAGATCAGAAGGTTTTGTGCCGGAAAACGCGCCCGCTGCGATAAATAAAATATGATCGGTCTTGACCATCCCGTAACGGGTGTTGACATTTGATCCTTCGACAATGGGCAGCAAGTCTCTCTGAACGCCTTCACGCGACACATCCGGGCCGTGCTGCGAATCGCCGCCGACAATCTTGTCGATTTCATCCAGAAAGATGATGCCCGACTGCTCCACGCGATCCAGCGCTGTTTTGGTGACTTTGTCCATATCGATCAGCTTTTGCGCCTCTTCGGCCGACAGGATTTCCAAGGCTTCAGGCACTTTCACGTTTCTTCTTTTCTTCTTCTGCGGCATCATATTGCCCAGCATATCTTTCAGGTTGAGTCCCATGTCCTCCATGCCGGCTGCGGAAAATATTTCAATCATGGGACCGCTTCTTTGTTCAGCAGTTTCCAGTTCTACCATCCGTTCATCGAGCTTCCCGTCATGAAGCAATTTGCGTAATTTTTCCCTTGTCGCATCCTGTTTCCTGATCTGAGCATCGGTCAAAGGAAGATCGATTTGCTCCTGATCGGGATCTGTCAGCATCTCATCGACTTTCTTTTCAACGGGACGAGGCGGCAACAAAAGATCAAGAACCCGCTCTTCTGCAATTTCGGCAGCCTTGGCCTGAACACTCTCCTGCTCTTCGGCCTTCAGCATGTTAATGGATAACTCGACCAGATCGCGCACCATCGATTCCACATCGCGTCCCACGTAACCAACTTCCGTGAATTTGGATGCTTCCACTTTTAAAAATGGCGAGTTATCCAGCTTAGCCAACCTTCGGGCGATTTCCGTTTTGCCGACGCCCGTGGGACCAATCATGATAATATTTTTCGGCGATATTTCATCCGCCAGATCTTCCGGCACGTTTTGCCTGCGCCAGCGGTTTCTGAGCGCAATGGCCACGGCTCTTTTGGCGTCTGCCTGGCCGATAATATGCCTGTCTAATTTTTCCACTATCTCACGGGGTGTTAACCCTGAATTATTCATCCTTTAAACTTGCTCCTTATTTTTTGCCCTTTTTAACTTCTTTGGGTTTCTCTTCGTTTAAATCAATTTCTTCAAGCGTAATGTGGTCATTGGTATAAATACAAATTTCCGATGCGATTTTCATCGACTCCTTTGCAATTTCCGTAGCAGATAAATTGCTGTGTTTCACCAGCGCCCGCGCCGCCGCCTGCGCATAGGCGCCGCCGGATCCAATAGCCATGACATCGTCATCCGATTCGATGACGTCGCCATTTCCGGAAATAATCAGCGAATAATCACGGCTGACTGCAATCATCAGAGCTTCCAGATGCCGAAGCACCCGATCGGTTCGCCAATCCTTGGTCAGTTCCACAGCAGCACGTAACAGGTTGCCGTTGTATTGCTCCAGCTTCTGATCAAATCGGTCAAAGAGCGTGAAAGCATCGGCGGTCGCTCCCGCGAACCCGACAATCACTTCATTATTATAAAGCCTGCGCACCTTGCGCGCGCCATGCTTGAGGATCGTGGTATCCAGCGTTACCTGACCATCGCCGGCCACAGTGATTTTATCATCTTTCTTGATTGCCAGAATGGTTGTACCTCTAATATACATTTTTTCTCCTTTACCTCTTGGCCCTCGGATGGGCTTTGTCGTAAACTTCCATCAGGCGGTTGATATTGACCGCCGTGTATTTCTGCGTTGTGGAAAGACTTTCATGTCCCAGCATTTCCTGAATCGACCGCAAATCCGCTCCGGCTTCCAGCAAATGCGTGGCGAAACTGTGCCGAAGCGCGTGCGGACTGATTTTTCTTCCGATACCGCTTTTAAACGTCGCCACATCTACCATGCGGGCAATACTTCGGGTCGTGATCCTCTTTCCGCGCACGTTTAAGAAAAGCGCCCCGCTTGATAAATTGACGGAAAATTCTTTCCTCATGTTTTCCGTTGCGGACAAATATCTTTTAATCGCCTCCAGTGCCTGCGTTCCCACCGGAACGATTCTCTCCTTCTTACCCTTACCGCGCACCTTGACCAGCGCTGCATTTAAATTAACATCATCCGTATCCAAACCTGCAAGTTCCGACAAACGCAATCCTGAAGAATAGAATAACTCCAGCATCGCCTGATCGCGCAGACCGGATGCGGAGTTATTCTCTTTAGCAGCGTTCAAAACCTGAAAGGCTTCATCCACCGACAAAAAAGTCGGCATGTATTTTTCCATCTTCGGTGTCTGGACACCCTGGGCCGGATTGTTCTTAATCAAGCCCTTCCGTAATAAATACTTATAAAACGCCCGCAGCGAAGACACCTTACGGTTGATGGATACTTTTTTCAACTTTCGGCCATACAAAAAAGCCAGATAGGCCCGGATGGTTTCCATCTGCGCATCCAGTAACGCTTTGTGCGCCGTTTTGTTTTCCTCACTTTGCAGGAAGGCGTTGAACTCCTCAATATCCGTCAGATAGGCCATTCGCGTGTGGTCTGATAGATTGCGCTCTACATCCAGAAATATTCGAAAATCCGCGAGCAGGTCTTTCATTGCCTCACATCTTGTATTTCCCGAAATCTTCAGCGGATAAATTTTCCAGAAATTCTTTTATTTTGTCTTCCTTAAATTTATCAATATCGGTCAGCTTCACACCAAAATCAATATTACGGGACTTCTCCAGCACGTTTTCTTCCACAAAAATCGAGGCCTGTGCGCGCAAAGCCAGGGCAATGGCATCGCTGGGCCGTGCATCAATCGCATAGGTTTGCCCCTCTCTTGTTAAATAGATCGTGGCAAAAAACGTGTTGTTGCGGATATCGACAATCTCAATCCGATTGACCGCAACATGAAGCGCTTTGACGCATTCGTACAACAAATCATGGGTCATCGGTCGGGAAAAGACAACATGCTCCAGTTCCGTGGCAATGGCGCTGGCTTCAAATAAACCAATCCAGATGGGAATGGCCTTGTTTTCCTGCATGTCTTTCAAGATGACAATGGGTGTATTGGTGATCGGATCAATGGTTAAACCTGATACCTTCATCTCCAGCAGCATCCCCAACCTCCTTAACGATTAATCATTTTTCCCCGCAGTGAATGCAGATACCCGCGTGTAATTTCCACATTCACCCGCTTCCCGATTAACTCCGAATCGCCTTTAAAATTCACGATTTTCCAGGAACGCGCCCGTCCCATCATATCTTGTTCAGAATTTCTGCTTCTGCCTTCTACCAGCACTTCTTGCAGGCTGCCTTCCAGGGCCGAGTTCTTTTCCTGCGTGTGCTGATCCTGCAGGGCCTGTAATTCCTTCAGCCGACGTCTTTTTTCATGTTCCGGCACTGTGTCCTGAAGTTTCTGAGCAGCCGTTCCTTTACGCTCAGAATATTTGAACGAAAAAAGGAGATCAAACCTGATTTTTTCCATCATGTCAATGGTTTCTTGATAATCTTTTTGCGTTTCTCCCGGAAAGCCGACAATGATGTCGGAGGTAATACTGATTTGTGGACAGATAGCTCGTAAGCGTTCTACTTTTTTGACATACTCTTCAATTGAATAACCCCTATTCATCAACTTCAAAATTCGATTGGATCCGGACTGAACCGGCAGATGAATATGCTCGCATAATTCAGGCACGCTGGCAAAGCAGTCCATCAGTTCGTCGGATAGATCCTTCGGATGCGATGTCGTGAAACGAATTCTTTCAATACCATTGATTTTACTTATTCTTTTAAGTAATTCAACAAAATTGCAGCCATGCGACGCCTTTTTCCCGTAAGAATTTACATTCTGCCCCAGAAGCGTCACTTCTTTAACGCCGCGCTTGGTCAGCTTTTGTATTTCATCGACAATATCCTCTGGTGTCCGGCTCATTTCCGGACCGCGAAGATACGGCACCACGCAATAAGCACAATAGTTATCGCAGCCCTGCATAATGGAAACAAATGCGCAAAGTGATCCCTCGGGTGGCGGAGCAAAGACGTTGAGGGACGTAATCTTTGAAGAAAAATCCGTTTGCGTGATTTTCTTGCGGCCTTTCTGTATTGCGGCAACCATTTCCGGCAACCGATGAATATTATGTGTGCCAAAAACCAGATCAACATTCTGCACACGGCTATGCACCTTCTTACCCAGATGCTGCGCCAGACAACCGCCAAAGCCGATGATCAGATCAGGATTTTCCTCTTTCAACAACATCAGACGCCCCAGCTCGCTGAAAGCCTTCTGCTCCGCTTTTGCCCTGATCGAACAGGTGTTGATCAGGATTAAATCCGCTCTATGGGAATCGTCAGTCAGCTTATACCCAATATCTTTAAGCAATACTGCCATTTGCTCTGAGTCATGCACATTCATCTGACAGCCGAAGGTTTCAATATATAAATACTTGTTTTTCATGTTTATCCAATTGATTAATATGCGGAGATCATTATTATTTTACTGAGTCTTAGTCAAGAAATGTTTCAGAAGGTTGCTTAAATTTCCAAATTCCTCAACCGACAAGGTTTCTCCCCTTCTTTTGCCGTCGATACCGGCATCATAGAGAGCGGTGATGATATCGGCTTCAGAGATTTCTTCCAGGAATTTTGCGGTTTTCAGATTATTGGTCAGCATTTTGCGACGCTGGGCAAATGAGGCTTTTACCAAACGGCTGAAAAACAATTCATCGGTCAAATCAACTCGTGGTTTTTCACGAAATACACCGCTGATAATGGAAGACGCCACTTTCGGCACGGGATAGAAACAGGTTGCCGACACATCAAAGAGCCTTTCCACATCCGCATGCATCTGGAGCAAAACCGAAGGCACTCCGTAGTGTTTATTGCCGGGTGGAGAAACCAGCCTTTCGACCACTTCCTTTTGCAGCATTAACGTAAATTGGCTGATCACGGACCGATAAGACAATAAACGAAAAATAACCGGGCTGGAGATGTTGTATGGAATATTACCAACTACTTTAAGTTTATTATTATATTGATTTGATTTTAAAGCGAAATCAAAATTTAATATATCACCGCAATAGATTTCCACATGATTAAATCCCGCCAACTGATCCTGAAGGATTTCTATCAATTTGGGGTCAATTTCAACCGCAATAACCCGCTTGGCAACCTGCGCGATGTCTTTGGTCATCACACCAATACCCGCACCGATTTCCACAACAACATCGTCAGAAGATAAGCGACAGGCTCCGGCAATTTTATGAATCGTGTTGGTGTCCATCAGGAAGGACTGGCTTAGCTTTCTACTGGGTCGAATATTGTACTTTTGAAGAATTTCTCCCGGTGTGGTCATAGTGATCTTTCCACCAGCGGCCAGCGCGAAACGGCATTTAAATCCAGCGAATCACGGTAGCCGTTTGTCAACATAATATCACCCAGCACCGCAATCATGGCTGCGTTATCCGTACATAAAATCATCGGCGGAATAAACAATTCCATACCGGCCTTGTTTGTAGCGTCGGCAAATCTTTGCCGCAGGCGGCTGTTGGCCGCCACACCTCCGCAGACAACCACTTGCGTGACATTATTCTCACCGGCCGCCCTGAGCGTTTTATCAACCAGCACATCGATGATGGCTTCCTGATAACTGGCAACAATATCCGGCATTTCTTCGGAGCTGATCCTGCCCCCGCATTTTTTGAACAGGGTTAAAAGAGATGTTTTCAAGCCGCTGAAGCTGAAATCAAGCGAATCCTTCATGGCCCGGGGAAAGTCAAACGCACCGGGATTGCCCGCTTTGGCCATTTTGTCAATCACCACGCCCCCGGGATAGCCGAGGTCAAGCAGTTTGGCTGCCTTATCAAAAGCCTCGCCCGCGGCGTCGTCGCGTGTCTGTCCCAGCAACTGAAACTTGTGGTAATCGGTTACCAGATACACATTGGTGTGCCCCCCGGAAACAACAAGAGCGGCAAAAGGAAATGTTGGCTTTTTTTCTAACAGAAAGGAAGCCATAATGTGCCCTTCCAGATGATTAACACCGACAAAAGGAATGTTAAGACCATAAGCAAGCGCCTTGGCGGCTGATAAACCGACCAGCAGTGAGCCGATCAAGCCCGGCCCGCGTGTTACGGCGATGCCATCCATGTTCTTCAATGTCAGACCCGCATCCGCCATCGCCTGATTAATCACGGGAGAAATGGCTTCAATATGCTTACGCGACGCAATTTCCGGCACCACGCCTCCGTAGGCGCTGTGATCCTTGATTTGCGAGGCAATGACGTTGGAAAGCAATTTGCCATCTCTGACAACCGCCGCCGCCGTTTCATCGCACGATGATTCGATTCCTAAAACTAACAAATTTCAATCCTTCTTTATAATTTTCTTTACAAATAGTTCAAAAGGCTTATATAAAAGCGCGCAGTATTTGTAAACAAACTTTTACCGGCATTTAATCATCAGGATCACTTTCATGGAAATAAAAACAGATTTTTTAATTATCGGCAGCGGCATTGCGGGTTTAAGCTTGGCCATCAAAGTAGCGCAGCTGGGCTCGGTGGCCATTGTTACCAAAAAAGAAAAATCGGAATCCAACACCAATTACGCTCAGGGCGGGATTGCCGCGGTAACGGACAAAACAGACAGTTTTGAAGAACACATCGGCGATACGCTGGACTGCGGTGCGGGACTCTGCAATCAAGAGGTTGTCGAGTTTGTCGTTCGGGAAGCGCCTCCCCGGATTCAGGAATTGATTGAGTGGGGCGTCAATTTCACAAAATCGGAAGATCCACAACATCCCTATGACTTAGGTCAGGAGGGTGGTCACCATCGCCGGCGCGTATTGCACGCCAAAGATCTGACCGGTCGTGAAATCGAGCGGGCCCTTCACGAAAAAGTTGCCGCCCTCACGAATGTCCAGATTTACGAAAATCATATCGGAATTGATCTCATCATTCAAAAAGACGCCGACGGCCAAACCATCAATTGCCTGGGTGCCTACGTTCTGGACATCAACCACGGTGAAATCCATACCTACCGGGCCAAATATACGATCCTGTCCACCGGCGGCGCGGGCAAGGTTTATCTGATTACCACCAATCCGGACATTGCAACAGGCGACGGCATTGCGATGGCCTACCGCGCCGGCGCGAAAGTCGCCAACATGGAATTCATCCAGTTTCATCCCACCTGCCTTTTCCATCCAGAAGCCAAGGCGTTTCTCATCAGCGAAGCCGTCCGCGGCGAAGGGGGAATTCTTAAATTGAAAAACGGCGAAACCTTCATGGAGAAATATCACCCCATGAAAAGCCTGGCGCCGCGTGATGTCGTGGCCAAGGCCATCGACAATGAAATAAAACAGTCCGGCGACGAATATGTCCTCCTGGACATCACGCATCACAGCCGCGATTTTCTGATGGACCGTTTTCCCAATATCTATCATAAATGTCTGGAATATGGCATTGACATGGCTGTGCAGCCTATTCCCATTGCGCCTGCCGCCCATTACATTTGCGGCGGTGTCGCCGTCGATCATTTTGGCAAGACATCCATCGACAATCTGTTTGCCTGCGGCGAAGTATCGTGTACCGGTCTGCACGGCGCTAATCGATTGGCCAGCAATTCTCTTCTTGAAGCCCTGGTTTACTCTCACCGGGTTTATACAAAAATCGCAAAGTCCTTCCGGCAAACCGAACTCAGCCATTTGACGATTCTTCCCTGGGACGCAGGTGACACATCCGAAAGCGACGACAGCATTGTTGTCACCAACAACTGGGATGAAATCCGCAGGTGCATGTGGAATTATGTGGGCATTGTCCGCTCAGACAAACGACTGGCGCGCGCCTTACGCCGAATTGAGATGATTCAGCGGGAAATCCATGAATATTACTGGAATTACAAAGTCACAAAAGACTTAATCGAACTTCGCAATATTACAACCGTGGCCAAACTGATCGTGCAGAGCGCTCTGGCCAGAAAAGAAAGCCGCGGCCTGCA
>CAYVFA010000077.1:0-10712 GCA_964450075.1 uncultured Smithella sp.
GCGTATCGGGGAATTTCTTTCCCTGCCGGATTATTTCCAGATCATTGACGGCTATCTGCATGTGGCAGACCAGCTGGAAAAATCCGAAGCCTATCATAACCGTCACCTGGTTAAACTGGATTTCCTCTTTGGCGTCATGTCTGCTCCGGGCTTGAGGGATATCCATGTCAGCGCCATGCGGGAAATCAATTATTCACTGAAACTGGTTTTTCAGGAGGAAAAAAAGGAAAATCTGGATGATTTTGTGCGCAGGATTTTCGGTTTTCTGAAAAAAAACACGTCGCGAAACGAATTCCGCGGTGCGAGCATTGACTGTATTGTGACGGCGGCCAAGGAGGTTTTCGAGCAAAACGCGCACCCGCTGGTGGAAACATTCATGGATGAACTGATTGCCTACGGCTTTGAGTATCCGGAAATTCAGGGCTCAACCGCCGACTGGCAGGTACAGGTCAATCCGGAACATATTCGAACCATTCGCGCTTGGCTGGAAATTATCGCCATGAAGCCGCGCTGGACGAAAAAATTAATTTCCGCGCTGATTATTAATTTAAAGATCGGCGGGATTTTTATTCGCGATACCGATCTAATCCATCGTGAAATTTCCAAACTGCTCAATGCGGATATCACGCCGGCCTATAATCTGATCAAGCAGCTCTTGCGCCTCTTCCCCGTGTATTTCAGCGAAATCGGGGCGGAAGGTGAGCTTCGGGACATCACCACCCGTGTGGATGAACTGTCGTTTCGCAATGATCGCCTGGTGGATTTTTTCCGTAAGCAATCCCATGTGGAGAGCAACAGCCTGCTGGTTGAGTTTACCGAAGATATTTTCCGCTACTGGAATTCCGGAGACAAGCAATACCTGCGCAAGCATATTCCGGATGAAGTGTTTGATCAGGTCATGAACTCCGGTAAATATTTTGACGGGATGCATCACGCGTTTGTCCACCTGCTGACAAAAGTGAACAAGAATCCCCGCAAGTTTCTGGAATGGGAAAAGCCCAAAATAGCGAGGGAGATTCAGCAGGTCAGGGATATTTCTGAAGTGGATCAGGAGCGGGTGTCGCTGATGATTCGTATTTATCAGTTGATCCATAAAAAATATTATCCGCAGTATTTTGATTTGCTTAAAGATCTGGAGGCTGTCAATGCTTTTGCCCATCAGGACCTCCTGTCTTTAAAACGGGCGCTGGCGGGCAAAAACTATTACCGGAGCCTGACGGTTATTCTGAAGTTTCTATCGCTTCTGAAGGCCAGAATTCTTTCCGGAAAGAAAACCCAGTCGTTTGAAAATATTTATCATAAGCGGCATATTGCCGCGGGCATTCCATCCATGTACGGCACCTATCATGAGGAGAAATTCGATGCCCTGGGACTTACGCTCCGTCTGGAAGCCCTGGGCGGCATGCTGTTTGAAGAACTGATTAAATCGCTGAATCTGAAATTCATCACCAAGCGCACCATCATCAAGATTCATACCTATCTGTGGCACTATCTGGCCGCGCTGGAACTCGAAGGGATTTCCACCGAAGGGCTGGTGGCCAAAGTAAAATATATTACAAGCGCGCTGCCCATTAAACAGTTTTCCGTCGATCAATACATCGATATCTTCCGGTTTATCTCCAAAAGCATTCAGGATGTCATCCGTGATTATTATATCGACACGCACAGCGTAAATTTGCCGATCATCGTCCGTCAAATCAAGCCGCATCCTGATCAGCCGGACGAGGCAGTTGAACCATGCAAACCCGATGAGCTGGTCTATCAGCAATCGGAAAATTTCATCCGGGGCATGATCTCCTCCGCTTTCGGACTGCAGGTACTGGATAATTTTGTTCACGCCGTCATCAAAACGCTCAACGCGGAGCTGGAAAAATTCAAGGACAACAAAAGAATTCTCAATCTGTTGATGGATTATAATCCGGAGCTGGCCGTTTCTTCCATTTATGGTAAAAGCACAAGTCTCGACAATCAGATCCTTCTGGGGAACAAAGGTTATTTTCTCAAAAGGATGGTCTCTTTCGGTTTCCCGGTGCCGCCAGGCTTTATCATTACCACGGAAGTATTCCGGGGTTATGACGCTGTCTATGGTTACAAGTATATTTTCAGCGATCTGGCGGCGCGCGTCAACAAGGAAATCAGGGCGCTGGAAAAGAGGACCGGCCGAAAATTCGGAGACCGCAATAATCCTCTGCTTTTATCGGTTCGCAGCGGCGCGACGGTTTCTCTGCCCGGGATGATGCGCTCTTTTTTAAATGTGGGCATCAATGGATCGATTGCGGAAAGTCTGGGCGCGAAAAAAGATTTTCAATGGGCGGCCTGGGATTCCTACCGCCGTTTTCTGCAGACCTGGGGTATGTTCCAGGGACTGAGCCGCGATTTCTTTGATGCGATTATGGATGGCTTCAAGCAAAAACACGGCGTGGAAAGAAAGATTCAATTTTCACCCGACCTAATGAAAACCATCGCGCTGGCTTATAAAAAGGGCATTCTCGACAGTGGCATTCCGCTGGCGGATGATCCGATGCGGCAGCTGCGTCACGCGATTTTGCATGTTTTTGATTCCTGGTATTCGGAGCAGGCCAAAATTTATCGTCATCAGATGCATCTGTCCGATGAATGGGGAACCGCTGTCATCGTGCAGGCGATGGTTTTTGGTAATTTTCATGAACGTTCCGGCTCGGGCGTGATCTTTACGCGCGACCCCAAAAGCGTTTCATCCGATGTCACACTTTATGGTGATTTTATCTTCGGTGTTCAGGGGGATGATATTGTTTCCGGTCTGGTGGAAACCTTTCCTGTTTCGGAGCGTCAGAGGATTGCCGAACATCGCAATACGGGCATTTCTCTGGAAGCCACGTTTCCCGCCATTTATGCCGAGTTGGTCAAAATAGCGGAAATTATGATTTATGAGAAAGGTCTGAATCATCAGGAAATTGAGTTTACCTTTGAAGGGCCAAAGAAAGATCAGCTGTTTTTATTGCAAACGCGCGATATGGATCAAACTAAAACAAAAAGTCTGCGACGTTTTAAAGACACAGCCTCCTTGCAGGCGTCCATGCTGGGTACGGGGATCGGCGTAAGCGGCGGCGCGCTTTGCGGCCGGGCTGTGTATTCCGAAGGCGACATTAAACATTTCCGCAAGGCGGAACCCAAAACTTCTCTGATTCTTGTTCGTCCTGATACGGTTCCCGACGATGTTGGCGTCCTTTTACAAGTGGAGGGGCTTCTGACGGCCAAAGGCGGTGCAACCTCTCATGCCGCCGTGACGATTCCGCAGCTCGGCAAAGTCGGCGTGGTGGGTTTAAGTAAATTGAAAGTTTATGAGGCAGACGGTTATGCCGCGCTGGAAGGCCATACCATCAAGACGGGAGATTTTATCTGTATTGACGGGTGGAGCGGCACGCTCTACCTGGGAAAGCATGAGCGGGAGACGGATAAGTATTATTCCATCACCCTCTAAGTATTCAGGGTTCGAAAAAACAAAAATTATTTTTTTTGCGCTTTTTCTTTACTTTGTACATGGCGAGATCGGCGTTATGGATTAACAAATCTGGATTGTCGCCATGTTCCGGAAAGAGCGCAATGCCGACACTGAATTTAACTTTGACCTTTACGGGTGGTGAACCGATGGATAATGGTTCTTTAAATTTTGAAAAAAGAAGCTCAATCACGCTCTCAATATGACTTCTTTGTGAGATATCCGTTAAGAGGATTAAAAATTCATCGCCGCCGATCCGGGCGATGGTATCGTTTTCCCGCCGGACAAAATCTTTGAGTTTATTGGCAATTTCAATCAGCAGTTGATCTCCGGTTTTATGACCATAGGCATCATTGACTTCTTTGAATTCATCCAGATCAACAAACAGCAGCGCCAGGGGAGTGCTTCTTCGTTTGGCCGAGACAATGGCCTGTTCCAGACGATCCATCATCAGTTTTCTGTTCGGCAATCCGGTCAAAGGATCATTATAGGCCAGCTGCATGACCCGTCCTTCAGTCAGATCGACAAAATTGCCCAGGATGGCCTGCTTATCATTCATGTGAACGGTAGCGACGGAACCCAGAATCCACTTGATGGTTTCCTGCTTCGTCATCACACGAAACATGAAGAAGGATTCGGTCTGATCGGTCAGCATGGCCTGAAAGCTTTTTTGCACATGATCCCGGTCTTCTTCAAAAACAATGTTCAGGGGATTCATCTTTCTTAATTCTCTTGGCGTGAAGCCGAATATTTCACAGAAGGCTTTATTGGTAAAGATCAGACTGTTTTGCTGGATAATGCAGATGCCGAAAGGCGACAGATTCAGCATCAGCTCGATGAACTTATTGAGCTCATGAACTTGCTTGGTGGTTGAACCGAATTGGATCCGCAGATGCTTATTTTCGATGACCGTTTTGTTTAACTGTTCCTGAAGGTTTGCTTGAGCGTTTTTAAGTTGTTCCAGTTCAGAAGACACGATCAATCACCTTTCTGGAGCTTAAATTCCCGGGTTAGTGGCCCTGGCTGCTTTATGGATGCACCATATACCAATTTGCGCGAATATAAAAGCAACTGTTGATCCCGGTGACCGTCTTCCAAATAGACAGCCCCCGTTTTTTGTAAGGGAAAAACGAGGGCTGTCCGTCTTAACGATCTTGTGATTTACTGAATGTTCTTGTGAATATAAACGGTTAAATCACCCAGCCGGTTGGTGTAGCTGCCGTATTCATTGTCATACCAGCCGAAAATTTTGGCATGGACGACCGGAACTTTCAGCATTTTTTCGCCGATGTTTTCCAGAAGACCCGCCGGCAGATTTGGAATGTGAGACAGATCCACCGGAATGAAAGCCGTGCGGGTGTGATTGAACTGGCCTTCAATAATGACTGCCGCGTCTTCGCCGATCAGATCGGTCGAAACGTTCTGCTGCATGGTGAAGCGGACCAGCGGATTGTTCTGGGCAACATTGCGGTAAATGTCATTGAGCTTCTTCGTGTCAATATTGGCCGCTTCCCCTGTTTTGCTGTTGCGCGCCTGAAACGTTGCGTTCAGGATGATGAGCGAAAGGGTGTTGGTCGGCACACGGATGGAATCGCCCATGAACCCGATGTTCTTAACTTCCGGAATAACCTCCATCAGTGCTTTTGCTGCGCCGGTCGATGTCAGGATGATATTGTTCAGGATGCTGCGCGTCTTGCGGATGTCTTTTTCGCCGGTTTTGGGCAGTTTATCCAGAACACTCTGTGTGTTGGTAACGGCATGGATTGTGGACATGGACGCCGTGAGAATAGTGCTGGTGTCTTCGTGATCCAAAAGCGGCTTGACCATGTGTGCAAGCCCTGTTGTGGTGCAAGACGCGGCGGAAACCAGGATGTGCTTTTTGGGATTAAACGCCGTGTGGTTGATCCCGTAAATCAGCGTGGTGGTATCATCCGGCGTCGATGCGGCCTTGTTTTTGATCTTGAACGGCGCGGAATGGACAACCACTTTGGCGCCGCCGTTTAAGTGACCGCGGATCGATCCTTTCTTGTCGTCAACGGGAGCCGTCGGATCTTTGAAATTGCCGCTGCAATCCACAACAATATCCGCGCCATATTGACGCCAGGGAATGTTGAGGGGGTTTCTCTGCTCACGGAGAATCGTTACTGGTATGCCGTCGATGAGCATTTTGCCGTTTTGGTCGTCCGTAATTTGTACACAGGGCTGTGCTTTATAGCCATAGAGAAACCGATGGAGCAACCCGTAAGTGGCATCCGTTTCAATCAACCGGGCAATGGTTTCCATTCCCATTCCCACATCGCGGCCCTGATTAACGACGATCTCCTTGAAATACTTCCTGCCAACGTGATGCCAGAGCGTCAGTTTGCCGATCCGTCCTAAACTGTTGATGCCGAGTACCGGCAACCTGTTGTCCTGCGTGCTACTTTTTACCATAATATATTTCCTCCTTTACCCCCATGGTGGCGGGAATGATTTTTTCTGTGAAATGTGAGATGAAAAGGCACATAGATACCCAATGATTGCTATGGAAGGTAATTCTGTGTAAATGTTTCCCACGTCCGATGTCCATAATTCATTGAGGTCATTTGAGAAGACCGCGACACTTTTACAAGATAGCCCGGCCAAAGTCAAGCGCTCAAAAGATAAAGTAAACAATATTAAATAGATGAGACTTCGCGCGTACTCAGGGGCAACAGCCATAGTTTCTGCCGGGGCCTGCTTCCTTTGCTTGCGGTCCGCAGCAGCATTCGCCGCCGTTTCGTCCCAGCATGCTGTTGATGACGGCCGCCGCGCAACCGACGCCGGATTGAACACGGATGGCTTCCACCGGGCAGTTTCGGCTGCAGGCACCGCATTCCATGCAGGCATCACGATCAATAATTAGCGCTTTTTTTTCATTCATTTGAAACACTTTGTGCGGGCAGACCTCCAGGCACATGCCGCAGCCGGTACATTTTTGCGTATTCATTTCAAGGGTTGCGACGTTTTTTAAGTATGTCATCCGTTCCATATTTTCTCCTATGCGACAACCAGTGATGCCATCCATACGGCCAGCCCAAGAAGGCCCGCCGTGATTTCCAGTGGTAAAGCAAACCGCATTTCTTTTTTAACGCCGGAGAGCGATGTGTAAGTCGAGCAGCCCGTAAAATTCATGGCCAGATAAGCGGCGACGGCAGGGATAATCAGCAGCCACGACAAAGCGGTGAGCCCGCCCGCTGGCGATTGTAAATCGGCGCCGGACAGCAATATCAGGCCGAGGGCGATGACCCCTCCGATGAATAATCCCTTGATCGAGAA
Organism: uncultured Smithella sp.; assembly: GCA_964450075.1. Taxonomy (GTDB): domain Bacteria; phylum Desulfobacterota; class Syntrophia; order Syntrophales; family Smithellaceae; genus UBA8904. The sequence goes on from CAYVFA010000077.1 coordinate 6,776, forward strand.
GGCGCGTCCCGGCAGCCAGGGCAAAAGCAGGGGATTGATGACCGCACCGCCCACAACAGCGAGGAAGAGCGCCGCCACGGCAAACAAGCCGATGTGGACGACATTGAAAAGAAAGTTGCTGGGCCCCAAGAGGCCGGCGAGGACTAAAAGACCAAGTGACAGCATAAAAAAAGCCCGTGCCGCTGACAGAAGCTCAATGGGAATCAGGACAGCGCGTTCCCTCAGGGGAAAGGTTATTTTCCTCATCTGATCCGTTTTTTTCATGCCGCCGTCTAAGTAAGCGGGCAAATCGACAGCGCGAACCGGCCCGTAATGGACTTTGAAACCGGATCGCTGTTTGACCGCATGCGCTGACACGCCGGGTGCTCCCAGTTGCGGAAGAATGATTTGTCTGTGGTTGACAATTTTCTTGAGGCCGCTCGTCTCCATTCTAAGGAGGAGTTCCTCCGTACCGAAAGTGCCTTTGCCTGCCGCGCACCAGACGTTGATGCCTTTCGTATCTAGAACCAGAATCCACACGTTACGATCGGGTAATGCCCGCCTGAGGTAGTCGAAGCTCATTTTATAGTTGGCGGTGACCAGAACCGGTGATGAAGCATCCGGGTTGCCCAGTGCATAAATCCCGGGATCGATGGCGTAGTTCATTCTACCCACCCCCCAGCGGGACTTGATGGTTCCCCAGTGGTCCCGGTTTGTTAATACTGATGCTACCTTCGGGATAGCGCCGGCGGGTGTGGCAACCGATCCGGTTACAAAGGCCTGATCCATTCTGGGAGGTGTGCTCACCGTGTCTGTGGATGTATCAGCCCCGCAGCTGCAGCTTAGTTTTTGTTCTGAAATGATCGGGAAATTAAATTTGTCTCCCGGGGCACCACATTGTTTTTTTTCTTCCATATGCCATCCTCACTATTATTTACAACAACCACAGGCACCGGCTGCGTTTTTTATCGCATCGATAAATATTTGCACAGTCTGTAAGACTTCATTTTTCCTGCCGACCGGGAGATTCCCCGCTACTTTATTGAAAAAATCATCAAGACAGGTGTGCACATTACGGTGAACGATGCTGCCATCCTTCGTCAGGGTAAGCACAAAGGCTCTGGAATCGAGGCTTGATTTCTCTTTGGTTAAAAGTCCTTTTTGAATCAGAGGATTCACCAGCCTTGTTGTTGTGCTTTTTTCCACGGACAGGATTCTGTGCAAGTCGGAAATATTCAGCCCCCTTTTTTTTACCACGGCGTCCAGAATGACAAACTGATGAAAAGTAACGCCCTCGCAAAAAGCGGTATCCTGCCTGCAGCAGCGCGCCGCCTGGGAAAGTCCGATGAACATGTTTATGAACTCGTCATGATTCAGTAAAGTCTTTTTCATATTGGTTGTATAATACAACTATAATCGAGTTTGTCAAGCAGAAAGACGGCGCAGGGGTGATGAGGAGTGGATGGTGGATAATCACTAATTTGTCATTGCCTGGCTTGACCGGGCAATCCAGGAATGAACCATGGGCATGGGTAAGGGATAATAGGTAAGCAGTATGGAGTGTGGGATTAGTTATTGAATATTGGTGTAAAAATGGTATTTAAATCAGGTGTGGTGCATGCAAAATGCAATCCAGAGGAAAGGATGAATCATGAAAACACGTTCGGAAATGGCTGAAGCAAAATTTATGGAAGGTTATAATTGTTCACAGTCCGTTTTATTTTCTTTCTGTGATGGGTTGGGGCTGGATGCGGATTCAGCCTTAAAGCTTTCGTGCGGTTTCGGGGGCGGGATGGGGCGTCAGGGTGAAATCTGCGGCGCCGTATCGGGCGGGATCATGGCGCTTGGTCTAAAATTCGGCAGGGGAAAGAATGACAGCCGCACCGAAACGGATTTGACGTATGTAAAAATCCGTGAATTCATGAGCCGGTTTTCCGCCAAACACGGTTCCTGCCTTTGCCGGGAATTGTTAAGCGGCTGTGATCTGGCCACGCCTGCGGGACAGGAATTTTATAAAGACAACGAATGTTTTAATTTAGTTTGCCGTCCCTGTGTGCGCGATGCCGCCGCGATGGTCGAAAGCATCATGGCCTCACGATAATCATGGTGATCCAATGTTTCCGGCAACGGCTTTCATTCTGGCTTTTTCCTGATACATGCGGCGGTCGGCCTTAGCGATCAACGCGTCGATATCGTCACCGGAACGGGCGGTGGAAAAACCGGCGGCCAGACTGATCGGCCGGGGGGCGCTTTGGTTGAATTGCTCCACGTTGTTCCTCAGGCGTGCAAGCGCCTGAGCGCAGGTTTCTTCGTCAACCCCCGGGAGTATAACAATAAATTCATCACCGCCGATTCTGGCGATCATATCTTCCGGCCGGAAAGCCTGCTTGAGCAGACCGGCTGTGTTTTTGATGTAGAGATCACCTGCGGCGTGCCCGTCTTCGTCGTTAACAAGCTTCAGGTTGTTCAGATCCATGACAATAAAACTGACGGGACGAAGGCGGCCGGACTTAATGCGGCCGATTTCTGCGTCCGAATAAAAGCGGTTGTAAAGACCGGTCAAGGCGTCGTGAATACTGATGTGCTTGAGTTTTTCTTCCGCTTTCTTTTGCGCGGTCATGTCGTTGATGTGCATGATGACGTTATCCGGCGGCGCAAAAGCATATTTTATCGTTACATATTTTTTTTCGTCTGCGTGCCCGTCAGTAAACCAGAAACTTTTTTCGATCTGGGTCTGTAAACCAAAACATTGCTGCATATCCGAAACAATATCAGATGCTTTCGGGTTGCATTCCGCAACGGTTTTGCCGACGAGTCCGAGAATTTTACCGCCTGTATATCGCAGCGCCGCGTCGTTGTATTCCAGCAGGATTAAATTGTTTTTGTGTCCTTTCCAGACAACCGTGGGGACGGGGATATTATTAAAGAGCAACCGGATTCTTTCCTCGCTGTGTCGCAAAGCTTCTTCCGCTTGCTTTTTTTCGGTGATATCCCGGGAAACAACTCGAAAGCCGATGGGATGGCCGTTTGTATCCCGCATCAGTCCGACATTGAGCTGATGAACGCGCGTGGTGTTATCTTTCAGAACAATTTCGTAGTCAAACAAAGTGCAGGGAATGCCGGTTTCAAAAGTATGTTGAAAAGCTTCTTTTACTTTTTTTGATGTTTCAGGCTTTGTGAATGCGCGGTAATCAAGTTGCAGTAATTCGTCCAGTGTATAACCGATCATATCGCTGGCTGTTTTGTTGGCAAACATGAATTTCCCGGACAGATCGCATTCAAAATAAGCGTCCTGCATACTTTCAATAATGGTCCGGTATCTTTCCTCACTTTGCCGCAGAGCCTCCTGGCCTTTTTTTCGGGCCGTGATGTCCCGGCCCACGCCCCGAAAACCGGCAACCTCTTCCCGGTCGTTTAAGATAGGCGAAACCATCATTTCCATGGTGATGACGGATCCGTCTTTTCGGCGCAGGTCCGACTCAAAGAGCTTTGCGGGAACGCCTGTATGGTAAACTTCTTTAAAGATTTCAAGAACTTTATCCGCTTCGTTTTTCGTCGCGTATCTCTGGCGATGCCTGAGATTCATATACTCTTCGCGGGAATATCCCAGTATTTGACAGGTGGCCTCATTACAGAAGGTGCATTTCCCGTCTAGATTAATTTCTGCACAGACATCTTGAATGTTATCTAGAAAAATTTGGTGCCGATCCTGGCCGGGTTTGGTATTTTCTCTTTTCATCAATAAACTCATATAGCTGATTTGATTTTCTTTTCGAGTATAGGTAAGGTGTAACGGCAAGTCAAGATAATATTAGGTCGCCCTTTGCAATATTGCGTTGACACGCGCAGGCCCTTTCCTTATACTCCCGGTCGGCAAAATTTTTATAGTTTAAAGAACATCGGATGACCATCAACAGGAGGAATTGAATATGGCACACAGTAATTGGTTGTATCAAAC
>CAYVFA010000078.1:0-10698 GCA_964450075.1 uncultured Smithella sp.
TTGGTTTGATTGGAAACGGCTGCTGAAAATTCACTCATAGCAATAACCTTCTGTTGATATGGCGCGACTATATTAAGATGCGTTTTGCATGTCAAGGGAATATCAAGTCGAATGCTTTTTTTGAAGTTATGATGAATGATGATCTTTCTTAAAAAAAATGTTAAGGGGAGCCTCAAGAGGCGCTGGTGGCAAACATTATTTTGCGCCTCTTGTTTAATAATGTGAAAGCGTTGGAATATCCTCTTGTAAAATGAACAATATTCTATCTGTCTTATCGTTTCTGGCCGCGGCAATCTTTCTGTTTTTCGGCACGCACGTTCTACTTCTGAACACGAAAGCGCGGGAAAATCGTTTCTTCTTCTCATTATGCCTGTGCTTCACGGTCTGGTCTTTCGGATATACCTTTGTTTTTACCGCGCCGACAGAAGTTGCCCGCTGGTTCTGGTACAAAGTAGGGGCGCCCGGCTGGTGTTTTTTCCCGCCGCTGCTTTTATGTTTTATCCTCAGTCTTACAAAACGCAATCTTCAATTCAGCGGCGTCAAAAAGATATTTTTAGCGGCACTTTTTATTCCCGGCTTTATCTTCTGTTATTACGCGCTAACCGATATTCTGCTGATAACCGGTTTTAAGATGACGCCTCTGGGAATCAGCGAAGTGATTGTGCCGCAGGGGTTTCTCTACAAGGCCTATGTTGCTTATATGTCCAGTATTATGCTGGTCGGGCCGGTCCTTATCGCACGCTGGGGCATGCGGACGAAAATCAGGAAAGAAACCAAGCAGGCTCTGATTATTTTTGCCGCATGTGTTCCGACGATGATTTTCGGTTTGGCCGTCAATATTATCCTTCCCAGTATCGGTATGACCATCCCCGCCGTGGCCTATCTGGGAATTATCTTCTGGATCGGGGGCATCTGGCTTTCGATTACCCGCTACCGGTTGATGAGCTTTACCGCTGATATTGCCGCAGAGAACATCATTGCCAACATTGCCGATATGGTGGTTCTGGCGGATACCGACGGATTAATTGTCGAGGTCAATAAAAGCGCCGCCGCTCTGATTTGTAGGGAGGGGCAAAACATCATCGGCAGGCACTATGCCGCATTGTTTGCCGAGGAACACTTCCTTCGGGAAAGCTTTGATAAACTCCAGGATCTGTCAGGGTTGCATCAGGAAGGAGAATTTCATCTTAAAAGCAGTTCAGGCGAAATCATTCCTGTTCATCTGACGCTTGGTGTGGTGAAAGACAAAAGAGGTGAGATGGTCGGGCTGGCTTTAATCGTTCATGATTTAAGGCCGGAAAAGCAGCTGGAAAAAGATATTGAAGAAAGAAGAGATGCAGAAGATGCTCTGCGCAAGAGTGAGGAGAAATACCGGGGTATCCTGGTCACCATGGACGATGGATATTTCGAGACGGATCTGTCGGGTTGCCTTCGATTCTTTAATCCTTCCGTTGCCAAAATCCTCGGTTATACGGAAGAGGAACTGCTCGGCATGGATTATCAAAAATTTACAAGTCCCATTCATGCCTCCAAAGTTTTTGAAACTTTTCATCAAATCTTTCTGACCGGCGAACCGGCAAGGTTTGACTGGCAATTCGTCAAGAAAGATGGTGAAATCGCCTACATTGAAGCTTACATTAACCCTTTAAAGGACAGTCAGGGAAGGGTCGTCGGATTCAGAGGCGTCGGCCGGGATGTCACGGAGCGGCTGAAGAATGAAGAGGCGTTACGACAGGCGAAGGCAACCGCGGAGGAGGCCACTCGCGCTAAAAGCCAGTTTCTGGCCAACATGAGTCATGAAATCAGAACACCCTTAAACGGTGTCATCGGCATGACCGAAGTGGCGCTGGATCTGAATACCGATGAAGCGCTTCACCGGATATTGAGCACGATCAACCGGGAGGCGGATTCACTTCTTGACGTGATCAATGATATTCTCGATTTTTCCAAGATTGAAGCAGGCAGAATGGGGCTCGAGTCCATTCCCTTTGATCTGCAAACCACCTTCGATAATGTGGCGGACAGTTTTTCGCTGCAAGCCACACAGAAGGGAATTGAGTTCATCGCTTTTCTCAATACGGATGTGCCGTCCCGGCTCATGGGCGATCCGGGCCGCCTCAGGCAGATTCTTGTCAATCTGATTGGCAATGCCGTCAAGTTTACGCCGACCGGCGAAGTCTATTTGAAGGGGGAATTACTTGACGACTGGGGTGAAGATGTCCTGATTCGTTTTTCCGTCAGAGATACGGGAATCGGCATTCCCAAAGACAAGCAGGACAGCATTTTCGAAAGTTTTACCCAGGCGGATGGATCGACAACACGGCAATTCGGGGGAACGGGCTTGGGAACGACCATTTCCCGAATGCTGGTGGAAATGATGGGAGGAAAAATCAGCCTGGAAAGCCAGGAAGGGCAGGGTACAACTTTCTGGTTTGATCTTGTTTTCAGAAAACAGTCCCTGCCGGAAGAGTCGCAGTCCGGAAGTCAGGTTCTTTTTCATGAGTTGAAAATATTGATTGTCGATGACAACGCCAATAACCGTTTTATTCTCCGGGAATACCTGAACCCCTGGGAGTGTCAGATCGCCGAGGCCACAACAGCCGCTGAAGCGCTGATAATTCTGGATGCGTCGCATCAGCGCGGGGAGGCTTTCGATCTGATGATTACGGATTATATGATGCCGGAGATGGACGGATTTGAACTGATCAGACAGATTCGCTCCCGGGAAGAACTCTGCAAGATTCGCTGCATCATGCTGACTTCAGCCGGAAGCCGGGGCGACGGGAAAAGTTGCCGGGATCTCGGCATTCAGGGCTACCTGACCAAACCCCTCCGGAGAGATGAACTTTACCATGCCATTGAGGATGTTTTGAACGGTCCGGCTGCTGATCCGGCGGGAAAACTGGTGACGCAGCATACGATCAAGGAAAAACACAAGAGCCAGGTTGCCATTCTTCTGGCGGAAGATTATCCGACAAACCAGCAGATCGCCATGAGCCATTTGCGCAGCGCCGGGTACAGCGTCGATCTGGCGGAAAACGGCGAACAGGCCGTCTTGGCCTTTACAGAGAAACCCTATGACCTGATCCTGATGGATGTTCAAATGCCCGTGATGGATGGCTATGAGGCAACCGCGGCGATCCGGCTTCTGGAAACTCAAATTCAGGGAACGAAGCGTGTTCCGATTATCGCCATGACCGCTCATGTGATCAAGGAGCATATCGACAAATGCATGGAATCGGGAATGGATGCTTACCTGCCCAAACCCGTCAGGAGAGTGGATCTGTTGGCGGTCGTTGACAAGTGGACATCGCGCACGGCGGTGATTAAGGGCGATCCGCCGGCGCCTCCGGAGATGGAGCAGAATAAAGATTTTGAAGAAAGGGCCATCATGGATTATGATGCGACACTTCTGGAGTTCGGCGACGACAAGGATTTTCTGCAGGAAGTCATGGATGGATTTGCGCAAAATGTTGAAAAGCAGCTGATCCTCATCCGGCAAGCCATGATCGAGGGAGATGCAGCGCTCGTCGGCCGGGAATCCCACGCGATCAAAGGGGGCGCCGCCAATCTCCAGGCCCATGAATTGGCAAACGTTGCCTCTATGATGGAAAAGCTTGGCAAAACAGGAAACCTCCAGGGTTTGCAAGACAACCTGCCTGCCATGGAAGAGGCTTTTTTTCGCCTCAGGGATTTTATTTTAAAACAGTCTGATCGGAGTGGCCAATGAAAATATTAATCGCGGACGACGAACTTGTCAGCCGGAAGCTTATGGAACGGATCCTGACCGGTTATGGTGAATGCGAAGCGGTTGAAAACGGAACAGCAACCATCGAAGCATTTAAAACCGCTTGTGAGGATGGCAAGTCTTTTGACCTGATTACCCTTGATATTTCCATGCCCGATATGAGTGGACTGGATGTTCTGTTTCAAATCCGGGATATGGAGAAACAAAAAGAAGTGCCGGCAGACAGAAGAACGGTCGTGATCATGGTAACGGCGTCGGCTGACAAAGATACGATCCTAAAAGCCATTCAGAGTGGATGTGACGATTATATTGCCAAACCCTTCGATCGCGACACCCTCGCCAAAAAGCTGATCAAGCTGGGGCTGGCTAGTCCATCGGCGTCGAGCGCTCAAAAAGGGGAGGTAAACTCGTTTCAGAAAGATGCCGGAGTCCACAACAGTTCTGTTGCAACGCCCCCCCGTCCGGAGCTAAACGTCATCGTGAAAGCCGTCAAAGATGTTATCGAAGCGTTTAAAAGGGGCAAAATTGACCTGCCCGCGTTTCCCGCCCTGATTCAGAAAATCCAGGAGGTTCTCCGGTTGCCGGATGTCACGCTTGAAGACATCGCCGTGTGCATCGAACAGGATCAGATCGTGACGCTGCGGCTTCTGAGCATGGCCAACTCAGTTCATTACGGAGGGCAGGGCAAGGTTAAATCCATTGTTCAGGCCTTGACCCTTGTCGGCATCAAAGACACCAAAAGCATTGTATCCACGATTGCCATGAAATCGCTCTACAAGGCGGATAGCGCGCCGGTTAAGGCGGTTATGGATAAGCTTTTTCTTCACGCGATTGCAACGGCGTATCTGGCGCGGGCTATTGCTAAAAAATATAATGGAGAAGACGAAGACACGATATTTCTTCTGGGGTTGACTCATGATATCGGCAAGGTGCTGCTGCTGCATGCCATGACCTTGAATCTTGCCGCGAAAGGCAAATCTCCGGAGTTCAAGCTCGATGACATCATGGCCGTGATTCAGACGGTTCATGCCGGTTTCGGCGGCGCGGTTTTCCAGCGGTGGGGGTTTGATGAGATCCTGATTAAGATTGTTAACACCCATGAAGCCCCGGCGATTTCCGCTGATTCACGGAATATGGTTATTATTCTTTATCTCGCGAACATGTTGACCCGCAGGATTGGATTCAGCATGTTCGAAGAGCAGCCCCCCGATTTAAACGATGTCCTGCAACTCCTGTCGTTAAGTGAAGAAGATATTGCGCCCATGCTTGCTGAAGTGCAGGAAAAGGTGCAGGCAACCGCAGGCGCCATCTGAGCAATTCTGCTGATCAGTCCTTGTGTTGGAATTAATATTCGATGCCCGCCCGGTCCTTGATGCCGGCGGCATAATGATGTTTGATTTCTTTGACTTCGCTGACCGTGTCGGCCAGTTTGATGATGGCTTTGGCCGCGTAACGACCCGTGAGAATCAGATCCAGCGCGGGAGGCTTGTTTTGAATCAAGGCGACAACGTCTTCCAGCGGGATCAGGTTGAAATCGACCGCCACGTTGATTTCATCCAGAATGACCATGTTGTATTTCCCCGAAGCAATCGCTTTTTTCGCCAAATCGAAACCCTGTTTTGCCATTGCAATGTCCACGGGAGCGGGATTCCCGCGCATGACGAAGCTGTCCAGGCCCGAGCGCATGATTTTTAAACGCGGCAGATATTTTTCGGCGGCGACAAACTCTCCATAGTCGCGGCCTTTCATAAACTGCAGGATGAAGACCTTGTAGCCCTGTCCGATGGCGCGCAGGGCCTGCCCGAAAGCGGACGTGGTCTTGCCCTTGCCGTTGCCGGTAATCACGATCACCAGCCCCCGGTCAGCCGAAGCGGGTGCGGGCGTTGTCTTCTTTTGACGGGTACGTTTAACTTTTTTCTTTGCTGCCGGAATCATTTTATCTCTCCTGACTTGAGGAAGCGTCGCGCGATGGCTTCCGCTTCGGTATAAGGATCCGCTTCGCGGTTTTTAACTCTTTTTGCAATGTTTTTCAGTTCGCCGCTCGCGATCAGCTTGTTCAGCACCGGCTCCAATAGGCAGGCCTTCAGCGCGTCGGAAATTTCCATGAGCGCTTTTCTTTCCATGCGCAGGGCCAGTTGACCGCTGATCAGGAGATGCGCATGATGATCCGATATTTTTTGCGCAAGTTCCGCCGTCTTTTCGGCAAAACCCGCCGGTTCATACAAGTTGGCGATCGTCACGATCGGCGCCCGCCAGGCGGAAGGCGCTAGCGGTGAGGTGTTCAGAAGCGAGGTCAGTTCCGTTTGCAGTTGCTTTGCGCCGGGGCGGTCGGCTTTGTTAATGGCGAAAACATCGGCAATTTCCATAATGCCGGCTTTCATCGTCTGAATTTCATCGCCCATCCCGGGTACCAGGACGACAATGACACTGTGCGCATGATGGATGATATCGAGTTCCTGCTGGCCGATGCCGACGGTTTCGACAATCACGATGTCTTTGCCCATGGCTTCCATGACATGAATAGCGTCGCCCGCGGCCTGGGACAGGCCGCCCAATGCGCCGCGTGACGCCAGCGACCGGATGAACACGCCCTCATCTTCCGCGTGGCGAAGCATGCGGACACGGTCGCCCAGGATGGCGCCGCCGGAGAAAGGACTGGTCGGGTCAACCGCCAGAACGCCGACAGTTTTTTTCTGCTTGCGGAATTCGCTGATGAGCGCGTCCGTCAGGGTGCTTTTGCCCGCGCCGGGCGAACCGGTGATGCCGATAATAAACGATTTGCCCGTATGGGCAAAAAGCTGTTTAAGCCGGGGACGTGCCTGCGGGAGCTTGTCTTCCAGATCCCGGATCAGCCGGGAGGCTAAACGGACATCGCCTTCGCATATTTTTTTAGTTGTTTCCATTTTTTGTGATTGCCGGATTATTTTTTCAGTCTCTGCTGTGGATGTTGGCGCGAATCCAGTCCACGATGGAGTCGAGCGATGCGCCGGGTGTGAAAATGGCCTTGATGCCCGCGTCATACAACATCTGGAAGTCCTGTTCGGGGATGATACCGCCGCCGATGACCGTGATGTCGGCAGCGTTTTTTTCGCGCAGCAGCTCCACGACTCTGGGAAACAAAACGCGATGCGCGCCCGAGAGACAGCTCAGCCCGACGAGATCGACGTCTTCTTGAATGGCCGCGGCGACAACCTGTTCCGGGGTTTGATGACAGCCGGTGTAAATGACTTCAAAACCGGCGTCGCGGAAGCAGCGAGCCAGTATGCGCGCCCCCCGATCATGACCATCCAGACCGGGCTTAGCCACCATCACTCGAATTGTTCTTGCCGACATAAAGATCTCCTTAATAGATACCGGGGTCTCTGTACTCCCCGTAAACTTCGCGGTAAACGTCGCAAATCTCCTGCTGGGTTGCCAGGTTTTTAACGGCGCTGATGCAATAAGGCATCACATTTTCGCCGGTTTTGCAGGCGGTGCGGATGTCGGTTAGCGACTGTTGCACGGCGCGATGGTTGCGTTTGCGGCGAACCTCCTGAAGACGCCTGATCTGCTCCTCGCCTGTTTTCTCATCGATCTCCACCAGCGGCACAGCGTACTTTGCCTCGGTGACATACTTGTTAACGCCCACCATGATCTTTTCTTTGGACTCCAGCTGCCGCTGGAATTTGTAAGCCGCGTCCGCGATTTCCATCTGGGGGAATCCTTTTTCAATCGCGGCAATCATACCGCCCATCGCATCGATTTTTTCGATATACTCCCAGGCTTTTTCCTCGATTTCATTCGTGAGGGATTCAATAAAGTAAGAACCGGCCAGTGGATCGATGGTGTTGATCACGCCTGTTTCCTCGGCCAGAATCTGCTGGGTGCGCAAGGCGATCTCGACTGCCTGTTCCGATGGCAGACACAGCACTTCATCCAGTGAATTGGTGTGCAGCGACTGTGTTCCGCCCAAAACGGCGGCCAGCGCCTCGATCGTGGTCCGGACCACATTGTTGTAGGGCTGCTGCGCGGTCAGGGAACAACCGGCGGTCTGGACGTGAAAGCGCATCCACAGCGAACGGGGATCTTTTGCGCCGAAGCGGTCGCGCATGACTTTGGCCCAGATGCGGCGCGCCGCGCGCAGTTTGCAGATTTCCTCAAAAAGATCGATATGCGAGTTAAAGAAGAAAGAAAGACGCGGCGCGAAATCATCCACATTCATTTTTTTCCGGCGGATAACGTCTTCGACATATTCAATGCCGTCCCGGAGCGTGAAGGCCAGTTCCTGAACGGCGGTCGCGCCTGCTTCGCGGATGTGATAACCGCTGATGCTGATCGTGTTCCAGCGGGGAACATATTTTGCGCCGAATTCCACCGTATCGCTAATGAGTTTGATGGAGGGTTCCGGCGGGCACATGAACGTCTTTTGCGCGATGAATTCCTTGAGCATGTCGTTTTGGATCGTGCCGCCGATTTTGGCCAGGGGAACCCCTTTGATCTCGGCCGCCGCGCAGTACATCGCCCACAACACGGTCGCTGGGGGGTTGATCGTCATGGAGGTGGTGACCTGATCCAGTGGAATATGGTCGATGAGTGCCAGAAAATCTTCCAGCGTGTCGATGGCCACACCGCACTTGCCCACTTCGCCTAAGGATTTGGGAGAGTCGCTGTCATACCCCATGAGGGTGGGAAAATCGAAAGCGGTGGAAAGTCCCGTCTGGCCTTCGCGAAGCAGCATATGCCAGCGGGCGTTGGTGTCCTGTGCGCTGCCCATGCCGGAAAACATGCGGAACGTCCAGTATCGTCCAGGGTAACCCGTCACCTGGTTACCGCGCAGATAAGGGAATTCACCCGGCACGTTAATATCCCGGGCAAAATCCATGTCCTTTAAATCTTCGGGTGTATAGAGCCTTTTAATGTCCAGATCGGAAACGGTCGCAAAGCGCTCCTTCTGATCGGGATTACTTTTCAGCGTTTCTCGAACATCATTTTGCCATTTTTCGGTAAGCTCCCTGGATTTCTTTTGTGTTTCGTCTGAGAAATACAAAATAACCTCCCGTCATTATTCATTAATATATATTTTGCCTGCTTTTGATGTTGCCCTTTGGATAAACCGATAACAAACAGCCAGCCGGATCATGTATAAGCGTAACCAAGGACTAACTCAGATTTTCTACTTCTGTCAAGAAATATTAAGGTTTCTAACGTCATCATGCACCTTTCTCTAAAAAACCACACAGTCATTCCGGCAGTGCCCCTGAGCCGGAATCCAAGAAGCTTAACAGCCCTTTCTGTTTCTTGACATTAAAAATTATCGTGCTAAAATGCAATTATGAATACAGAAAACCTATATATTCGACGCAGAATCCTTTCGTCCCTGGCTGAACATCTTCATCACCCGGAAATTACCATGCTTGTCGGCCCCCGACAATCGGGTAAGACAACCATTCTTAAGCGCCTAGAGGCAGATCTTCGGGCCGACGGTCGTCAAACACTCTGGCTCAACCTGGATTTTGAGGATGATTTTCATCATGTATCATCGCAAGGCGCCCTTCTTCAAAAAATGCGGCTGGAACTGGGCAACGGCGACGGCGTGGTTTTTATCGACGAATTTCAGCGTAAAGAAAATGCCGGACTGTTCCTTAAGGGACTTTACGATCAGCGTCTTCCTTGGAAATTTATTGTTTCCGGTTCCGGAAGTGTCGAGCTTAAGGAAAAAATCAGCGAGTCTCTAGCCGGCAGAAAGCGTTTGTTCGAGCTTTCCACGATCAGCTTTGGTGAATTCGTTGATTTCAAAACAGGTTACAGCTATACGGACAAACTCCGGGACTTTTTCCTGACGGAGCCTTCAAAAACGGATCAGCTCTTTCGGGAATACCTCATGTATGGCGGCTATCCGCGGGTTGTTCTGGCTGATACGCATCAGGAAAAGCTGGCCGTCATCAACGAAATTTTCCGCAGTTATCTGGAAAAAGACATCGTTTACCTTCTGCGGGTGGAAAAGAGCGATGTTTTCAGCAATCTGGTCCGTATGGTGGCCGGCCAATCCGGCAAAATTGTCAACTATTCCGAACTGGCGGCCACACTGGGTATTTCTCTGGCCACAGTCAAGAATTATCTCTGGTATCTGGAAAAAACATTCATCCTTTGGAAGGTGACGCCGTGGTTTACCAATATCAGAAAAGAGATAACCAAAGCGCCTGTTTACTATTTTCACGACATTGGTCTTAGCAATTTTGCGGCGGGCAACTTCGGCTCCTTGCCGGACAACGTGGCCGGATTTGCCTTCCAGACCTTGATCCACGCCCTCTTGAAAGAGTGTTTTCCACTGGCGGATACGTCTATTCATTACTGGCGTACCAAAGACAAGGCCGAGGTGGACTTTGTCATTGTTAAGGGAACCGCGGTGACGCCAATCGAAGTCAAGTACCGCGACATGAAAAAGCCGGAAATCCGGCGCTCCTTCCGTGGTTTTCTGGAGCGTTATCAACCTGATCAAGGATATGTCATCAACAAGCATCTTAACGATGAAACATCGGTGGAGGGAACACGCGTTCGCTGTCTGCCTTATTGGGAACTGATGTTTACACAGATATGAATCCACTTTATTAAACGGTTGGCTGATACTTGCATCTTCTGTTATTTAGGATGATTTCAATGGCATCCGGTTTCGACAATTTCATTTTCCGGCAATCGTTAACAGGGTTTCGGTTCAGCAGGATAACGGGTGGTTCCAAATCCCCGATTTTGGAGGCTCCGGGCAGGATGGAACGGGTTTTGGTTTATTTGCTATCGCAGCGTTTTAGTGCCTGTGTTTTCTTCTGGAAGTTCCCTCAAAAATAGTGTAGCGCATATTCACCAATCGGATGGCGGATCAAAAGCAGCTTTCTGAAATTATTACTTTCAAGGAGAGGGAATTTCATGACGGAAAAGAATCTGGTTTATCGCGGCAAATCAAAGGATGTTTACAA
>CAYVFA010000079.1:0-5946 GCA_964450075.1 uncultured Smithella sp.
GGCATTGGGAAGTGATTAAATAGTGGATGGTGAATAGTGGATCGTGGATGGTGAATAGTGGATCGTGGATGGTGAATAGCGGTCCACTCCACGGGGGTGGAGCTTTGTCGTAGACTAACTTGCCGATCCTGAGATAATGGGCTAAAGCCATTTTGGTAGCCGGAATGATGAGGCCGTATCAACATTGGTGCTATATGCCCGGTGAATAGCGTGGTCCGGGAGCTGGCGAATTTGACATTGGTGAAGCTTATGCTATCCCGTTCAGAAGAGAGCCATCATCGACAGCTTCCCTTTCCGGTCATACCGAATACTATTTCGAGGATCGGAGATATGAAACAGAAAAATGTATCAAAGGAAACAGGGATGAAGCTTCCCAAGCATTTACGTTCCATAAACCAAAACGCAGCCGGTATTGACATTGGTTCACGCAGTCATTTTGTGGCCGTTCCCGAGGGGGCTGATGAACAACAACCCGTGCGGGAGTTTGCAACGTTTACCGGAGATCTTGAGCGTCTGGCCGAGTGGTTAGGTTCCTGCGGCGTTACCACCGTTGCGATGGAATCCACCGGTGTTTACTGGATACCCGTTTTTGAGATATTAGAGAGTCATGGGTCCTGGAAAAGGGCAGTTGGATCGGCGAGGTGGCCGGACGGAAGAAGGACGGCTCAACCATTGTTGTTCACTTGTCGGCAAGTCTTGTCCGTAGTGAGGACGGCGAGCCCGTCTGCACTTTGTGCTCCTTCGTTGACATCACCCGTTCCAGGCAGGCGCTTGAGGAGTTGCGACTCAAAGACCATGCCATTGCTTCGTCAATCAACGGAATCGTCTTCGGGGATATTGAAGGCCGGGTGACTTACGGAAATGCCGCCGCCCTTAACCTGATCGGAGGCTATCAGCTGGAGGAGGTTCTCGGCTTGTCTGTGCTGACCTTTGCCGATTCCCAGGAAGAAGCCGAACAAATCTTCGCCGAGGTTCTGGAAAAGGGCAGTTGGATCGGCGAGGTGGCCGGACGCAAGAAGGACGGCTCAACCATTGTTGCTCACTTGTCGGCAAGTCTTGTCCGTAGTGAGGACGGCGAGCCCGTCGGCACCTTGTGCTCCTTTGTCGATATCACGGAGAAGAATCAGGTGCAGGAGGATCTCAGGAAAACCCTGGATGAGCTGGAAGAGCGGGTGGCCGGCCGCACCATTTTGCTGACCGAGGCCAACGAGAAACTACGCCGGGAAATCGAGGAACGCAGACTTGCCGAGAAAAACCTGCGGCAAAAAGAGCGGGACCTCAAGCTCAACGCCATGCAGCTGGCGGAAAAAAACACCGCGCTGAAAGTCCTGCTCGAACAACGGGAAAAGGACAAGAATGAGCTGGAGGAAATGGTTCTGGCCAATGTCCGGAGCCTGTTGCTCCCCTCGCTTGAACGTCTTCGGGGCTGCCACCTGAACGATCGGCAGAAGATTTATGCCGATAGCCTTGAGGCGAATCTCCAAACCATCGTATCCCCTTTCCTTCGCCACTTCTCCAACCGTTTCGTGGACCTCACCCAGTCGGAGATTCAGGTGGCCGGTCTGGTCAAGGAAGGAAAAACATCCAAGGAAATTGCCTCCATGATTAATGTTTCCGAGCGGGGTGTCGAATTCCACCGCAACAACATCCGCCGGAAATTAGGCCTCACCAAAACCAAGAAGAACCTTCGCTCACAGCTTCTGTCCCTTTCTTAAACAAAACCTGATGCCGGGTAAATGCCAATTTCATTGACTTAAGCGCCATAGCTCCCCTCTTTGGTAAAGAGGGGTTGGGGGAGATTTTTAAAAAGGCCAATAAAATCCCCCTTAATCCCCCTTTACAAAGGGGGAACTTAAAGAGCATGCTTCTTAAGTCAATGACATTGGGGTGAATGCTTCACACGGTCAAGCGTTCCATGCTTCCATCCACGGCAGGGATATGTCGAACACTCGGGATCCTGATGGTTTCGGCAGCCTGATCCATCACGATCTTCCGGTCCTTTAAGGCATAACGGTTCAGCCCGGACAGGTGGATCGGTCCCATATAGCGCTCCCATTCAATGATCCCCGCATCAACGGGAAAGGCGCTGCGATCCACAGGCGTCACCCGTGACGCGAGATCCATGAGCTTTTGATTATGAAAAATGCACCGGGGGGATGCATAAAAAGAAAAAGTGACGGCCAGTTTCATGGTTGTCTTCACAAAATCCGTGGCTTTGCGAAACCGGTTGGTCATGCCTGTCAACTTGCAGGTCCCGTCATACAGGGTCACCAGCATCCTTAAGGCGGACATGGCCATCACAAAAAGGTTCCGGTTAATAATCCGGAAGTCCCTTTTCGGTCTGCCCTTCGGATACAGCCGGGCATAGGCTCCAGCGTTTCGATTGGTCTCCGACTGCAGCAAATGCTTCATTCGGCCTACCGTGATGGGGTTGACGGATCCGGTGGAGCACTGGTAGATTCGACGTTTCCCCGGCAGTGCCAGCGCTTCAGCCGCAGCCAGAATAATGCTGTTCGCAACGAGATCCGCCGGAATCATATCAATGACACCCGCTTCGCGCGCGGGAAAGAAAGGCGTCTTCTCTCTGGCATAGGCAAGGATAATGGCATCCGCCACCTTGACACCTTCAATCCATCCGGGGACCGGTTCCTGGCAGGTGCTCTCAATAATGGCAGGCCGGATGATGGTCAGTGTGGAATCCGCCAGCGCCTCCATGATGACTTGTTCACCCAGCCACTTGGTGAACGTGTATGTGTCGTTCCAGCCATAGCGATGAGATTCTTTTGCCCCCAGCTCCGTCAGGCGGCTCGCAAGTTCATCCGTCTGCGGGCAGTTGTCGCTGACTGCGCTGATCTTTTTCT
This sequence comes from uncultured Smithella sp., assembly GCA_964450075.1. Lineage (GTDB taxonomy): Bacteria > Desulfobacterota > Syntrophia > Syntrophales > Smithellaceae > UBA8904. The sequence continues at coordinate 2,862 of CAYVFA010000079.1, forward strand.
GCAGTTTTGCAATGACGGGGTGAACATCATAAAAGCCCTGCGGTTTTTTATGAAATGCCTTGCCTTCGGGAACGACGATTTCTTCGCGACAGTCTCCTGTTTTGAATCCATTCACATAACAGGTCGAAACATGGATCAGGGGAATGTTGCCCGCTGCTTTAATCAGGTCTGCCATATGGTTCAGGCTCAACGTATTGATGCTTAAGGCCCGCTGAAGCTGCTCCCGGAAATCTACGCAGGCGGCTGAATGGATGACCAGATCGACCCGGCCGGCAAGCGCTGTAAAATCTTCCCGCCCCAGCCCGAAATATTTCTCCGTGACCTCGCCTGTCACGCAATCAATCTTATCATGGCAGAATTGTCTGAAACGCGCAGGGCTTTCATCTTTGAGCCGATCAAAGATGGTGGACACGGCAATCTCCTGATGGAAGCGCTCCTGAGCCTCAGGATGCCGGTCGTTTCCCCGGATCAACAGGATGATCTTATCGACATCCGGCAGGTCACGAATGATTTTTTCAAGGACCACCTTGCCTAAAAAGCCGGTGGTGCCTGTCATCAGAATTCGTTTACCGGCTAATTGCTTCTTCACAGATATTTCATGACTGGCGAACATGAGCGATCTCCTTTCGATCAGCATGGATTGGATTTGTTTTCTGCAACGACAAAGTCGGCGACCCACCCGGGAACAAAGGCCCATGCCCGATTTCCTCCCGGTGTTTTGCCAAGGTCCAGCGTGCCGAACAACCAGACTTTGGATTTGTAGTACAGCGTGGCGCCCTGCCCTTGAAGCCTTTCAGCAAAGCTCAGGATGCCCGGCTTTTTCAATGTGCCGTCTGCGACGACACAATAACCGGCATTATGACCGTCACTGTCCGGCCAAACGGTTGTATAGTGGGAAGCCAGCGCCGATCCGATGGACATGAACCGGACAAAATCGGCAATGCTCCTAATCGTCAATCCAAACCGGATTTTCAAATACAGCGACACCAGCCGGGGGATGAATTCCCGCTCGTCTTCCTTTTTTGTAACCCCGTGAACAATCCGCAGATATTCCTGTCCCCATTTTCCCGTATCTTTCAGAAAGGCCGAAAGGCGCGACATCGGGGATGAAAAATCGACGGCATAGATCTTCCAGCACTGCTTGAACATTTCATCCGCCATCGCATGGGCAACCGTTGTTCCATCGTCCAGCGTAATATTGTCCAGGGCGCCGATGGTGTAGGATGTCATGCCGATGTAAAGGGGATTCGTTCCGGATGCTGCTCCAAATTTGGCCTTCATGGCGCTGATGTGCGATGCCGTGAGGGGTTTTGTGACGTCACCCTTTAAAAAAATGATCCGGCTGTACATCCGGGCATAACGGGATTGTTTTTCCATCTGCTGAAACCGGTTGATGCCTGCCGCAAGCTGATCCTCGGCGATATCGATGACGACAACATGGACTTGATCAAGCAGCAGCTTTTTCAAGGCCTCATCCGTCAGAGCATAAATCCCTTTGAGCAGCAGTTCAGACATGTTGCCGACGCCTCCGGCATAATCGATCACCACGACAGGCCGGTTTGCTGTTTTTTTGACGGCGCCGATAATATCCGCAAGTATCCTGTTCACGATGGCTTTTCTGCCCAATTGATCCTGGGAAACAAAGGTTGCATCCCGGGTTACCTGATCTGCTGGAACCTCGGCTACAGGGTACAAACCGAGAAACCGGCCATGCCCATCGATGCTGACCCTTCCGATGCCCCGGACCTCGCTGGCATCCATGGGGGTATCCAGCAAATCCTCCATCTGGTTGGCAACGTATGCGGGAATTTGTCCGGTGATACTGGCGTGAAAAGCGGGATACAGCTCACGTAAAATACCATAAAGATTAATGCCCGCCGGCCAGAGGCTGCCGAAACAATAACTGGCAACCTTCACTTCCGCGGATGAGCCGTTCATGGTTTGGATCTTGTTTTTCCTGAAAAGGTTTCCCACGCTCCGCAATCCATTGAGGATGTCCATGGTTTCCTTGATGACCCGCTTGGCATTTTCAAATCCCGGCAGGGCGCAATATTCGGGATGGGATGTGACGGCCTTCAGGAAAGGCGCTTTAAAAATATATTTTGCCTGCCTTTGCAAGGCCCTTCCGGTAATATCCTGATGGGACAAATCTTCGGGGATATAGCCGTCTTTGATGGTCATGGCATTGATTTGTTCAATGGAAGGGGGGATTGCATTTGCCTGTTCATAACGCTTCATCCGGTTGTGGTAATCCTGTAAACCCTGCCATGATTTCTCGTTTTGAAAAACATCCGCAGCTTCCACACGGTGCTGCTCGACTTTCAACAGGGACATCGTGCCTTGATCAAGGATTCGGTTCTCAATACCGGCAATCCGCGCAGGTTTTACCATCCTGATCTTTTTTTCTTCGCGGGCTATCGATAAGTCAATGGGCTGATCGAATGTCTTCTCCAGTGCGGCGGTTTTCATGAAAACTCCTTTAATATCAAAAGTTTTGTTATGTTTATGAAATCAAATTGCTTCTCATCTGAAACTGATGCGATCATTTCATATTTCCTTGAAAGTTTCTCACTAGTTTATTGATAGTGTAGTACTGGCTATAATCTAGTATTTATGGCCGACATGCCTTGTTTTGCATGTTCGTATAATCCAATGAATACAAAAAGATGTAGATGATTTGTGAAATACAAAACGCCAAAGAGGTCATGTTGTATTTTAGGCACAAAGTAGTACGGAAGGCGTTGAAAATCGCGAAAAAATATCAACAGGATGGGTCTTTCAGTGGATGACCGTCATGCGGGTCACCGCAATTCATCAAGATCCTGTTATTTCTGTTTGAAAAGAATAAACGATGCGTTTATAAGGTTTGACTGATCAGGAAAAAGAAAGTTGGATATAATTTATTTAGAGGAAAAATCATGAGCGCAAAGCATATTCAGCAGGCCATTTGCCTGGCAGTGTTTTTCCTGTTGGTGAATCAGGCATGGGCGGATGACTGGATCTACTATGATACAAATTCTGTCGGGGATATGTATTATAATAAAAGCAGAATGAAAGAGGTCAGCAAAAGCATTACGTCCGTCTT
>CAYVFA010000079.1:6046-10584 GCA_964450075.1 uncultured Smithella sp.
GGATGAAAAGAAACCGTTGGCGATGGAAAATCGCCCGATTGTCCCTTTACGCGTGACGGCGAGAGACGGGCGTTTCATTGCCTATAACAATCAGACTGTTCTGGATTCGAGCACGAGCCTGATGTGGGCGGCAAAGGACAATGGTTCTGATATTAATTGGCAGGAGGCTAAAAATTATTGTGAGAATTATCGTGGCGGAGGCTATTCGGACTGGCGGATGCCGACGGCGAATGAACTGGCGGAATTATATGATAGAAATAATCCCAAGCATCAGGCTTGTTATTCGAAATATGAAATCTATTTAACAAATTTGATCGATTTGTCTTGTTGCTGCCCATGGGCTTCCGAAACGAGCAATTCTGAAGCCGCTTCCTTCAATTTCGATCATGGGCGCCGGTACTGGGATCCCCAGTCCAGCGACGTCAACAAATGGTACCGGGTTCTCCCGGTGCGACAGGCCAGATAGTCACAAAATGTTTGGCGCTCGTGATGGATGACCGATCGTATCTTGATGCTGGAAGATCAGGGATATTGCCCCGTCTGTTTTTTTCCTTTCTTCTGATGATACATCAATTGGTCGGCCTGGGACATCAACTCATGAATTGAACAGGGTGCGGAAGGATCATAATCAGCGACGCCAATGCTCATGGAAATGTGATAGGGCGTATCGGAAGCAGCATTTTCCTCATCAGTCCTGCCTTGTAAGCGTTTCAAAATCACGTCCGGCAGTTCGGGGCTGTCCGGAACAAGCGCGGCAAATTCATCTCCACCGAGTCGGGCAATGATGTCGGACTCTCTGAAGGTCTTTTTCAGAATGATGGATGTTCGCTTCAGCGCCTGGTCGCCTTTTTCATGCCCCCACGTATCGTTGATAAACTTCAAGCCGTCAACGTCGATAAAAAATAGAAACAACTTGTGATCCGAACGGACGGCCGTTTTGATTTGCTGTTCGGCAAGGGCGATAAAACCTCTTCTGTTGAATAATCCCGTCAGCGTGTCAACAATGGCCATCAAGCGGATTTCCTCCTCTGTCCGCTTGCGCTCCGTTGCATCCCTTGCAACAAACAGGACGCCGGAAGGTTCGCCACGATTAAAAAGCGTGGATGACTTGACATCAAAGTAAAGGGGATGATGATCCTGAGGCCTCATGATTTTCGATTCATAAGACAAGTTTTCTGCAAAACCGCTGCTTCGTAATTTAAGAATTTCCTCATAATGTTCAGCCGTGCCCGGAGGAAGGAAATCCGTCAGGGCCATTCCGATGACCGTCATACCGCCGGCCAGTGCTTTAGCCGCCGGGTTTGCGTAAGTAATCACCCCGTTCATATCGATGGTGACAATCGCATCCTGGTCGGTCTCGGTGAGGTTGCGGAACTTTACCTCACTGTCATGAAGGGCCTCCTCCGCGCGTTTACGCTCGGTGATGTCCCGAATCACGCCTCTGAATCCGATAGGATTGCCTTGTGTATCGCGCATCAGGGTGATGGAGCTTTCGACGGGTATTCTTCCGCTTTCTTTGCTGATGAGCGCCCAGTCGAGACCCTTGACGGATTCTCCGGTAAGAAAAACCCTGCTGTAAGCCTCGCGCACCTTGTGCTCAGAATCTTTGTCCACATACTGGCGGAAGTTCATGCCCATCATGACATTATCTTTATAGCCGAGATTCTTGACTGCCGCACTATTGAAAAACGTCAGGTTTCCCTTGAGATCCACCTCGTAGTAGGCCTCCTCCATGTTCTCGAGGATGTTCCGGTAACGCGCTTCACTCTCCCGCAGGGCCTGCTCCGCCCGCTTTCGCTCGGTGATATCCCGGATAACGCCACTGAACCCGATCGGTGTGCCCTGTGCATCCCGCATCAGAGATATGGAACTCTCGATGGGCATTTTTCCGCTCTCTTTACTGATGATTTCCCAGTCGAGTCCCTTGACGGATTCTCCGGTGAGGAAAACCCTGCTGTAAGTCTCGCGCAACTTGTTGGCATTTTCGCTGTCCGCGTATTGGTGGAAGTTCAGGCCCATCATCACATCGTTTGTGTATCCGAGACTCTTGACCGCTGTGTTATTAAAAAACGTCAGGTTTCCCTTGAGATCGACCTCGTAGTAGGCCTCCTCCATGTGATCCAGGATATTCCGGTAACGATCCTCTTTCTGTCGGTGCAGCGCTTCGCTCACCTTTAGCGCCTGCTCCGCCTGTTTGCGGCCGGTGATGTCAATAAGAGAAGCAACGCTTTTTTGGGTGCCCGGCACTAAATCGACCATCAAGCTTATATCCCTGAGGGTGCCGTCTTTGGATACAAATCGAAAATCATAGTTTCTTGGCGCAAGGTCCGGATCTATCCTCCGCAGCTTATGCTGGGCGATCATTTTTTCCAAATCACCTTTTTCAACAAACTCCGTCCACTTGATCTTCCCTTCTATTTCCTCGCGCGTCAGCCCGGTCAATTTTACGAATCCCTCGTTGGCAAGCGAAATCGTCATATCCTGTTCAATGATCAGCATACCGGTTCCGGTAGATTCGAAAATGGTCTGATAGGTACGTTCAGAAGTTTGCAGGGATTCCAGCGCCCGCGTGCGGTTTACCCCTAAATGTTTCAGTTCCTTGTTCTGCTGCTTTAACATGGATATTTCTGCCAAGAGTTCCGATTTTGTTTTTTTGTTATCATTCATCTTCAATACCTTGAAAAGGATTTGTGAAGGCTTGTAACCCGGCATGAAATCAGGCGGCCAAGCTAAAAGCGGCTGCATTCATATTGAAAAACAGCGGGCATGTAAATACCACCAAAGTGGTAATATAAAAACAATATCTCGTCAAGCATATTGGAGATTTCATATTGGATATTTCATTGACATACAAGCCTTCATTTTCTATACTCCTTTACCTGAAAAAGGAAGTTCCAATCAAAATAATTATGGCGGATACTCAAGACGATAAAGCAGTTATGAATCTTTTAAGGGTTGCCCACAAGCTCCGGAAAGAAGGCCGGTTCATTGAAGCTGAGGCTCAATATCTGGAGGTTCTTAAACGGGATTCGGATCATGTGAATGCCCTTGCAGGCCTCGGGAATCTCAAATGCAAAACTAAACAGTTCAGGGAAGCCCTGCGCTACTATCAGCACGCTCTTGAAATTGAAAACACCAATCTCTATGCCCTGGCCGGTGCGGGAGACGCCTACCGAGGCCTGAATAATCTGGACAGCGCTCTTGAAGCCTGGCTTAAATATCTGGCTTACCACGCTGCCGATTACAAAATAATAACCCGAGTAGGAGATGCCCTCAGGAAAAAAAATGACCTTCCGGGTTCAAAAAAATACTATCTGATGGCCTTAGAGATTCATCCTAAAGATCGGTTTGCGCTGATGGGTCTGGGAAATGTTTGCGAAAAACTGGGGCATGACGCGGAAGCGCTTTTCTATTTTGAAAAACTTATTTCCGGCACGGATTATTCAATTGTCGCCATAACCTCGGCCGCCAATATTTACAGAAAAAAAGGGGCTTATGAGAAAGCCATTGGACTTTACGATACAGCGCTTTCTAAAGACCCGAAAAACTCTCACGCATGGAATGGAAAAGCAGATTGTCTCAGGGGGCTGCAAAAGTATGAAGCGGCCATTCAGGCATGGAATAATGCGCTAAGATACGGCATGAACCGGATCAGCGCCATGACGAGAATAGGCGATTCCTATTTGCACATGAATGATCTGGAAAACGCGGAAATAAGCTATGAGAAAACCGCTACGATGGGTTACGACAAATACGCCTACTGGGGAATGTATAAAATTCATCTCAAGAAAAACCATATCGACAAGGCATTTGAGACGCTTACCCTACTTATGAAAAACGAACCCCATGACGCCCGAATATCTTCTGCGTATAATGTTTTTGTAGAAAAGTATCCGCAGGTGCAGCGTATTGAAAACTCAAAAGCTGTGCCGAAGCCTTATGCTTGTTAATAATGGGTCCATAAAATAATTAAATTCAGCCAGAGGTTAAAAAGATGATGCTGCCCCCGTCTAAACTCACCAGGTTATTTGCTTTCATCGTGTTTCTATCAGCCATACTGCAGCTTACCGGTTGTCATCAAATGACTCAATTGTCTGCAGCGGCCGGGGACGGTGACGTCGTCCGGATGAACAGGCTTCTGAATGAAGGCGCTCCCGTTGATGAGCTTTCTGAAGGACAATGGCGTGCCACCCCATTATATTGGTCATTATTTAATTGTAAGGTTGAGGCAGCGGAACTATTATTAAAAAAAGGGGCCAATGTGAATTTAGCTGATTCCTATGGGTCTTCACCCTTGCATCTGGCCGTTCGCTGTAAGAAGGTAAAGCTTTCATTGATAGAACAACTCATTCAAAAAGGAGCTGATGTCCATTATAAAAATACAGCTGATGGTTTGACCAGTTTACACTATGCAAGTTCCAGTGGATCGGTTGATGTTGCGAAATTGCTGATTGACAAGGGCGCTGACGTCAATGCCGTTGACAACAAAGGAACAACCCCCCTGATCCTTGCAGTAAAGAAAAATTCGCTGGCGATGG
>CAYVFA010000080.1:0-1469 GCA_964450075.1 uncultured Smithella sp.
CCATCCGGAATTATCGGTCGAAGTGCAGGGTCATACCGACGACCGGCCTATCCGCTCTTTGCGCTACCCTTCCAACTGGGAACTTTCGGCGGACCGCGCCACTCAGGTTGCCAGAACACTTTTAGAACGGGGCGCTAATCCCCGGCAGGTGGCCACCAAAGGCTTCGGCGAATACCGTCCCGTTGTTCCGAATTTGAGCGATGCGGACCGGCTGAAAAACCGGCGCGTGGAAATTCAGTTTTCACTTCATCAATCATAGGCTGTTCCTCGTTCCCAAGCTCTGGCTTGGGAACCAGACTCAAACTTTCCGCATCATTTATTAACGGTCTCAGAATAGTATTTACGGCTAAAATCATTTCATCTCCAGTCGTCTTCCCGGCGAAAGCCGGGAACCAGTTTAAGTAATGTCTGGATTCCGGCTTTCGCCGGAATGACAAAATGTAAAGATAAATGTGAGACTGTTAATAAACGTGAAATTCCGGTCTGGATGTGGTATGGACAGGCCACGCATTGTTATACTTCCGGAGGCTGCTATGGCGGATAAGTCGAAACTCGGCATGGAATTCCCGCTTTATTCAATAAAAATTGAAAAAAACAAAATCGCCGAATTTGTCGCAGCCATTTCGCAGAAAAGTGATGTCGATCAAATCAAAGATCTTTATCGCGATGAAGATGCGGCCCGAAAAGCCGGTTTTGAAAACATTCCCACCCCGCCTACCTTCCCCATCAGCATCATCTTCTGGACGGGCGGCGGCTTACTGGCAACGGTCAAGGCGCTGGGTGTGGACTTGAACCGGCTTCTGCACAGCGGGGAAGAGTACGAGTATTTTGCCCCGATCTGCGCGGGCGACGTCATTACCCGTAAAATGAAGGTTGTGGATATGTATGATCGGGGCAACAAAGAAAGAAAAGGCTGGCATGTCGAGGTGACCATTCTGGAAACGGAATTCATTAATCAACGAGGTGAATTGGTTGTCAAGGCGTGCACGACTTTTATGGAAAAATAGGCAACGATATGACCCTGAACTTCGACGAGATTAAAGTGGGAGATGCAATCCCGGTCTATACATCAGATCCCATAACACGAACGCAGCTTGTGCGCTACGCGGGCGCGTCCGGAGACTTTAATCCCCTGCATCACGACGAAACTTTTGCCCGGATGATCGGTTTGAATCATGTCATCACCCACGGCATGTTCATCATGGGCATTGCCGGTGAAGCCATCACGTCCTGGATCGATAACAAAAATTTAAGAAAATTTTCCGTGCATTTCCTGAGCATGACGAAACCGGTTGATCTGGATAATTTTGAGCAGACCAAAGGAAGAGCCACCATTACCGTGAGCGGCAAAGTGGCCGAAATATACGAAGAAAACGGGGAGAAAAGGATCCGCTGTGACATCATGGTTAAGGATGCCGAGGGCAGCAGGAAACTGACGGGCTTTTTCATCGCGGCTCTGCCTTAATATT
>CAYVFA010000080.1:1569-10467 GCA_964450075.1 uncultured Smithella sp.
AGTGAAGTTCAAAAAAAATGGCCGAACCTGCCCGTTATTTTGATGACGGCATACGGCTCTCTGGAAACGACGATGGAGGCCATCAGTCTGGGCGCATGGGATTATATCAGCAAACCTTTTTCGCCCGAAGATTGCCGCACACTGGTCAAAAAAGTTCTGGAGGTGCGGGAGTTGCGTGAGAGACGGTCGGACGGACCCCTGGAAGCCATCGAGGAGGCGAAGCTGATCGGCTCTTCGGCCACCATGGTGGAGTTTTATAAACAAATTGCCCGGGTCGCCGATTCCCAGGCCAGTGTGCTCATTGAAGGCGAAAGCGGCACCGGCAAAGAATTGACCGCGCGTTCGCTGCATCACATGTCCACCCGCCGCCAGAAACCTTTTGTCGTCGTGCATTGCGGCGCCATTCCCGACAACCTGCTCGAATCGGAACTTTTCGGCTACGAAAAAGGCTCCTTTACCGGCGCAGACCATCAGCACATGGGTTTGATTGAATCCGCGCAGGGCGGCACCATTTTTCTAGATGAGATCACGGAAATGTCCACGGCGCTGCAAAGCAAACTTCTGCGATTCATGCAGGACGGCGAAGTCCGCAGAATCGGGGGACACAACGTGCGCCATGTTATCGTTCGAGTCGTCGCGGCCGCCAACAAAAATATTGATGAAGCCGTCAGTTCAGGCGCTTTCCGTCTGGATCTTCTTTACCGCTTCATTGTGCGATTGCATATTCCACCTTTGCGGGAACGCCGGGACGATATCCCTCTGCTGATCGAGGCGATGCTGAAGAAACTGGGCTATTCGGGTGTGCGCGTTTCGCTGGAAGCGATGGAATTACTCATGGCCTATGACTGGCCGGGCAATGTGCGCGAGCTGGAAAATGTCCTGCAGCAGACCCTGCTGCTTTCTCCTTTTGTCGTCATCCTGCCGGAAAATCTGCCCGACCGTTTCCGGCAAAAGTCCGAAACCAGAAAAAGCGCCGCCATACCGGACATGACGCCGCTTGACGAAGTGCAACGGGAGCAAATTCTCCAGACGCTGAAAGAAACGTCCTGGAATCAATCCAAAGCCGCTGAGATTCTGGGCATTGACCGCAAAACCCTGCGGATGAAAATCCGTCGCTACGGCCTCACAGATGAAAAATAACCGCCCCTGCTTTTAATCGGCCGCAGGATCAGCCATCCGCAAGAAGAGGATGACAGAAGTTCCGCTGCCGGGCGTGCTTTGCATATCCATCTGACCGCCATGCGCCTTAATGATATCGCGAACAATGGCCAGCCCGAGGCCGCGCATGCCTTCATTTTCATGAGAGCTGAAGAAGGGTTCACAGACTTTTTTCAGAAGATCCGCTTCTATGCCCTGCCCGCTGTCGTTAATCAGAACTTTAATAATCTTGGCCGCACGGTCGTCTTCAGCGGAGATGGTGATTTTACCACCTTCGGGCATGGCGTCGATGGCATTTTGAATGATATTCATGAGCGCGGTCTGAATCCGGAAGCGATCGACATACAAAGACGCGGTTGACCGGTCAATATGCACATCAATGGTCACATGGCTTTTCTGGATCAGCGGCTCGACCAGCGGCAGCGTGTCGTTCAATATTTTATGCACACTCATCAGTTCAAAGTGAAGCTCCGGCAGGCGCGTGGCTTTCCGCACATTTTGAATGACGTTATCCAGCCTTTGGGTCTGTTCGACAATTAAATTTAACTTGTGCGCGACATCCGGCGGCCAGCCTTCCCTCTCCAGCATCAGCCTGGCCAGCCCCGCGATGGAATGCAGTGGCGTTCCCAAATCATGCGCGAGATTCGCCGTTAACTGCCCCAGAGCGGTGAGTTGTTTCAGATCATCAACCTGCTTTTGCAGTTGAACGACGTTGAGCGTTTCTTCGCGGACCCGATCTGCCAGATGGCTGGTCAAATCAAGATTTCTGGCCATGACATTTTGAATTTCGTCCGCCATGTGATTGAAATGATCGGCCAGCTGTCCCCATTCATCCTCACGGACGATGGGAATGCGTTCCACATAACGCCCTTTCTGAAACTCATCAATCGTTTCGATAATCATCTTGAGCGGCCGCCCGATCATCCAGCCGTAACTGAGAGCCAAAAGCAGGAGAATGGCCAAAAGCAGGCCGGCGCTGCTGAAAAACAGCAATTGCCTTGCGCGGTTCATAATTTCGGCATTCACCCGCGAAAACGCGATGATGCCGACGATGATGCGGGAATCTTTGGTTTCTCCGGAAACGGGATACAGGAGACCCAGAGACGGTCCTCCCTCCGTTTCCAGCTTGATATAACGCGATTTGCCTTTAGCGCTGACCTCCGCGACAAGATTGTCCGGCCATTCATACTGCACACGGCTGGCGCCGGCAACATAATTAACATGGTTGCGCCGCGTATCAAAAATATCGATTCGCGCCAGACGCACATCCGTCTGGATATGATCTTTCAGGGCCAGATCAAGCGTGGCAATGCCCTGTCTGGTCGGGAAGTGCTGATAAAATGTGCTGACGGTTTCGGCAACGCCCTCCAGTCGTTTCACTTGCTGCTCGACCAGGATTCCATCCAGGGCATTCAAATGGATAATCCCCCAACCCGCCATCGTAACAGCCAATCCCGCCACCGTCAGCGCGACAAGCCTGAAGCGCACGGTCAGATTACTGTTGTACGCGATAATTTTTGCGAGCATTTTTTTCAACATAGCGGGAAGTTTATAACAGAAAGAAATAAAATAAACCACGATGACTTTGCGAGGGTGAGGCAGGGTTTATTGATGATCAATGGCTCTGATGGACACGTAAAAAAAAGGGATGAATTTTCACTCATCCCTTTTTTGTGCACGATCATAAGTTACGAAAACTTATTTTGCGGCCGGAGCTGCAGGAGCTGCTTCTTCAGCTTTCTTCTCGTCGGCCTTCTTTGCTGCTTTCTTTGCTTTCTTGGCTTTCTTTGCTTTTGCGGGTTTCTTTGCAGTGTCTGCCTTCTTGTCGGCATCCGGTGCCTTATCGGTTGCTACGGCCTTGTCGGCGGGAGCTGCGGGTGCGGCTGCCTTATCGGCTGCCATAACTGACATAGAAAACGCGAAAACCAATGCCATCACTAACAATACAATACGCTTCATCTTAAAATCCTCCTTGGTTAAATAGTTTTTTTATAACCCCTTTTTGTTCAGGGACTCCACCTATAGAAAGGCGCCCGCCAAATTACTTTGTAACGGATGCTGGTTTCTCTTTTGATTGCTTTGTTCCATTTTTGCCGGAACTTTTTGCCGCCGGCCTGACGACTCTGGCTGCCGTTAACTTCCCGTCTTTAACACTGTAATCGATTTTTACGGAATCGTTCACGGCGATATCCGGCACCGGATTTTCCAGCGCAAACTCCATAATTTCCAGATTGCCTTTAATGCTTCGTTCGATCTTGATGGCCTTGTCGGAAATTTCTACAACTTTTCCCCTGGCATTCATTTTAGCCGTTTTGACATTGGCCGTTTTCAATACGGCGCCCTGGTTTGAATTTGCGGCAGGCTTATCGGCGGCAAAAGCAATTGCGGCCAGAAGGCAAATGACGCCTGTCATGCAAACCAAAGTTTTTTTCATCAATACCGAGCTCCCCATCATTTCTGGTTGTAGGCATAGCAACGAGCATGCCAAATGCAGGGTCAGCTGGTTTGTTAGCTATGTATATGTAATCATAGATGTAATTATTTTAGCAATAGCTTGCGTGTTTTTATAACGGACAGGGTTGGGGAATAACTCCCCAACCGCTAGGGAATAATTCTTCAGGCCTTCCTTCTGACCGCCTTGCCGGCTGTATCATGCAGGTTCATCAAACCGGCATTTCAGGGTTAAGATCCCGTCCTCATAAGACGTGCGGATCTGATACGGCAGCTTTTTAAACAAACCGAGCATGGAAAAATTTTCTTTGAGAACCAGAGCGTCCAGCCCTGTCAGGCCGTTCGCGAGGGCGGCGTCCACAACTTTTTGCTGAAGCTTGACGGCAATGCCCTTTCCTTTCCAATCATTGGCTACGGAGTAGGCCACTTCGCCTGAGCCGCTTCCTTCCAGAAAATACCCGCCGATGCCGATGATTTTTCCGTACCCTTCCTCCCCCAGATACGCGACAATAGAGCAATTCCGGATGTAATCGACAATAAACATGTCTTTGACTTCATCCCAGTAAAAGTGATGCCGCCGTCCAAAGAAACGTTTGGCCACGTCCTGTTCGTTCATTTCGTAAAAATGTTCCTGAATCAGCCGCTCATCAACGGTTTTGACGGGACGCAGCGTGATCTTCTGACCGGCGATCGTCAACACTTCCTCCAGCCAGGCCGGATAGACGCCAAACTGGGATTCGTATAACTTACGCTCCTGACCGATTAAACCCTCGCGCCTCGCCTGTTCAAACAACCGCTCTCGGAAATCAGGATGGGCGACGCTGATCATGGCCATGGCGCGCTCCTGAACGTTTTTGCCAAACAGGTTGACCGCGCCGTATTCCGTCACCACGTAAGTCACATCAGCCGCCGGGATAGCCACGGTTCCCGCAGCCTGCTCCAGGACGATGTTGCTGGTCTGCCCGTCGTCACTGACCGACTGGAGAACAACAATGGACTTGCCGCCTTGCGCCATGGCCGCGCCCCGGCTGAAGTCCACCAGTCCCGCCACATCGGCAAAGTGGTTCTGCGCGATGCCGTCGGCCGCCACCTGGCCTTTGAGATCAATAGACGTGACCCGATTGATGGCCGTCATCTTATGGTGACGGGCGATCATCACCGGATTGCTGACATAATCGCACGGCCGGAATTCAACGGCCGGGTTCCCGTTCAAATAGCGGTACAGCTCATCGGAGCCGATGGCGCCGGAAGCAACCATCTTGCCTTCATTAAATCCCTTTTTCCGGTTCGTGATCACCCCTTTCGCCGCCAGCTCCTGCATGACATCCAGAATCATCAGGGAGTGGATACCGAGATCGCTCTTGCCCCCCAGAGCCGCCAGTATCAGTTCCGGTGTAAAACCGGGGCTGATGTGAAGGGTGGAACCGTCTTCCACAAGGTTGGACAGCAACCGGGCCACGCGATCCGCGTCTTTTATTTCCGGCGTGGGATAAACGGTCAGGAGATCTTCCTCATGTTCGACGATATAATCCACCTCATCCACGTGAATCATGCCGTATCCCGGAATGACCGGCATCCTGGGATTGACCTGGACGATGACGACGTCGGCCGCGCGGGCGGCAGCCAGTGTCATGTCCACCGAAACGCCCAGATTAAGCCAGCCAAACGCATCGGGAGGGGCCGTTTGAATGAGGGCATAGTGTATGGGAATATGGCGCTCGCGAAACAAAGCAGGCACGGTATAAAGATTCATCGGCGTGAGAAAACGACGGGAAGCCGTCAGCCCCTTGATCATGCCTGATCCCTGATAAATGGAACGTACGTGATAGCAACGGCCCTTTGTTTCTTCCGCGACCAGTCCCATGAGCGATCCTTCCAGATTGAGAAAGCGGACGACTTCCACATCGGAAAAATGATCCGTGTGGTTGATGAGCGCCTGCACCAAATGCTGCGGCTCGCCGCAGTAGGAACCGATGAAGACCCGCTTGCCGCGGGAGATGGAACTGATTGCCTGCTGTGCGGAAACAACCTTGTCTTTGTATGTTTTCGTCACGTGTCCCTCCTGAGATTAAGATGATCCCTTATGCCGGAGCTATAACTGAAACCATCATGTTTGACAATTCAATTTTAAAAAAATACGTTGCCTATCGCACCGCTCATCGGTATAAAAGGTCGGGAAATGGAACCGCTTATGGAAAAACGAAATGTACAGACTTATGTTCAGGGCGTCCTAAACGGGGACCGGCGGATGCTGGCTAAAACGATCACGCTCATTGAAAGCTCCCTGCCCGCCGATCAGGAATTTTCACGGCAGATTCTGGACAGCCTGATGCCGGGCACGGGCAGGGCGCTGCGCCTGGGCATTACGGGACTGCCGGGTGCGGGTAAAAGTACCTTTATCGAAAGTTTCGGAACCCTGTTGACGCAGAAAGGCTACCTTGTCGCCGTTCTGGCGGTTGATCCCAGCTCACCGAAAACGGGCGGCAGCATCCTCGCTGATAAAACACGAATGGAAAAACTGGCCGTCAACGAGCGAGCGTTTATCCGGCCCTCCCCGTCCGGCAAAACACTGGGCGGTGTCGCGCGCAAGACGCGTGAATCCATGCTGGCCTGCGAGGCGGCGGGATTTGACGCAGTCCTGATCGAAACCGTCGGTGTCGGTCAATCGGAAGTGGCTGTGGCCTCCATGGTGGATTTTTTTCTGGTGCTGATGATCGCCGGGGGCGGCGACGAATTGCAGGGCATCAAAAAAGGCGTTCTGGAACTGGCCGATGCGGTTGCCGTTAACAAAGCCGACAGCGACAACATTGAACGGGCCAAACTGGCAAGGCGTCAGTATGAAACAGCGTTCCATCTGCTCTCTCAGCCCTATCGCCACTGGACCCCGCCGGTCGTCACCTGCAGTTCCATCACCACCGACGGGCTGGAAAATATTTTAAATATTGTGCTCGATCATCGCAACAAACTGACGGCCAGCGGCGAATTGCAGAAAAAGAGGAAAGAACAAGCCAGAGAATGGCTGAAGTTTATGGTGCGCGAAGGCGTCGGGGAATGGTTTTACGAAAGCCCGGCAGCGGGGGTTCTATCTGATTGCCTTAAGGAAGTGGAAGAAGGAATCGTCACCCCGACTTCCGCCGCCGCCCGGGTACTGGCTTGTTTGAAAGGACAGAAATTTTAGGAAAAAGGTTCAAGGAGCAAGGAGCAAGGTTCACCACCTGCAGGTGGCGTGCGAGATACGAACGACGAGATACGAGCTACCACCCTGCGGGTGGCAGGCGAGATACGAGCTACGAGCCACGAGATACGAAATATAAGGAGAGCAACATGAACATTTTAAAAATTGATCACATCGGTATTGCGGTAAAGAATCTGGCGGAAAGTTCCAAATTCTACGAAGCGCTGGGCATCCAATCGACGGGCGTGGAGGAAGTGGCCGAGCAAAAAGTGAAGGTGTCTTTTTTCCCGGTGGGGGATTCGGAAATCGAACTTCTGGAATCCACGTCGCCCGACGGCCCCATTGCCAAATACATTGAAAAAAACGGTGAAGGCATGCAACACATGGCCCTGCGCGTGGACAACATCGAAGCGGCGCTTGTCGATCTCAAAGCCAAAGGGATCCGCCTGATTGATGAAAAGCCGCGCTACGGCGCGGGCGGCGCAAGAATCGCTTTTGTCCATCCCAAATCGACCGGCGGCATCCTGCTGGAACTGAGCGAAAGAAAATAAAGACCGGCCTTACGTTCATAACCCGATCTGCCCGCTCCCGTTCACAACAAAAAAACGGCCGCTAACCGCGCGGATAATGCTCAGGATATTATAGTGCCGCAGAAGTCCGACGCTCAGGGTGGTGGGCGAGGCACGCGTGACCAGCACCGGAGCGCGCGCGTTGATGAATTTGAAAGCGATCTCGCTGGAGATGCGGCCGGTCGAACAGATCATCTTGTCTTCCAGGCTGATGCGGTTGACCGCCGCGTAGCCGATGACCTTATCGATGGCGTTGTGCCGTCCGATCTCGTCGAAAAATACCAGTCGTTCGCCCCCGAGTGAATACAGGGCGGCGGCGTGCACGCCATGCGTGGCTTCATGCTCCCGCGAATAATTCAAAAACTCATTCATGGATTTCAAAATCACGTCCGCCCGGACAACCGGCAATTGTTTTCGAATCAGATCATCGGACGGCCTGCTAATTTTAGTCCGGCCACCGGCGGCGGAAATGGTTTTGATCCGTTCAAGTTTTTCCCGAATGACCGGGTCATTGGCCAGCACGGCATTGACGACCAGCGCGTCTTCATCCGCTTCTATCGTTTCTATCTGATCCATTCCCGAAACAATGCCTTCCGTGATCAGATAACCGGCGACATGTTCGCGCAAGTCGTTGCCGGAACAGGCCATCGTGACGTAAGGGCTGCCATTGATTTTCAGCAGGACGGCGTATTCCGTCGAAAAAGGCAAGGAGACTTCGATCAGGCGGCCGCCCTGGTATTCGTGCAGAAGAATATTTTCATGAGCAGGCAAGGTCATTTTTCTTCCCCGGTTTTTTCATCCTTTTATCAGTAATAATATTGGTTGACAAGACTTAAACAAATTAACTATCTTGTCGCGTCCCATAAACAAGATCGTTCATGGAGGGAAAATGTTAAGCCGTACCGCCGCCGTATTAATCATGATCGACTTTCAGGACAAACTGGCTCAGGCCATGGTGGAAAAGGAAAATCTTTTTGCCGCGAACGTCAAGCTGATTCAGGGATTCAAAACGCTGAATCTCCCGATCATGGTGACGGAACAGATGCCGGAAAAGCTGGGCCCGACCATCCCCCAGCTGGCGGAAGCACTCGACGGCGTTCGGCCGATCGCGAAGGAAACCTTCAGCTGCTGGGCCAATGCTCCTTTTCATGATCATCTGGAATCTCTCACCCGAAGGCACGTGGTGCTTACGGGCATTGAATGCCACGTCTGTGTTTATCAGACGGCGCTGGACCTGATGCAAAACGGTTACACCGTTCACCTGGTTGCGGACGCCGTTTCCTCGCGCACAGCGGAAAACCGTGACATCGGCATTGAGGCCATCAAAAGCGCGGGGGCGCAGATCACGTCCGCCGAAATGGTTTTGTTTGAGCTGCTTCGCACCGCCGCCGATCCGAAAGCCAAAGACATCTTTAAGATTGTAAAATAGAGGAACGTCCATGCTCAACATTGAACAGTTTCGATACGGCGATAATCTGGCTTACCTGCTTTACGGCCGGACGGAAGCGATGGCGGTCGATGGCGGCGCGTGGCAGGAAATTCTTG
>CAYVFA010000081.1:0-5052 GCA_964450075.1 uncultured Smithella sp.
TATGACCATATCACCTCCGCAATCGGCGGGGCCATTGCCGGAGCCGCCGGGGCCGATTTTCTTTGTTATGTGACGCCGGCTGAACATTTACGTCTGCCGACGCTTGCCGATGTCCGTGACGGTGTGATTGCCGCGCGGATTGCCGCCCATATTGCGGATATCGCGAAAGGCGTCAAAGGGGCGCGCGAGCGGGACCGTAAAATGTCCGAGTGCCGGAAAAATTTCGATTGGCAGGGGCAGGTGGATTTATCCATCGATCCGGAGAGGACCGTTGCGCTTCTGGAAAAAAGCAAAAGCGCTCAGGATGAAGGCTGCTCGATGTGCGGCGAATTTTGCGCGATCAAGTTGGGAAAGAGGTAGCTCGCAGCTGGTGGATAGATAAACGGCGATGGGCGCCAGGAAATTTGCAGGCGACAGGACTTTAAAAAGAAACGGGTGAACCGGAATTTGAATGGTCAAAAGAATGAAAAGCGGCAACAAGCGGAGAAGATAATCAGTCGCCTGAAGAAAGCCGGCTTTGAGGCTTATTTTGTCGGCGGTTGCGTTCGGGATTTTGTCCGCGGTGTTACGCCCGGCGATTATGATATCGTGACGTCTGCTTTACCTGATCAAGTCAAAGCGCTCTTTGAGCGCACGATTGCCATTGGCGCGAAATTTGGTGTGATGGTGGTCATTCTGGAGGGTTGTCCCTACGAGGTGGCGACTTTTCGCAGCGATGATGTTTATGAAGATGGCAGACGTCCTGTTTGCGTTCACTTTTCATCCGCAAAGGAAGATGTCTTAAGGCGCGATTTTACCATCAACGGTCTGTTGATGGATCCCGAAAACAATCAAATAACAGATTATGTAAATGGCCTTGCGGATATTGACGGGAAAGTTATCCGAACCATCGGCGATCCGGCCGTTCGTTTTAATGAGGATTATTTAAGGATGCTGCGGGCGATTCGCTTTACCGCGAATCTGGATTTTACCATGGCGGCGGCAACGCAAAACGCCATTCAAGACCATGCGGCAAATATCAAGGGTATCAGCGCTGAAAGAATTGCCGAAGAGCTTCACAAAATGTTAACGCGTGGTGGCGCGCGCCTTGGCTTTGAATTAATGGCCCAGACGGGTATCTTGCAGCAGATATTACCGGAAGTGGACAGGATGCGCGGTGTTGAGCAGCCGCCCCGATTTCATCCAGAGGGTGATGTCTGGCAGCACACAATGATTATGCTGGAGAGGTTATCTGCCGAAACCAGCCCGGATACCGACCCTTCGCTTGCCTGGGGGGCGCTGTTGCACGATGTCGGCAAGCCCGTAACGCGGACGGAAGATGAAAACGGCGTCCATTTCTACGGGCACGTGAAGCTGGGAGAGACCATCGCCTGCGACATTCTCCATCGACTGAGATTCTCGCGTGCACAACGCGAGACGGTGCTGGGGCTGATCCGTCAACATATGGCTTTTATGAATGTGCAGAAGATGCGGCCGGCCCGCCTGAAACGTTTTCTGCGGATGCCGGATTTTCATCTGCACCTGCAGTTGCACCGGCTGGATTGTCTGGCCAGCCATGGGATGCTGGATCATTATGAGTTCTGCCTTGAACAGTTGCAAAATATGGAACCAGAGGCGTTGCACCCGCCGCGACTGTTAACCGGCGATGATTTGCAGGCGATGGGATTTTCTCCTGGAAAGCTGATGGGGGAAATATTGCGGGCGCTGGAAGAAGAACAGCTGGAAAACAGGGTTCATGACACAGAAGAGGCGGAGGCTTTTGTGCGAACGCACTGGAAATCACAAGATGGCTGCGCAAAAGGAAATCCCGATGGTGAAATTCAAGAATAACGGTTTGAGCCTGGTGATCCTGCTGATCACTGCGCTATTACTGCAATCATGCGCGAGCAGAGGGGCGAAGGTGCAACCGGTTTCACCCCGACTGCAAAAGCGGCAACTGGCGATGATGGGGTACCAGATTCAGGCGGGTGCGTTTGCGCAGGTGGAAAATGCGGTGCGCTTGACGGAAAAACTTAAAGGTCAGGGGCATTCTGCCATCTATTTCAAAGCAGCCGATGGTTTGTTTAAAGTGCGGTTCGGTAATTTCTCATCAAAAGAAAAAGCGCGGCTTCGGGCACAATCGCTGCAAAGTGCGGGGCTGATAGAAACCTTCTACATTGCGCTGCCGGAAGATTCCGCGGCGGCCAAACGTGCGCAGTATGGCGAGGATTATCTGCGAGAGTCGCTGGTCAAATCGGCGCGGGACTTTATCGGTGTGCCTTATCTGTGGGGCGGTGTGTCCGCCGATACGGGATTTGATTGCAGTGGCCTGACCATGACGGTCTATCAGCTGAATGGACTGGATCTGCCGCGGCATTCACGAACACAGTATGATGCAGGCGATACGGTTGACCGTCGTGATCTGCAAAAGGGCGATCTGGTCTTTTTTGCCACGCGCGGGCAGGGAAAAATATCCCATGTCGGCATTTATATCGGTGATGGTCAGTTCATTCATGCGCCGTCGAGCGGCAAAAAAATCCGTATCGATGCTTTGACCGCCGAATATTTTGTGCGGCATTATGTCGGCGCGAAAAAATATTTTTAACCTCATGTCTCTGATTCCCACGTCAGAAAAACAGATCATTCATGAAAAATTGCTTTCAGAATACGCTCCAATGTAAAGTATTAATCGATTATGAAATGCTGAAAGCATTGCTGTGATTGAGTTACAGAGTGTGTGAGAAAAATTTTATGCAGAATGAGCGATTGATGTTTTTTTATGTGATATTATTTTTGATGAAAGCAAATTCTGCGCATGCCGTGAAAAAAAATAAAAAAAGAAATATTTTTTATAGTTTTTGTTGACCGGAAGGAAAAAATAAAGTAAAATCGCAACACATAAGTAAGATTACTGATTCTGCAAAGAAAAAGTAAACTCAATTAAAGGAGGCTAAACCCAATGGCAGCAACAGCAAAGAAAGTAGTGAAGAAGGCTGCAAAACCGGCAGCAAAGAAAGCGGCAGCAAAGAAAGTCGTGAAGAAGGCAGCAGCAAAGAAGGTTGTCAAAAAAGCCGCAGCGAAAAAAGTTGTTAAAAAAGCAGCAAAGAAAGTTGTCAAGAAGGCAGCCAAAAAGTAACATCCATCCACAAAGATAAATTTAAAGAGCAGGCAGACGTAAGTTTCCTGCTCTTTAAGTTTAAAAGACAGTCTTTGACCTCTTGTCCGTCAGTCTTCCCAAGACGCAGCCTTCATCATCCGTTTGCAAAATAACCCTGTTTAAACAACATTGGCAATTCCTGCGAACCGCTGAACCGTTGAACCGTGAACCGTGAACCGTGAACCACCGAACCTTCCCCACCCTTTCCCCCTATTGACAGAAGAAAAAAATAAACATATAGCTGTAACATCAAAATATTATAAGAAAAGGCAGAATTCATGCTGGAATTAAAGAATTTATATTTTACGGTGCAGGAAGACGATACCGTCGGGGGGAAGCGTCGCAACATCATCGATGGTATCGATTTTAATTTTCAGGACGGTAAGTTTTATGCCATTACCGGTCCCAATGGCAGTGGTAAAACCACGCTGGCCAAATTAATCATGGGTGTTAACCCGGTATCAAAAGGCGTCCTTCTTTTCAACGGGCAGGATATTTCCACCTGGACGATTACAGAACGGGCCAAGGCGGGCATCGCCTACAGTTTCCAGCAGCCGGCCCGCTTTAAGGGGATCACCTTTCGCGATCTGCTGACGATTGCCACGGGTATTGAGGATGAAAATAAACTGCTGGAGATTCTTGGCAGGGTGGGCATCTGCCCCCTGTCTTTCCTGGATAAAGAAGTGGATGCCAAGCTTTCCGGCGGTGAAATCAAAAAAATTGAGCTGGCGACTACGATCGCCGCCAATCCGAAACTGGCCATATACGACGAACCGGATACGGGAATTGATTTATGGACGATTGGTCCAATGGTGAGTCTTCTGAAAAAAGAATTGGCTGAAAATCGCACAACCACAATCGTCGTCAGTCATAACAAAGCTTTTTTGGAGGCGGCGGATGTTGTGATGATCATCAATTCGGGAAAGATTGTTTATAACGGAAACCTTGAAGGCGCCATGCCGCTTCTGGATGATTTGAGTGTGTGTACTTATCGGGACAGCTGTGAAGGAGATCGTGATGCTGGATGCTATAGATAAAACATTATTAAAAACGGTTGCCGATTTGGAAAGTCTGCCCAAGGGCGCCTACAATATACGAAAAAACGGCAAGCTCCTGAGCCGGCAGGTATCAGCCAATATCAACATTGAAACCAATGCTGAAGGAACGGGTATTATCGTGACCATCAAACCGGGGACGAAAAACGAATCGGTTCACATCCCCGTTATTTTGAGTCAGGCCGGTCTTTATGATGTGGTTCACAATTCCTTTATCATCGGTGATGACGCGGACGTGACGATTGTTGCCGGCTGCGGCATTCACTGCGGTTCGTCCGAACCGGAAGGGCATGCGGGTATCCATGAATTTAAGGTCGGTCAAAGAGCGAAAGTTACGTATGTTGAAAAACACTACGCCTCAGGAGAAGGCCAGGGACGAAGAAGTCTCAACCCGACCACTAAAGTATTCCTGTCTGAAGGCGCCAGTGCCAATATGGAACTAACCCAGATTGCCGGTGTGGATGAAGCCAACCGGATCAATGAAGCGGTGCTGGGCCCCGACAGTCTTTTATTGATTACGGAAAGAGTTTTAACGGATGGTGACCAGACAGCCGTATCCACGAATAATATTGTTTTAAAAGGCGCGGGAAGCCGCGCCAACATGATTTCCCGCTCCGTCATGAAAGGCAATTCCAAACAGATATTTTACGCAACGATGGATGCGCAAAACAAATGCTTCGGCCATATTGAATGCGACGCCATCATTATGGATAATGGTACCAATGAAACCATGCCGTCGCTCAAAGCGGGGCATCCCGATGCGGAATTAACCCATGAAGCTTCTATCGGTAAGATTGCAAGTGATCAACTGACCAAACTGATGAGTCTGGGCCTGACCTATGATCAGGCGGTTAACCGGAT
>CAYVFA010000081.1:5152-10308 GCA_964450075.1 uncultured Smithella sp.
CGCTTGGATTTTCCCCGGATGTGCTGGCCATTCTGGATAATGTTGAGGCCAGCAACCGGGAGATTGAAATGCTGAAATTCCGGATCGGCCAGAATATTCTGACCAGGATCTTCAACGTTGCCAATTCCGCTTATTACGGAAGCATGAAGAAAGGCACCATCCATACTTTTTATGAAGTCGTGACGCGTCTGGGCATGAGCCATACCAAAGCGATGATTATTATCCTTGCCCTGCAGCTTCTTGCCCACGGTGATGAGGCTGTCGAAACAATTTTTGCCCGCAGTTTTGCTTCATCCGTCATCGGGAAGCTGATGGCGCAGCAATTCGGCTTGCGGGAAGATATTGCCAAGCGAGTCGAGTTGGGCGGTCTTTTTTCCGAGATCGGCCGGATGAATATTCACATCTATAAAAAACTGCATGCTCCCGATGATGAAAGGATTGATGAAAATTTTATTGAAAAATATCACCCCTATCTGACGGAGAGAATTATTGAAGTCTTCGGATTGCCCGATTATCTGAAGAAAATGATTTTTCAAAAAGGGATGGTGGTGGAAGCCAATTATATTACACCCTCAGGGGTCACACAGCTGGCCATAAATTTTGTTTATGCAAGCTTCAGCAAATTTCACAATCGCCTGGTGATTGAGCCGCTCGAGCTGCCGCCCGGCAATGATTTGACAATCTCTCTGGATCAAATCATTGAGGATCAGTTTAATGCGGTGGGGCTTGGCAAATATCTCAGAATTGTCAGAAAAAGAGAAAGATTGCTGCCGAAATATGAAGCGAAGAAAAAACTGACAGAGACTTGAGCTTTCGTAACCGAGCGCCATGATCGGACGTTAACATACGGTTTTGATTAAAGACCGAATCCGGATGATCGGGACAATGCCTCATAAATTACGCTTGTGGTTTTATTCTATTTTTGCCAGAATACCCTGCCTAAAAACTTGAATTTGAAGGAGTGAGCGCCATGCATAAAACGGTGAATATACAAGTGCTGATTGCTTTATGGATCGGAATGCTGATCGCGGGTTGCACGCCTTATGAGAGGCAGGTTGTGCCTTTTAAAACGCCTCAAAACAGCCCCAATGCAGTTCAGATGGACGGCGCGGTCATTGCCGCCAGAAGTTTTATGGATGCCGATGAGGCAAAAGGCGCCTTTGGTTTTGATATCCGGTCGGCGGGTATTCTTCCGGTTCAGGTGGTTTTTGATAACAGGAGCAATCATCCGCTGATGATTATTGCGGAGCAGACATTTTTAATCGATGAAGAAAGTAATATTTGGCCGATATTGGAGCAGAACATGGCCTTTGACCGCCTGTCCAGACAAACAGAAATGGGCAGGGTGGCTCCGGAAGCGGCTAAAAAAGGGTTGCTGTTTGGAGCGGCGGGTGCGGTGATCGGGGCGGCCATCGGTATTGTTACCGGAACCAATGTGGGTGCGGCCGCCGGAAAGGGCGCGGCCATTGGCGCAGCGACGGGCGTGTCGATCGGTGGCTCTCAGGCCGCTATGGATCAGTCGGATGTGCAGGCTAAAATCAAGGAAGATTTGCAGACCAGAACACTGCATTACCGGGCGGTGAAACCGGGAGAGCTGGCTCACGGATTTATTTTTTATCCGGGAGAGGCAAAAACGGCAAAGGTGCTGCGTCTGCAAATAAAAGAAACGGATACCGGCAAAGTATCCACGTTTGATATGAAACTGTAATAAAACAAAAAGGAGAATACCATGTCGAAATCAGAAGATGCATTGAAAGAAGCTTTTGCCGGCGAGTCGCAGGCCAATCGAAAATATCTGGCGTTTGCCGCCAAAGCGGATGCAGAGGGATTCCCTCAGGCTGCCAGGCTTTTTCGTGCCGCGGCGGAAGCGGAAACAGTCCATGCCCATGCCCACCTGCGCGCCCTGAAAGGCATCCGCTCCACCCGGGAGAATCTGCTAGAAGCAATTGCCGGTGAAACGCACGAGTTTAAAAGCATGTATCCGGCCATGATTGAAAGCGCCAAAGCGGAAGGGCATAAAGAAGCCGAACGTTCATTTACTTTTGCCAATGAAGTGGAAAAAATTCATGCCGGGCTGTATCAGAAAATGCTCGATTCCCTGGATGCCGCGAAAGATGCAGACAGCTATTATGTTTGCCCCGTCTGCGGTTTTACCGCGGAAAAAGAAGCCCCGGAAACCTGCCCCGTCTGCGGGGCCAAAGGCAAGATGTTCAAAAAAGTTGATTGATATCGATGGTTGACAGGGCAGCGAAATAAAGGGGGGCTCATCACCACAAGCGGTATTATCTTATGGCCATGGGGTGCTTTTGTGCCTGACCCGCCGGGGACGGTGGCGAATGTCCAGTGTAAGCTCTTGTGAAAAACGTATTGCCTGAATGGGCAATATCTTCTATAATGCCTGACAAATATGATCATCCGCCTAAGGGGGTATTCATGGATAAAAGAATCAACGCATTGGCTTTTGCTTTGGAAAATGAAGAAAAAGAGCGCGAGTTTTATCTGGCTCATGCCCGGAAGACAAGGAATATGGCGGGCAAGAACATGTTCAAACAAATTGCCGATGAGGAAAAAGAGCATTTTGAAGTTCTGAAGAAACTTCATGATAAATGGGTCGAGCAGAAGAAATGGCCGGCCACTGTTCCCCTGAAAGTGAAAAAATCATCAGCCGGAACTGTCTTAAAATCCATGTCCGGTAAAAAGTCGGCCCGGATGACCGGCACGGAGGATGAACTCAAAGCCGTCCGGACGGCGATTGATTTTGAAGCGCGTGGCGTCGCGCTTTACACCAAACTGGAAAAACAATCCACGGATCCGAAAGAAAAAGCGTTTTTCAATATGCTGGCCGGGGTTGAACGTGAGCATCTGCTGTCGCTCAAGGATACGGAAGAGTTTCTGGCCGACCCGGCTACCTGGTATCAGCATATGGAACGATCGGGACTCGACGGGGCGTAGTAACATTTTACAAGGCTATCCGGTATTAGCGGGTGTTTCCTCTTCAAGCTTGCAGGAAATTTCCGTCCAGATGGGGTAGGACGCCTCCAGTTCGTTTTCGCAAGCCTTTAGATCAATTTGGAGGGCTTTGATTTTAACAGCATCCCTGTGTGTTTGCGGATCACACAGGGATTTTTCATGCTCCGCTTTTCTGGCTTCCAGTTTGGCGATTTTTTCTTCCACTGCGGCCAGTTCTTTCTTTAACGCGCTTTTAATTTTCGAGATGCGATTCCGCTCTTCCGCCTCGATCCTTTTTTTATCTTTCAGTGTCAACGTCTTTTCTGCAGGTACACCACTGCGAACATCATTTTGTGCCGCGTCCGCCGCCATCTGAGAGCGCTTTTCAATGAAATAGGAATAATTACCCGGATAATCAAAGATCCTGCCATCCTTAAGCTCAAACACCTTGTTGACCAGATGATCCAGAAAGTAACGGTCATGAGAAACAATGGCCACTGTGCCGGAATAATGGATGAGTGCGTTTTGAAAAATATCTTTGGTCTTGATGTCCAGATGGTTCGTCGGTTCATCCAGAATCAGGAAGTTAGTGTCCAGCAGCATGATTTTCAAAAGCGCCAGACGCGATTTTTCGCCACCGGAGAGAACACCGACGGATTTATAAACATCATCGCCCGAAAAAAGAAACGCACCCAGCAGATTGCGCCGGACCTGATCGTCGGCGCTGGAAGGCACGGCATTGACTTCTTCCCAGATCGTGTTTGCGTAGTTGAGGTTTTGTGAACTCTCCTGCGAAAAGAACGCCATATTGACCCCGTCGCCGTATTTCACGGCACCGGAGGTGGGCGCCTCAGACAGGCTCAAAAGCCTTGAGAGGGTTGATTTGCCTGATCCGTTCACGCCCACGAAGGCGACCTTGTCGCCGCGGAAAAGTGAAAAATTTAGTCCGGAAAAAACCGTCAAATCGCCGTAGGCATGCCCTAGTTCCGAAACCCGGGCCACTTCCTTCACGCTTTTTTTGCCTTCCGGAAATTTCATGGCAATGCTTCGGGCGTTGCCATCCAGTTTAATGTCCTTAAATTTTTCCAGCATTTTGACCCGGCTTTGCACCTGGGCGGCTTTGCTGGCCTTGTAGCGGAACCGCTCCACGAACTCTTCAATCTTTTTAATCTGCGCTTTTTGCAATTCCATTTCTTTTTTGAGCGCTTCCATCCGTCGTTCTTTTTCGGCCAGATAATAGGTGTAGTTGCCTTTGTAAAGGTGGATGTGGCGGTTCGCCAGTTCTGCGATCTGCGTGGCGATCTTGTCGAGGAAGAAATGATCGTGGGATATGACCAGAATGGTTCCGGGGTAATCTTTGAGGTAGCTTTCCAGCCATTCCATGCTTTCTGTGTCCAGGTGGTTGGTGGGTTCATCCAGCAGCATAATATCCGGCCGGGCAAGGAGGATAGAGGTGAGCAGAATCCTCATTTTCCAACCGCCGGAAAACAGATCGCAGGTTTTATCAAAGTCATTTTCACGAAATCCGAACCCTTTGAGGATTTGCTTGGCACGCGCTTCAAAAGCATAACCGTCGCGAGCTGAAAACTCGGCTGTCGCGTCGGCATAATGGCGGGTGAGTTCGCTGTATTCGTGCGTGTTGGGTTTAGCCTGAGAAATTTGATGTTCCAGGCTGCGGATGGCGTTTTCCAGATCCTCAATGCCACTTTTCTTCCGGAGATAGTCAATCAACCCCGTAGCTTCCAGTTCAATCAGATCCTGCGGCAGATAACCGATCTTTTTCTGCTTCCGGTCCGGAATATCGATGAAGCCCGAATCCAGATGCACCTGATCCAGGATGGCCCGAAAGAGGGTGGTTTTGCCCGTGCCGTTATCGCCCACCAGACCGATACGTCCTTTCGGATGAATCGTCCAGTTAATGTCATCAAACAGTTGCCTGTCTAAAAAAGACAGGCTCACGTTGCGAAAATAAATCACTTACGGCTCCCTAGGGTTGAATCTGCGGGACTATAGGAAAATTGCATATCGATGTCAATGGATTAATAGAATTTGACGCTAATCGGTCATGATTCATCAGCCGATGGTTGACATGTGGCATTGATTTTTTGATAAAGAGCGCGTAAAACGCAAAACGAATGAAGAACAGAAAGGAAATGAAAAATCATGAGTGATTCACAATCGGATATTCGTGCAAAAATTATTGCCGC
>CAYVFA010000082.1:0-10261 GCA_964450075.1 uncultured Smithella sp.
GGCATTTTTTATTCCTTTTGTTTATCGCAGACAACGGCAGCAGTGGAAAGAAAGCGGTCCATTTCCTCGTCTGTTCCAATCGTCACACGAATGAAATTGTTAATTTTAGGTTTGTCGAAGTAGCGCACCAGAATGCCCTTGTCCCGAAGCTGCTGAAACAGAACCCGTCCGGGGCATTGCGGGCTGCTGACAAAAACGAAGTTGGCCTGCGAAGGAATGACTTGGAAACCCATTTCTGCAAGCCTTGCTGAGGTACGCTCCCGTGTTCTGATGATTTTAGATCGTGTTGCCTGAAAATAAGCGTCGTCCTTCATGGCTTCCTTCGCGCCTGCCTGGGCGAGGCGATCAACCGTATAGGAATTGATCGAATCTTTTACCCGGATGATTCCTTCAATCAGCTCCTGATTACCTAAAGCAAATCCCACGCGCAGTCCGGCCAGCGAATAGGACTTGGACAACGTCCGGATCACCAGCAAATTCGGATAACGATTGATCAGACCGACGGCGGAGACGCCGCCAAAATCGACGTAGGCTTCATCAAGAATCACAACGCTTTTTTCATTTTGCCTCAGGATATTTTCGATGTCGGCAAGCTTAACGCCCCTGCCGCTGGGCGCATTGGGATTGGCGATGATAATTCCGCCGTTTTCCTGAAAGTAACCTTCAACCGGCACATTGAATTCATCATCCGCTTCAATCAGCCGGTAAGGCGTGCGAAAAAAATCTCCGTACACGGGATAAAAACTGTATGTGACGTCGGCAAAAAGCACGGGAAGGCCCGCCGGCTCAAAAAAAGCCGGAAAACAAAAAGCCAGCAGTTCGTCGGAACCGTTGCCGACAAACACATTCTCCCTTTTCAGACTGAATTTTGCCGCGATAACATCCCGCAGCTCATCACCCGACGGATCGGGATAAAGCCGCAGTGTTTCATTGGCCGCGTTTTTAATGGCCTCGATAACCCTGGGAGACGGCGAATAAGGGTTTTCGTTGGTATTCAGTTTTATGTATTTGCGGTCTTTCGGCTGCTCGCCCGGAACGTAAGGCTTGATGTTTCTTACAGTATTACTCCAATATTTGCTCATGCTAATTTCCTTTAATCAGTTCAACAAAAAAACCGGTATCAAGACCTGTCATGCGATTCTAATCTCATGTTTTCTATATCTTTATGGATGGCTTTCGAAATATGCGCTTTGCCGATAAGATCCAGCACTTTTTTACCGCTTTCCTGCTTTCTTTTGGCAACAATATAGCTCTGAACAGCCTCTGTGATGACTGAGGACACAGATTTTTTTTCATTATCGGCAAAAGTTTTTACCACTCTTCCCATGTCGTCCGGAATATTTGCGGTTATTCTCATTTTTACTCGCCATCAACAATGATGTGCTTATGTAATGCGCCTTGACCAGACTTGTCAATATATTTCACGGGTGAGGGTATCACGTAGCCTCTACCGTTAAAAAGCAGGCGGACATTTTTGTTTGTTGCACGATTATCGGAGTCTGCATGATGGTCCCGTTGTCGTTCATCGTTCATCTCATCGACCCGCTGCCGTCGCCGACAATGATAAAAGGCGCCCAAAATAAAGGATGTGCATAGCTGGACACAATCTTACCCGATCCTCTTTCCACAAATCCGCGATCATCTATAAGATCAACCATGGATCGGCGAAGGGCCTGCGCGCGGGAAAGTTCCTGATCACTTTTCTGGGCCTCGAAAAGACCCGTCACCAGTTTTTTTGCGGACGTTGTTTCCACGGGATACATACTGGCCAGAATCGACTTTGTCCCCGCATAGAAGAAGGCCCGTCCCAGCCCGGAAAGAGCCTCCGCTCCCTGGCCGTCTGCCGCCGCCGTATTACAGGCCGACAAAACAACCCAGTCGGCATTCAGCTTTAATTTCATCACTTCATCCATCTTTAAAAGACCGTCACCTTGCTCGCCGGTCACGGAAGGGGAAGAAAGGGCAAGGGCGGGCTGATCCAACCCGTCGAGATCGCCGGGAATCAGGGCATGCGTGGCAAAGGCGATGATCCGGCGATCGGAAAGATCCATCTCCTTGACCTGCTTTTCCGTCACACGGCTGCCCAGAAAGACATCCCCGACGGGATCCGCTCCGGCTGCACGGGCGATTGTTTTGATCTCCTCCGCCGTATCGGGAAGACGGCTCAGGCTGGCCGCTCCCGTCGAATTCAACTGTTGGCTGTCAAGGTTTCCCATTGCCGTGATTCTGACACCCCGGACATGAATCTTTCCCGAGCCTCTGCCGGCAAGATCGGAACTCTCCATGCTTCCCGATTCTGTCGCTTGACGCGGGTTAAACAGAGGATCGCCGAAGCCGATGAAAGGCTTGCGCTCTTTGACTGACACGGGCGACATCCTGAGTGTTTCGAGAGAAGATACGGATGGCAGCATGGTCACGGCGTATTGACGGATCAGCCAGGGAACATGGCGATAACGATCAAAGAGTTCGGCTTTGTCTTTTAATGCCGGCTGAGGCTTTGTGACAAGGACAGACACAGGGATCTGAGCAAGGATATCTCCTGTAACCATCAGAAGACTGTCGGCTCCGACAAGAGCATCTTCCACAGGAGCCAGAAGCAGGCGGTACAGATCATAGGCGGCGGCAACATTAAAATCGGGGATATCCCGGAATGCCTCCGGATTGCAGTCCAAAGAACGGCGCAAAGACACGACCATTTCTTTCAGCTCTTTTTCACTAAGCGGTACGGAAGAAAAGCGAACCTCGCCTTGCACCGGCAAAGCCCAGACATAAGTGCGATCCCCTGATGTGTAAATGGAGATCAGCGATTCTCCCGGCCTTAAATGTTTCCTGGTTGCCGCAAGCGTCGGATAATGAACATGGGTAACTCCCGCATGCTTCGGCGCACGTTTGCCGATCTCATGGGTGAAAACCTGAAGCGCCTGGCGGAGATTTTCGATTTGTCCGCGAAGATTCTCATTTATCCGGGAATTCTGCTGATCCCGGGGAAGCACCAGAGCGTCCTTTAAAATATTTTCCAGTGCCTCTATCTCCTTTGCCGTATCCTGTTCCTGGCGAATCAACTCCGAAACAACCGGATCATCGCTAGCGGCGCGGGCGCTCGATGCGGCAAGGGCCGCCTGAACAGACTGTCCTCTGACGGCCTCGGCAACCTGAAAAGCCGCAGCCACGGCATCCGTCCCGGATTCACGAACGATATCGCTTGCGCGGATTGCGTCCAGAAGACGGATGTAATCGTCCAGGATCAGCTTCAACCGGAAACGTCCCGTGTCTCCTTTCCTGAGCGTATGGGCGCTCATCAGCTTAGGCGCGGTGGCGTGGAAATCCTGAAAGGCCTGACGGTAGTTCTTCATGCGGAAATGCGCCATACCGCGAATAGCCAGAATCTCCGCGGTTTGAATATGCCTTTCACCAAAAACGGTCATGGTCTTCTCATAGATCGGCTGAATCAACGTCAGGGCCTCACGGGACCGGCCGGTCATGATCAGGGTCACCAGATAATTAGGATTCTGGGAAAACGTGCTATCAAAGAGGAACCGGTTCTCCTTTAAACCTTCTTTGACTTTGTCGTATTGGGCAATCGCACCTTCAAAATTCCCTTCCGCAAACAGAATGTTCCCCAGATTCATCCGGGCCGCGCCCTTTTGCTGAGAATCATCGGACGTCCCCACCGTTTCAATGATATCAATGGCTTTCCGGGCAAGAATCTCTGCCTCGCGGTTGCGCCCCTGGTTGCGGAGGATGCTGGACAGAAGGAGTACAGAACCGGCGGTCGATGAAGCGAGCTTCCCTCCATGGGCCAGCGACTCAGCCAAGGCCTGACGGGCCTCGATCTCGGCTTCAAGGTGCCGCCCCTGCTGCATCAAATTTTTAGCGAGCTGGCTCCGGGCACGGATGGCGTTGATGGGATTTTTTTCGGTCACGGTATAAAACAGGTCCATATAGGTGCGGATGTGAGATTCCGCATCACGGTACTTTCCCCGGGCCTCCAGAAGCGCGGTTTCCATCCGTTCGGTTTCGACATCACACCAAAACAATTGCTTTTTGTTTCCACGGTTTTTCATCCGCAACTTTCCGCACTGATCCGTTCCTCTGTCCCGCATTTTTTCGGCAGCTTCCAGATCGCCAATCTGCGCATACATTTCCACAAGGCGTCCGTAAACAACCGGTTTAGCATCCCCTGCAAGATTCATCTCCTCCAGAGCGATGGCCTTTTTAAAATTGCCGTTGACCCTTTCCATGGTTGCCAGTTGATGGTTGATCCCTTCATCTTTCATCCCCGCCAGATCAGCATAACGGTGGGCCTCGCGGAAATCGTCGAGGGCCTGTTTGCTCCATCCCAGCTGCTGGGCCGCCAGCCCCCTGTCCTTGTAAAAATCGGCCAGAACTTTGGCATCTCTGGTTTCGGGCACAACAAGCTTCGCCCTTGCCACAAATGCTTCTTTGTTCCCCCGGTCGAACTTCCCGGGCTGGTTCAGCACAGCCGCGATATCATCAATGCGCCTGGGCGGCGGAACAAATGCAGGCGCCTTATTAATATCTATGGAGACCTTTTTTGCCTCTTCAATCGTCATCCGCGACGTGCAGGAAGGCAGCAGGATCAACATCAGCAGGATCAGGCAAACATGGATAGCCATACGATTCATCATAATTAATCTACTCCCATATGCATCGGGTTAAAAAACATTGAAAGGTATAATACGATACAATTATTTTAGATTATAGCACAAATCGAGAGAAATATAGTCTTTGATCAGTGCTTTTTTAGGGATGCCGACTTCGATGATGTCCCAGGGCAGAAGCTCATCCAAATCTTTTTGCCGATAAACGTAGAAATCGGGATTGATGTTTACGGCTTTCATCGCTTTCATCCAGTTGCCGTTTAGTTGATGCACCTTCAGCAGAATATCGCCCACGCGGCGGTCGCCAAGTGACAGGAGCGTCTGCACATAGTTCCACTTGGGAACGTCGGCAATGACGTGGATCTGCTTGTCCTGACGAAACGACTGAGTGATCTTTTTTATTTTTCTGCCAACGTCCTGAACATCGGCAAGGCCGCACCATTGCAGCGGCGTCCGGGGTTTTGGAATGAACTGGTTGATGCTCAGCGTGATGCGACGGAATTTCCGTTTGCCTTCCGTATGGCAAAGCGCCGTGTGCTGTATTTTTTTTGCCAGATCAATGATGGCATCAATATCTGCATCTGTCTCCGTTGGCAGGCCTACCATAAAATACAATCGCAAATTGGATATTTCCTTTTCAATCAAAAGCCGCGCGGCGTTTAAAATATCGTCCATGTTAATCCCTTTGCGCAGCAGATCGCGCAGCCTCTGAGAACCTGCTTCCGGCGCAAGGGCAATCGTTTCAATGCCGCCTGCCTTGAGGATGTCCACAACCTTTTCATTCATCCGGTCCAGGCGCAACGAACCGATTCCCGCCCCGGCGCCATGACGAACAATGTATTGACAGATTTTCACCAGATCGGGATGATCGGAAACCGCCGTGCCCACCAGGCCGATCTTCTTCTTCACGCTCAAACCGCCATCAATCGCTGAAACAATTTCTTCATAGTTGCGGAAACGCGGTGGCGCGTAAACATGGCCTGCGGCGCAAAACCGGCAAAGGTGCGGACAGCCGCGATTGACTTCCACAAGAAACATATCCGCCATTTCCGCATCCGAGCTGCTGACGACTTCGGTTGTGCAAAAAGCATTAATATTTTTAATGGGGGAAATCTGAATGCTTTCCGGCAAACCCTTTTCTTGCGGTTTGATCGCTTGAATTTTACCATCAGGGGAATAATGCACGGCGTAAAGAGAAGGAACGTAAAGGCCCGGTATTTGTTTTTGCAGCAGGGTGAGCAGGTCATGGCGGTGGAGTCCCCGGCTTGCGGCATCCGCATAAACGCGCGTGAACTGCGGCAGTATTTCTTCCGCTTCACCCAAAATGAAGACATCAAAAAAATCAGCCAGCGGTTCGGGGTTCAGCGTGAGCGCAATGCCGCCGCCGATGACTAGCGGATGCCGGCTTTCGCGGTCTTTCGTCTTGAGCGGAATGCCGCTCAATTCCAGAATCGTTAAGATGGATGGATAATCATTTTCAAAAGAGACGGAAAAAGCCAGAATTTCAAAATCGCCGACAGGTTTGCGGTTTTCCAGACTAACCGTTTCAGCCGCACCGGTGACGAATTCAGCGTCGTCACCGGATGCGGGCAGAAACACTCTTTCACAAAGAAAGGAAGGGGTCTCATTGAATATTTTATAAACAGCCTGGAACCCCAGGTTGGCCATGCCGATCCGATAAACATTCGGATAGGCCAGGCATACCGTATGGCAGGTTCCCCAGACTTTTTTTACAAAACCCTGCTCACGCGCCAAAAGGGTTTCGTGTTTTTTTTTCTGTTTCCAGTTCATGGACATCTCATGGCCCACGTCCTCCTATACCAGACAGACGGCCACGAACAACTTTTTAGTCTGCCTGACGGCGTAAAAATGTGGGAATATCAATGTCAACGTTTTCATTTTCATCGCCCATCCCCACCGTCAGCACATTGCCCTGGTCGCCTAAATTCTTTTTGCGCAAAAAAGCCGGCGTCGATAAATCTTCTTTCCGGAAGCCGCCCAGGTGCATGACATTGGAGGAGGTCTGTTTTTTCTTCACATCGTCTTCAAAGCCAGTCGCAATGACGGTGATCCGGATTTCATCCGTCATGTTTTCATCAATGACCGTGCCGAAAATAATATTGGCGTCTTCATGCGCTTCGGACTGAATCAGAGAGGAGGCTTCGTTGACTTCATACAGGCTCATATCCGGCCCGCCGGTGATGCTGAGCAGGATGCCCTGTGCACCCTGAATCGTGTTGTCTTCCAGAAGCGGCGAAGAGATCGCCCGCTGGGCGGCTTCAATCGCGCGGTTCTCGCCGCTGGCGGTTCCGGTGCCCATCAGCGCCATGCCCATATTGCTCATAATATTTTTTACATCGGCGAAATCAAGATTGATCAACCCCGGAACAATAATCAGATCGGAAATGCCTTTGACGGCCTGATAAAGAATATCATCCGCTTTCTTGAAGGCATCCAGAAGCGAAAGCCCCCGTCCGCCCAGACTGAGCAGCCGCTGATTGGGAACGACAATCAGGGTATCCACCACATCGCGCAGCGCGATAATGCCTTCTTCGGCCTGGACATTTCTTCTTTTACCTTCAAACTGAAACGGTTTGGTCACCACGGCCACGGTCAGCGCGCCGCATTCGCGGGCCACCTCCGCAATGACCGGCGCGGCGCCGGTTCCGGTACCCCCGCCCAGGCCCGCCGTGATAAAAATCATGTCCGCGCCTTCCAGATGCCTGCGGATTTCATCGCGGGATTCCAAGGCGGATTGTTTGCCGATATCCGGATTGGAACCGGCTCCCAGCCCCTTGGTGACTTCCGTTCCGATTTGAATTTTGACGGGCGCAGCAGACGCCGCCAGCGCCTGAGCATCCGTATTGGCGATAATAAAATCCACCCCCCGGAGCGTATAGGAAATCATCGTATTGACGGCGTTGCCGCCGCCTCCGCCCGCGCCTACTACTTTAATTCTTGCTGAATTTTCGATGCATACTTCCGTTAGTTCAAACATGCACACCCCCCTTAAGTTTAGAAAAAATCTAAAAACCATTTTTTAATTGTTTTCAATAATTCACTAAAGACATTGCCCGTCTTTTTATAGACGGAATCACCCGACGTATTTTTACTGCCGTAAATAATCAAGCCAACCCCCACCGCAAAGGCCGGTGAATTGGCCACATCACTCAAACCACCGACGCCCACGGGACATCCGCAGCGCACCGGCATATCAAAAATCTGTTCCGCCATTTCGCTGATACCCGGCAAAAGCGACGTACCACCCGTCAATACGAGCCCAGCCGCCAGCAGATCTTCATAACCGGAACGGACAATTTCCTTGAGCGCCATGTTCAGGATTTCATCCATTCGCGGTTCTACAATTCTGCCCAGAATCTGGCGCGATACCATCCTGGCTTCCCGGCCTCCGACGCTGGGAACTTCTATAGTATCTTCCTTTGGAATCATCGACGTCATGGCGCAGCCGTAATTCAGTTTAATTTTTTCCGCCTCGGCAAAAGGCGTGCGAAGCCCGGTGGCAATATCCGAAGTCAGAAAGTTGCCGCCCACCGGCAGTGTGGCTGTGTGTTTGATGCTGCCCTCCGCGAAAATAGCAATGCCGGTGGTGGATCCTCCGATGTCAATCAGGGCGACGCCCAGATCTTTTTCGTCATTACTGAGAACCGCCTCGGAGGCCGCCAGCTGCTCCAGAACAATGTCTTCGATATCCAGACCGACGCGGTTGACCGATTTCACCACGTTCTGAATGGAAGCCGCCGCCCCCGTGACGATATGCACTTTTGCCTCCAGACGGACACCCGACATCCCCACGGGGTCACGGATGCCGTCCTGCCCGTCCACGACATAGTTCTGTGGCAGCGTGTGCAGAATTTCCCGATCGACGGGAATAGCAATGGCCTTGGATGCTTCAATCGCCCGCTGCAGATCGTCTTCGCCGACTTCCCGGCCTTTGATGGCCACAATCCCCAGTGAGTTCTGCCCTTTAATATGACTGCCGGCGATACCGACATAAGCGGAATTGATACGGCAGCCGGACATGTGCTCGGCATCCTCCACGGCCTTTTTGATCGCCTCGACGGCGCTGTCGATATTGACCACGCCGCCTTTTCTCATCTCTTTAGCCGGAGAAATACCCACGCCGATGATATCGATCCCGGCTGCGGTCACCTCGCCGACAATCGCCGCTGTCTTCGTGGTTCCAATATCGATTCCCACCAGAACATTACTCTTTTTCGCCATAGTTTCACCCTTCTCAAATAGCCGTCATTAAATTCGATACTGCGGACCTTTTTTTTCTTCCTGCACTTTTTCCAGCGCGTCTTTGCGTTGAACAGTTACTTTGGAAATATCCGCCAGATCAACAAACAAATGACCGTTTTTTGTGCCCCGTTTTTCGAGATCCGCAAGAACCAGGTTAAGCTGATGCAACTTTCCCGCAAAATTATCCCGGCCCAATTTTAAATGCAATCCTTTGTCCGTCAACAGGGATAACCCGAATACATCATGAACCTGAACCTCGGAAACCGTTCCCAGAAACGCGTACTGATCGTTTTGGGACAGCATCGAAAGCAGCTTCAGCGCGTCCGTCAGCAGAGGGGAACGTGTTTTATTCTGAATGTTCACACCGTTCACGATGACCAGATCCACTTCATCGGTTCTGCTTAATTTTTTAAAAACAAACCCGTCCACATCCATCAGGTAAAAATTGCCGGCCTGCTTCACCAGCGCAATCGGCGTCCGTTCGCGGATATCCAGTACCAGCCGGTTCGGCAGTTCGCGGCCAACGTAAATATTTTTAATCCAGGGATTGACGGACACCCTTTTCATGACTGCATCGATGTTCACAGCCAGGATATTGGAACGCGGCTGAATGTTTGCCATAGTCAGAATATCTTTTTCCGTCAGCTCCTTTAACCCCCGCACGGAAATTTCCCTGATTTCAAAATACGGCGCGCTCAGAAGCGAGCTATATGTGTAAATAAAAGCCGCCGTCAGCACCACCACCGTCAAAAGTAGAAACAGGGCGCTTAACGATTCGCCCAGAGCGCCGATCAGGCGTCGGCGCAATCGGTTTTTCCTGGCTTCCAGATTGACTTTAATCTTTCCCTTCACAAACCCTCTCCAACCATAACAATTTCAGTTTCCAGCTTAATGCCTTTCTCTTTTCCGGCCTTTTCCTGAATAATCCTGATCAGCGTGAGCACATCAGAAGCTGTGGCCTGACCCTTGTTGACAATAAAGTTAGCATGCTGATTCGATACCTGTGCGTCGCCGTGCCGCAACCCTTTCAATCCCATTTCCTCAATGAGTTTCCCGGCAGGTAAACCCGGCTGGTTTTTAAAAACCGATCCGGCGTTGGGATATTGCAGTGGATGTTTTTCCTGACGCATTTTCATGATTTCAGCCATCCGCCCTTTGATTTGCGCGCCATTTCCCTTAGACAGAATAAAACGCGCCTCGCAAATAATGGCGTCAGCCGGCAGATTGGATGTGCGATACGAAAACGCAATTTCGTCGCGCCGCAGGTTTTTCTTCCTACCTTCGCCGTCCATGATCGTCACAAAGGAAACCACATCCTTGATTTCCGTGCCATAAGCGCCGGCGTTCATCCAGACGGCGCCTCCGACACTGCCCGG
>CAYVFA010000083.1:0-10001 GCA_964450075.1 uncultured Smithella sp.
TCAACAGCACTTCGGCGATGCCGCTCATCCCGATGCCGCCGATGCCGACAAAATGGATGCGCTTGACTTTGCGCTGCATGAATCCTGTTTCTCGATCTTTTCCCATTTTAACTTTTTCCCTCGTTTTTAACTTTACTGCTTATATTTCGTTGCTAATTGCAGGCAGGCATCGACAATTCTTGCAGCTGCATCGGGCCTGCCCAGTTTTTTTGATTTGACTTCCATGTCCCGCAATTTCTGATCGTCTCCCAGTAAGTTTTCCACAACCGAATATAGTTTCTCGGCGGAAAGGTCGCTTTCCTGAATCATGGCCGCGGCACCGGCTTCGACCATCGCCTTCGCATTCAAGGTCTGGTGATCATTGGCCGCAAACGGAAAGGGAATCAAAATGGAGGCCTTTCCCGCCACCGTAATCTCCGCCAGAGACGTTGCACCCGCGCGGCAGATGATCAGATCGGCTTCCTGATAAGCGGACACCATATCCACAATAAACGAACTGACCGCGGCCTTGATGCCATATTGTTCATAAGCCTGTTTCGCCATCGCCAGATCACGCTCGCCTGTCTGATGAACAAGGCTGATCTGATCTTTCATGTTCTGTATCAGCGGCAGCATGGCCACCACTGTTTTATTGATGGCTGCCGCGCCCTGCGATCCGCCGAAAATCAGAATTCGCCGGCCGGATTTTTTTTCTTTTATCTGACCGAGACCCGCGGCAATTGCCGCCCGGACCGGATTACCCGTCACTGTAACCTTCTCTGCGGCAAACAGATTTTTACTTTGCTCGTAGGTCACAAATATTTTGCGGACAAACTTCCCTAAAATGCGGTTGGTGTTTCCCGCTAGGGCGTTTTGTTCGGCAATGGCGGTGGGAATATTCATCAGATAAGCGGTCAGCACTGCGGGACCGGAGGCGTAACCGCCGACGCCGATCACAACGTCGGGCCGGAAATCCGCGAGAATTCGCCGGGATTGCAACATGCTGTTCGGTATCGCATAAACACCTTTGATCAACGCCTTGACTCCCCTTCCCTTTAAACCTTCCACATCAATTTCTCTAAGCTCATAACCCAGAGGCCCCAGCAGTCTGTGTTCAATGCCTCTTTGGGTGCCGATAAAAATCACCTGACTCTGAGGATCGCGTTTTAAAAACTCTTCCGCGACGGCAATGCCGGGAAATAAGTGACCTCCCGTTCCTCCTCCCGCGATGACTATCCGCACTGCGTTCTCCCTGTTTCCACACTATTTCTGCGCATTACTTCACCCCGTCACCGCTTGTTCAGGTCCGCTGCGTGGAAATATTCAACAAAATTCCCACCACCATCATGCTCACCACAAACGATGTGCCGCCATAACTTAAGAAAGGCAACGCCAGCCCCTTCAAGGGGATCAACCCCATCACACCCGCAATATTAATAAAAGCCTGCATGCCAATCAGCATGGTCAGGCCGGCAGCAAGCAACGTTCCGAAAAGATCCGGCGCGCGAAAAGCGATCATGAAGCCGCGCAACAGAAAGAAAATGAACATGACAATGACGATCGTCACGCCTATAAAGCCGCTTTCCTCCGCAATAACCGCCAGAATAAAATCCGTGTGCGGTTCCGGCAGGTAAAATAATTTCTGCATGCCGTCACCGATGCCCGCCCCCGTCACACCGCCCGATCCGAACGAGATCAGCGACTGAATCAGCTGAAAGCCGGTATTGTCCGCATCCTTCCAGGGATCCAGAAACGCCGTCAGGCGAGCCATCCGGTAGCCTTTGTGCATGATAAGCCAGATGCCTATGGGGATGAAAGCGGCGCCCAGAAACATCAGATGGGTGATCCGGGAACCGGCCAGAGACAGCATCAGAAGCAGAATCGACGCGATAATGACGACGGTGCCGAAATCCGGCTGGAGAATGATTAAGCCCATGATGACCGCCGTTACCGACAAGGGAATCAGAACTCCCCGACTGAATTTTTTGAGATGATGCACCTTTCGGGTCAGCAGATGCGCCAGAAAAACTACCATCGCCACCTTGACCAGTTCGGTCACCTGAAACGAAAACACGCCCATATTGAGCCAGCGGGTCGCGCCGCCTCTTTTAAGCCCGACATAAGGGATGAACAACATTAGCAGCAAGACAACGGAAATGATCACGCCGGGATAAGCCACCTTCTTTAATTGCTCGTAAGGAATTTTGGTCATGACAATCATGATAATCAAACCGGTAAAAACAAAAAATAAATGTTTCTTGAGAAAAAATTGTCCGTCTTTGAACTTTTCCATCGCCAAAATGGAACTTGACGAATAAATCATCGCCGTACCCACCGTCACCAGAATTAAGGTGACCAGCAACAATATGATATCCGGCGTATTGGTTTCTTTTTTTACGGCAGCTTCCATTTAAAGATTCCTGACGACTTCCTTAAAGTAATTTCCCCGTTCCTTGTAATTGGCAAACGCATCAAAGCTTGCGCACCCCGGTGATAAAAGAACAATGTCCCCTGGCTGTGCGTCACCATAGGCGCGAAGCACGGCCTCTTTAAGCGTCGGGACCTTGCTCATCGGGACGTCCTTACCCAGCTGCAGCTCAATGCGGTCGCGCGCCTCGCCAAACAGCACAACCTGTTTTGTTTTCGATTGCAGTAGCGGTTGCAGCGCTGCAAAATTTCCATCTTTATCCCGTCCCCCCAAAAGTAAAACAACCGGCGTGTCAAAGGTCTGAAGCGCGCGGCCAACGGCATCCACATTGGTTCCCTTGGAATCATCGTAAAATTTAACCGATTTTTTTTCTCCGGCAAATTCAATGCGATGCGGCAAACCGCGAAAACCGGATACAGCCTCCGTAATACTTTGCGGAGAACAGCCGCAAAAACGGGCCGCCGCCACCGCCGCCATGACGTTTTCGACGTTATGCAACCCGGGAAGCGAAATCATGCTCAAAGGATAACGCTCGCAGGAACCATCCGGTTTGCGGTAAACAATAAAATCATCCTGTAAAAATATTCCAGCATTCAGTTTTTGCTTTGAACTGAAGGAGATGATCTGCGCCCGGATCGACGAGGCCAGCCCCTGTTGAGTTTCATCGTCAGCGTTGAGAATTGCCAGATCATTCCCCTTCTGATGTTCAAAGATGCTGGTCTTGACGCGCCGGTATTCCTCAAACGATCCGTGGTAATTGACATGATCGCAGGTGATATTGAGCAGCATGGCGGCATGCGGACGGAACGTCTTTGTCCACTGAAGCTGGAAACTGCTGATTTCAGCGACAATGAAATCATCGCTCTGCGGGGTTTGGGCATATTCAATTAAAGGATTGCCGATATTCCCGCCGACAAATACTTTCTTTCCGGCATGTGCCAGAATTTTTCCCAGCAAGGTGGTGGTGGTAGTTTTGCCGTTGGTGCCGGTTACGGCGATAATCGGCACTTTGATAAAACGATAAGCCAGCTCGATCTCACTGACGATCGGAATATTTCTCTTTTGCGCCGACGCTAAAATATCATGGTAAGGAGGAATCCCCGGTGAAGGCACAACACAATCGACGCCGTCAAGCGCCGACACATCATAACGGCCGACAGTCAGCCACGGTTTGGACGCCATCCCTTCAAATGCTTCCCCCCAAAGATTCTGCGGTTTTTCATCAACGGCCACAACCGTTGCCTGCCTGCTCCCCAGAAACGTTGCGACGGCGATTCCCGTTTTACCCATGCCGATAACGGCTATTTTCTTTCCTGAAAGGTCCATGCTTCCTCTATCGCAGTTTCAAGGTCATGATGGCCAAAAGCGCCAGCAGGATCGATATAATCCAGAACCGGACAATCACCTTCGGTTCCGCCCAGCCCTTGAGTTCAAAATGATGATGAATCGGCGCCATCCGGAAAATCCGTTTGCCGCCCGTCAGCTTAAAATAGCCGACCTGAAAAATGACGGAAAAAGTTTCCATGACAAAAACACCGCCGACAATCGCCAGCAGGATTTCCTGCTTGGTAATAACAGCCACCGTACCCAGCGCGCCGCCCATTGACAAGGATCCGACATCGCCCATAAATATTTCCGCGGGATAGGAATTAAACCATAAGAAACCCAGCGCCGCGCCCATCAAGGCGCCGCAGAACACCGACAACTCGCCTGCGCCTTGCACATACGGGATTTGCAGATAACCGGCCACTTTCACGTTACCGGCAAAATAGGCAAACATTAAATACGTGGCAAAACAGATAATCGCGGGACCCGTCGCCAGACCATCGAGTCCGTCCGTCAGGTTCACGGCGTTGGCCGCGCCGACGATAATAAAAACGCAAAGCAGAATGTATCCCCATCCGATATTGGGTAAAACCGTCTTGAAAAACGGAATCGTAATCTGCGTATTGAATCCCGGCTTGAAATACAAAATCAAACCGACAAACAGTGCAATGGCAATCTCAGCGGCCAGTCTCGTTTTCCCAGAAACACCGCGAGAGCTTTTACCGGCCAGCTTCCGGTAATCATCCATAAAACCGATCAGACCAAAGCCGATCGTGACCAGCAACACAAGCCAGATATACCCCACAGCCAGATTGGCCCACAGGATTGTTGAAATAACGACGGCGAAAATAATAAGGATCCCCCCCATCGTGGGCGTCCCTTTTTTTACCAGATGCGTCTGCGGCCCGTCTTCCCGGATCTGCTGGTCAATCTGCATGTCCTGCAGGGTGCGAATCAGCCAGCGCCCCAGCACCAGACAAATGAGCAAAGCCGTAATCGAAGCAAAAATCGTCCGGAAGGTGATATAGCGAAACACATTAAAGAATGAAAAGGTTGTATGGAAAGGATATAAAAATTCGTAAATCATTTTTCTTCTCCCTGCCTGCCCTCGGTTCCGGCATCACCCACATCCTCGCGGATTCTGGCAACGATTCTGTCCATCTTCATCCGGCGGGATCCTTTGACTAAAATCCAATCGCCTTTGCGTAACTGTTTTTTCAAAAAAGACAGGGCTTCTTCATCATCCCTTAAAAGCACAACTTGTTCTTTCGCCAGTCCGCCTGCATGCGCGCCCGCCGCTGTTACCTCGGCAAAATCGCCCTGAAGAAAAGCAGTCGTCACGCCGATGGTCGCAAGCAGCATCCCGACACGCCTGTGCATGTCGGGGGCGGCGTCGCCCAATTCCAACATATCGCCTAAGAATACAAAAGCGTTGTGCCCGTTCTTTAAATCCTTCAGTGTCAGCAGCGCTTCCCGCATCGATGCGGGATTGGCATTGTAGGCGTCATTAATGATATACGCGCCGTTTTGCAATTTGATGATTTCCATGCGGCCGCTGACCGCCTGAAATGCAGCAAGGCCTCGCCGAATCGAATCGGGGCTGATGCCGCAGGCCAGTGCCGTCGCTGCGGCAGCCATCGCGTTATAGATATTGTGGAGGCCAGCAACTTTCATGTCCACCTTATGGACCAAGCCACTGGCCAACAAATTAAAGCTCATGCCTCTGGCGCCGTTTTTCCGTATATCTTTCACACAGACATCGGCGTTTGTTCCCATACTGAATGTAACCCGGCGACCGGACCATCGGCTGGCGACTTGACCCACCGCTTCGTCATCCAGATTAACAACCGCAACGCCTGACGGATCCATATAAAAAAACAAATCGCCTTTTTCTTCACGCACCGCCGCCACCGTACCGAATCCCGCCAGGTGCGCGGGTCCAACGTTGGTAATAAGCCCGATGGATGGAGCGGCAATTTGCGTCAGTCTTTTAATTTCACCGCGCGTGTTGGTTCCCATTTCCAGCACGGCAATTTCATGCAGGGGGGTCATGTGGAAAATGGTTTGTGG
The DNA here is from genome assembly GCA_964450075.1 of uncultured Smithella sp. Taxonomy (GTDB): domain Bacteria; phylum Desulfobacterota; class Syntrophia; order Syntrophales; family Smithellaceae; genus UBA8904. The sequence continues at coordinate 5,804 of CAYVFA010000083.1, forward strand.
TAATCCGATCAGATTGTTTAAATTTCCCTCCGTCTTGAGCACTTTTCTTTCCTGCTCCAAAATGCAAGACAGCATTTCCTTGGTGGTCGTCTTGCCGGAAGAACCGGTCAGCCCGATCACGGGAATGGAAAAACGTTTGCGGTGCGCGTGTGCCAAATCGCCCAGAGCCTGAAGCGTATCCTTCACCTCAATGACATCGGCACACATCTTGACCCTGTCCAAATTGAACCCGCGGACATCGGACACCAGGACACAGGCAGCGCCATCGTCCACGGCTTTCTGGACAAAGGCATGGCCGTCAAAATTTTCTCCCTGAAGAGCGATAAAAAGATTGCCCCTGGATACTTTTCGGGAATCCGTGGAAAGACCGTAAACGCTGGTTTCCCTGTTTCCGGCCATCAGGCGGCCACCCGTTGCAGCCAGGATCTCGGCTAAGGAAAAAGCGGGCGACGCAACCACCAAAGATTCCGTAAACCGCGCCTGCATAGCTTCTGCAGCAATTACGTGATCATCAAACGGAATTTTTTTCGTTCCCAGAATCTGATAATCTTCATGTCCTTTACCGGCTATCAAAACAATATCCTCAACCCCGGCTAATTTAATCGCGGCGTGAATAGCAGTCTTCCGATCGGCAATGACGGTGAAAGCGTGTCTGCCTTCCGTAAATTCCAGCTGGCAAGACGATATTTCTCTTATTTTTTGCCGGTCGATCCCCGCCACAATTTCACCGATGATCGCATCCGGCTCTTCCTTTCGCGGATTGTCGGACGTAACAATCGTTAAATCACTGTATTTTGTTGCCGCCTCGCCCATCAATGGTCTCTTGGCACGGTCGCGATTACCGCCACAGCCGAAAACAGTCAAGATTCTTTTTTGCTTCATCTGATCCAGATTTTGCAGCACCTGTTTCAAGGCGTCCGGTTTGTGGGCGTAATCCACAAAAACATGAATACCGGCTGACGTTTCCACCTTTTCCAGGCGACCCGGAACGGAGGATAAATTTTTAATCCCCTCGGCAATCGCCCGCGGGGCCACGCCCAGAACAGAAGCAGTAGCGGCGGCACCCAGAATATTGGACAGATTGAATCGGCCGATCAGTCCGGACGCTACGGTCAGTTTTTTTCCGGCCAGAACAATATCGGCCCGGATACCCGAAAGCATAATGGCCTCGCCGCAAGCAGTCACACCGTTGTTCTTTTCCAGTCCATAAGACAAAACGGGAATCAAGGCTTCGTCACAAAGCCTTTGTCCCCAGGGGTCGTCTGTATTGATGATGGCTTTTTGCGATTGCTTTTTTTTGCTTTGAGGCAGGATCTCAGTGAAAAATCTTTTTTTGGCCCGGAAATAATCCTCCATGTCTTTATGGTAATCCAGATGTTCCGGGCTGAGATTGGTGAAAACGCCCAGATCAAAGTCACAATCGTCAACCCTTTTTAAATCCAGCGCGTGTGACGATACTTCGGCGATGACATGCGTCACGCCGGCACTGGCCATTTCGCGCAGAATTTTCTGCATCTCAAAAGATTCCGGCGTGGTGTTCGGCGCGGGAATGACTTTGCCGCTGTAACGGTAATTCACTGTTCCTAAAACACCGCAGCGAAAACCGGCGACCGTCAGAATCGATTCCAGCAGATAGGATATGGTGGTCTTCCCGCTGGTTCCCGTAATGCCGATGAGCGTCAGACCGGAAGACGGATCACCGAAAAAGTTTTTCGCGAGCATCCCCAGCGCACGGCGGCTGTCGGGCACCAAGATGGCGGTGATTCCATCCGGCACGGTGATATTTTTCTGATGGACAACGAAACGCGCGCCCCGTTCAAGGGCCTGACCGATAAAATCGTGGCCGTCATGGGCCAATCCGGGAATGGCGACAAATAGCGAGTCCGGTTTGCATTGATCCGCGGCATAGCAGACGGATGAGACATCGCCACGCAGGAAAGTTTTGTCATCGATCGTTTCTATTCCATGGAGTAATTGCCGCAGTTCCATCACACCTCAGTTTTTCATCTCAAATACGATTTTACAAATACGATCATCGCCAATCACCGAACCAGGTCCGGGTGCCTGGCTCACAGCCCAGCCATTACCTGAGACCTGCAGTTCAATGGATCGGGATTTTGCCCGCCTCAATGCCTCTCGAATGGTCAGTCCTTTAAAGTCCGGCATACTGGCGTCATCATCCATTCCCACTTCCGTTACGCTCTCCACCAGTGATTTGTCCGCCTCCACCAATTGCAACCGGTTCGGTTGCAGAGGCTCAAATACCGGGGTTTCCCGGATGTTCGTTTTAAAACAGTTGAGAATCTGTTCGCCGATATTTTTAAAAACAGGGGCGGCAGCCACACCACCCCACTTGTCCCGCTGCGGCTCATCCAGCATGACGAGAATGGCCACCTGTGGATTATCGGAGGGGAAAAATCCGATAAAGGAAGTACGCACTCTTTCCGATGAATAACCGCCACGGGCAAAATCAAATTTCTGTGCGGTCCCGGTTTTACCGGCAACGGCAACATTCGTAATATGGGCTCTTTTACCGGTGCCGTCTTCGGCGCCCACAACTTCCGTCAACATGGCCGTCAAACGTTTTGCCGTTTCCTGCGACACAACCCGGCGCACGGTTTCCGGAGCATACATTTTAACCGGATTGTTATTTTTATCCGTCAACCCGCGTACAATGTAAGGCTTCATCAAGACCCCGCCATTGGCGATGGCCGATATGGCGGAAATGAGCTGAATGGCCGTCACCGAAATACCCTGACCGAAACCGATGTTTGCCGTGTCCACCTTCGTCCAGCGCTTGACGGGCATTAAAACGCCGGCCGCCTCACCGGACAAATCAATTCCGGTTCTGGAACCAAATCCGAAATTTTTAATATAGGAATAAAATTTTTCCCGGCCGAGTTTTTCCGCAATTTTCGCAGAACCGATATTGCTGGAGTACTTCAGAATATCACGCACCGGCAAATAACCGTGACGCTTCCGGTTGGCCTCCCGAATCACCCGGTTGGCAATTTTGTAATTGCCATTCTCACAAAAAAAGCGATCCGACTCTCTGACAACTTTTTCCTCCAGGGCAGCAGCGACCAGAAAAGGTTTAAAGGTTGATCCGGGATCAAAGGAGTCGGTAATCGCACGATTTTTCCAGGACTCCGATGTCAGTCCTTTGATATTGTTGGGATTGAATCCTTTCTCATTGGCCAGCGCCAGAATCTCACCCGTTTTGGGATCCATGACAATCGCCACACCACCTTTTGCGCCTTTATCCAGCACGGCTTCTTTCAGATGCGTTTCCACCAGATACTGGATGCGGCTGTCGATGGTCAAAACCAGATTGGCGCCCCCGCCTTTGGGTGAGACATCATGCTCAACATGCAGAAAGAGCTTCTTCCCTTTAGCATCTCTGGCCCAGGTCAGTTTTTCCGGCTTTCCTTTTAAATACTGATCATATTTCTTTTCCAGCCCTTCCAGACCTTCCGCATCAAAACCGGAGAATCCGATCAAGTGAGCGGCCAACTGTCCGTTTGGATAAAACCGTTTCGGCTCCTTTATCAGAAAGACGCCTTCAATATCCGCCGCTTCCACTTGCGCCGCTTGCTGCTGAGAAATCTTTCTGGCCAGCCAGCAGAAGCTCTTCGGTTCGGAGATTCTTTTAAAAACAGTGGCGTAATCGAGATTCAGAATGGACGCCACCTGACGGGACACCTTCACCTGATCGTTAATCCGTGTGGGATCGGCGCACACGGAATCCGCCAAGACCGACATGGCCAGTTTTTCACCGTTGCGGTCGTAAATCATGCCTCTTTCGGACTGAATGGGCAACGTGGTGATATGCTGCCGGACGGCCAGCCTTTTTAATTTTTCACCGGATAGGACCTGTAATTGAAAAGCACGGGACAATAACGCAATAAACAAAATCAAAAAAATCGCCAGAATGCTGGCCAGCCGGAACTTCAGCCATTTCTTTGAGTCTGCCGCCATACTCACTTCCCCGTTTGTTTTAAGACAATCACCTGCGCCGCATCGGGATAGGACATTTGCAGTTTATTACGGGCGATGTCCTCAATTCTCTGCGGTGCTTTGAGCATTGCTAATTCCAGTTTCAGTTTTTTTTGTTCTTCCAGTAAATTTTCTTTGGCGGAAAGGGCTGCGGCAATATCATACTCCATCTGGGTCATGCGGATGTGCGAACCGACATAAA
>CAYVFA010000084.1:0-9711 GCA_964450075.1 uncultured Smithella sp.
GCTACGCCCCCAGAAAAATCGTCGTGCTCCGCGCCGTCACCATCAACCCCAACACAAACCGGGGTATGCTCAGGCAGATTCTGGGGGAACACAGAAGCATGGGCATCAAGTTATGGCGGGACATGAAAAAGGGCTGTCTGGACGCCCAAGGACGTCTCAAAACGGCAATTATTTAAAGAGAAAGGACAGGCAACTATTGGCTGGCCATCAAGAACAAAAGTGGCGAGCGCCTCACCGGCGGGAAGACCCATGAGGTGCGCTTCCCGCAGCCGCACGCCATCTGATCTTAGTAAGTTTTCCTATTGACGCACCGCCACCCCGAATCGGGATCGTAGGCTGACTCTACAGTGCCGCGCAGTATGTTGCTGTAATACTTTGAAGACATGAAATTGTAAGGATCACTGATATCATTCTTGATATCCCCCTTAGAGCCGCCGATAAAATTGCCGCCGCAATGATCACCTTTTTTGTCCAACCAATCAATTCCACCTCCATTAACTATACGAGATCCCTCACATTTGCAGGCAAAGGCATGGCCGGTGGCCGCAAAGAACACCGGCAAAACACAAGCCACAACCAGACACAGCATCATCTTTTTTAACATTTTCACTTTTTCTCCTTATTGATATTTTTCCGTATGACTCGATTCAACACCAACGACTACCTTGCCGGATAGGCGACCGCGCCACCGGCCTTAGTAGATGTTCCTTTTGACGCAGCGCCATCCTGAATACGGGTCATAGGAAGAGTCAACGGTGCCATCCATTATTTCGCGGGCATAACTTGCAGATATGTAATCGTACAGGTTCTTGACCTCATTCTTGATATCCCCCTTGTCGCCGCCCGCATGGCCGAGGCCGCACCTACCCTTTATATTCAGCCAATCAATCCCCTCGCCCTTAATATCAAGGGATCCCTCGCATTTGCAGGCGAAGACATGGCTGGATGCCGCAAAACCGGCCGACAGGAAGCAGGCTAGCACCAGACACATCATCACTTTTTTCATCATTTCCATTTCTCCTTTTCGTTTATTGTATAGATCGTAACTGCCTCTGACGCACGCCGATAGAGACGGCCGCCACGGCAAGAAACAACAGCAAAAGCATTATTCCCTGCCCGGCGAATGGCCGCCAGGGGCCATAGGGGAGGATCAGGGACGCCCCCGCCAGAAGAGCGGCCACGCTAATCAGCGGTTCACCCAAATACCGGATGACGGGAATCCACCGCAGTTCAAAGGGCGGGTGGCCGTACAGAAAAATCACCGAGGCGATCAACAGCCAGAACGGAATGAAACCTGCCGCCGCCGCTCCCCCGAAGAGAACGGACAGAGTCAGGAGAACCGGCCCTGCCTCTTGGGTTCGATTAGCGGTGCGCAGCCTTTCGGCCAGATACAGCAGGTACAGTGAAAGAACAGCCGCACCGAGTTTAAAAAGGTCGCCGGGAGTGATGATCCGGTCTGTGATTTCCAACCAGCAGGCCGTGGAGAAAAATCCGCAGACAACCAGGGCAAGAGAGATAAATCCCGTAGCCGGTATCAAGAGACAAGATGGTTGGAAACCGCCTTTTTCCCGAATAAGAAGAGCACCAGTCAGGACGGCAATTCCGGCAACCGGGATGAGATACAGAAAAAACAAGGCCTGCTCGAAAAGGATGCCGGTGGCCGCCAGTGATTCCATCGTCTCGGGCCTCCAACCGCACAGGGCGTAGATTGCCGGAAGGTAGCCGAAGAGGAAAATTACCGTATAGATCGAGAAAGCAAGGGCGAAGGAGCGCAGGATTCCCTTTTTGAAAACGAAGAGACCGAAAAAAAAACAGCCGGTCACGACCAGAAATACCTCCACGCGCACCCCCGTTGTCACCATGGCGATGGAGGCGAAGGGATCGAAGAGGTGCGTGAATTCGTACCCAAAGGCGTCAAAGTTCTCGCCGTATTTAACAGCCCCGGCAAAACCTTTGCCGAGAATGGTATCGAGAAGCGGCACGATCAGGATGAGCGGAGAAAACAGCAGAGTGAACAAAACACCTTCCCGGTAACGCAACCCCATAAAGAAAGTAATCAGGAGCGCAATGGCGGCAAACAGGGCAAGCCAGGAAAGGTACGGATGAAGGTAATAGATCACGACCCGGTAGAAATCATTCCACAGGAAAAGCGAGTGCTTCCGGGAAAAGACCTCCAGGAAAGTCCGCACCGCAATGATACAGGTGAAACCAAGCAGGATGGTCCCCGGCTCCAGCTCCCGGTTCTTGAAGTTATTTATCTTCACCAGCATGGGGACATCCTTACACAGTCCACCTTCATCCTTTTGCGGCAAGCATTGCTTTTACCTTTGCCAAGTAATCATCGCGGTTATCCGTGCCCATGGCCATGATCTCACCCGGACAAATCGCGCTTTTGTCTTTTCTGAGAATATGGGCGACGACTCGATCTGCGCTGATCCTGACACCGTTTTCTTCCAGAAATTGTTTTGCCGGTTGTGAAACCAGAGGCGTGAAGACCGCCTTTATGATTCCGGAATAGACCATCAGCCTGGCTGCGGCAAGTCCCACAACTTTGTCGAACAAAGTAAATTGGCCTCTGCTGTCGCGGAATTTTTCCAGACACTCCCACAGGGGCAAAAGCCCTGCTCCGGATGCGGTGTGTATGATTTTATCCCCGTCCATCAACGCCAGAGCGTATTTTGGAAATTCCGAATGTGTCATCAGACGCTGTTCACCTGCGGCAGTGGCGGATTTTGACGAAATCATCATCCATGATCTTCGACATTAAAAAGTTTCTTAACCGGCACGATTCCCAGGTTGATCAGAGACGCCCATATAAGATTGGACAGCAGTAATACAAGGACCAGCCTTGTGATAAAATCGCCGGACAGGTGCGCAAGATAATAATCAGACCCAATCAACCAGGGCAACTCACAGGCATAAGCCATCAGAACGGAAGGAATAATTTTTCCGCTCTTTTTGTAAAAAACGCCGGTCAGCAATCCAAAAAATGCGTTCCCAAGGATAAGATAAGGGTTCCCGAGAATAATGGCTGAATAAAGGGAACCGGCTATCCCGGCAACAAGACCACCCTTTGCGCCATACACAATGGCCGCCAGGATGACCGCCGCAGGGAAGAAGTGAAGCTTCCAGCTTTGCGCGAAATTAATATTGATCAGGCTCAGCAGGAAGGGCAGCACAACAAGTAGCGCTGCAATCTGCGCTATACGGGGGAACAATGCTGTCGCGTTTGTTGGCATCAAAGATGTTTCTTTCATTTTTACACCTCACTCTGCAAAAAGTTGTTTTACCAGATAACCCCCGGCCATGTACTGTTATCAACAGGTTTCGGATAACCGGAATCGGCCCGGTCCGCCTTCACATCATAACGGATGTACTGATTGCCTTTAAAAAAGTAGGCTTTGCCATTCCCCCAGCTGACCACGTCGTCCACGCCGTCCGTCCAGATGATCCCCGGCCACGTTTCCGAATTGATGGGTTTGGGATAACCGGAATCGGCCCGGTCCGCTTTCACATCATAACGGATGTACTGACTGCCTTTGAAGAAATAGGCCTTGCCGTTCCCCCAGTTGACGACGGCATCCACGCCATCCGTCCAGACTATTCCCGGCCATGTCTCGGAATTGATGGGTTTGGGATAACCGGGATCGGCCCGGTCAGCTTTCACATCATAACGGATGTACTGACTGTCTTTGAAGAAATAGGCCTTGCCGTTCCCCCAGTTGACGACGGCATCCACGCCATCCGTCCAGACTATTCCCGGCCACGTCTCGGAATTGATGGGTTTGGGATAACCGGGATCGGCCCGGTCAGCGGCCACGTCGTAACGAATATACCGGTCGCCGTTAAAAAAGTAAGCCTTGCCATTCCCCCAGTTCACAACCCCTGTCAAACGCTTACCGGGAAAATATTTTTCGGCCACCGCTGCCGTCGCGGCAACCAGCAAAAGCAAGCCAACAATAATGGTTATAATATTCTTTTTCACATCCAACTCCTTTCGGTTTTTATTACCATAATCAAAGATCTTAATAAACTACTTCGTCTCTGCCAGTTTTCTCTGCAACTGGCGGAGTGTTATGCCGAGAATCCGCGCGGTTTCGCGGCGGTTGCCGCCCGTGGAATTCAAAACAAACTGTACATGCGCCGCGTCGTTTTCCCTGAGTGTACAAAGGCTTCGACTGGAAGCGGAAACCTGCGCGTTTGGCACCCCGTTTCCACCAACAAGCGCAGGCGTAATAACCGGACCATCAGCCAGCAGGACGGCATTTTCCACGATCTGTGAAAGTTCGCGGATGTTTCCGGGATAATCCTTGTGCGTAAGGACCTGCATGGTCTCGGGGCTGAATCCGGAAATATCTTTTTTGTGGCGCTGACAGGCTTTTTGCAAAAAGCCGGCAGCCAGAAGTGGAATATCGTTTCTTCTTTCCCGCAAAGGCGGCAGGCAAATATAAGCCGACCTCAGACGGTACAGCAGGTCGATGCGGAATTTACCTTCCTGACACGCACGATCCAGCTCGGTATTGGTTGCCGAAACGAGCCGGACATCCACGCGCACAGGATTTTGCGCGCCCAGCGGCGTAAAGATTTTGTCTTCCAGAACGCGCAACAGTTTGGATTGCAGTCCGACCGGCAGCTCGCCTATTTCATCCAGAAACAGCGTCCCGCCGTCGGCTTGTTCAAAAAATCCCGCATGGTTTCCCTCTGCGCCGGTAAACGCGCCTTTGGCATGGCCGAAGAACTGACTTTCAAACAGTGTCGCCGGAATGGCGGAAACATTGACCGCCACAAAAGGACCGGCAGGCGATGGCCCCGCCCGGTGAATACCACGCGCCATCAATTCCTTGCCGGTGCCCGACTCGCCCGTAATCAAAATCGGGTTGCCGCTTCTGGCCATCACCTGAGCATAGGAAATCAATGCTTTCATCTGTGTGCTCTGCGTCAGCGTGTCGGCAAACGACGGCGGAATATCGCCCGCTTCGCAACTGGCGTTAATGGACAAACCAGCCAGCAGTCCCTTCCTTTCGTAAGCCCTTTCGATGGACAAAAACAGCAGTTCGTTATCCACAGGCTTGACCAGATAATCGTACGCGCCCTGACGCATCGCTTTGACCGTTGTCGGGATATCATCCACGGCGGTCAGAATAATAAACTCCGTCTGAGGGCAGAAAGGCTTGGTGGATTCCAGCACCTGCATGCCGTCCACGTCCGGCATGAGCAAGTCCAGAAGAACAATATCAAAATTCTCCGAGCGGATTTTCTTGATCGCCTCCCTGCCGTTGTCGCAGATTTCTACGTTCTTCAGGCCGCGCCATTTCAGTATTCTTTTGACTGAAGAAAGAGACACGGCTTCGTCATCGACAATCAATATTTTCATAACTGCTGTCTCCCCAGGTCGTGAATGATTTTTTGAAGCTGGTCAATGTTGAACGGCTTATGCAGTGTATAGTCCGGTTGCATCTTGATCTGCGACGGAGGCTTGAGCGCCTTGCGGTCGGCCGAGTAGAGAATCACCGGCAGCAGGGGATATTTCGTCTTGATTCTTTCCATGAGCTCCCATCCGTTAAAACCCTTTAAACGGACCTCGGATACGATCATATCGACTTCCGGATTCTCCGAAAGGAAGTTGAGAATATCCTCAAGTTTGTCGCAGGCTTCAGAACGCCAGATCACCGCATCCACAAAATTGGCCTTGAGCTCTTTGAGATATTTTACGTTATGATCGATGCACAACAGGGCTGGGCACAGGCTGAGATTGATCTCGCCTTTCACCGGCAGATAAATGGAAAACCGGCTGCCTTTGCCGGGGCGCGAGAGAACGCTGATGAAGCCGTGATGCTCCTTGACCAGTCCGTAAGAAATGGAAAGGCCAAGACCCGTGCCGTCCAGCTCTCTGCGGGTGGTAAAAAAAGGATCGAAGATATGCTCCAGATTTTTGCGTTCTATTCCCTTTCCCGTGTCCTCGACATCCACAACGACCGATTTTAAACGTTCAATGTAACGGCAGCGGATGGTGATGGAACCTTTTTGCCCCGGCTCGATCGCCTGGTGGGCGTTGATCAGCAGGTTGGCCATCACCTGCTCAATTTTCTGAAAGTGACCGGAAACGGGCGGAATTTTTTCCGCGATTTCCTGATTGATCGTGGATACGGTTCTTCGGACCTGCGCCCCCACGATGACCAGCGCGCCCGCAATCACGTCAGGGACGGCAACCATCTTTTTCTGAGCGGTTTCATCGGAGCGGGAAAATTCCTTCAAGCTGGTAACAACCCGGCTGATCCGGTTGGCGCCGATCTTAAACGCCTCGATGATCTCCCGCATGTTGCTGCATACTTCTTCATACAATAGGCCGCGCTTTTCCCAATCGGGATGATGAGCGCTTGAGCGGGAAAGAATCGTTTCCACCATGTTCCAGATTTCCTCCAGAATCGGAACATTGTAGGCAATAAAGCTGACGGGGTTATTGATCTCATGCGCGACGCCGGCCACCACTTCACCCAGCGCCGTCAACTTATGCGATTGGATCATCTGCTGAAGCCGCAATTCTCCTTCCTGGCGGATTCTCTTATCCTCGGTCACATCCTGCCAGGCGCCGACAATATAACTGGTTGAGCCTGACGGATGCTGGACGATCCGCCAGTAATCTGAAAACCAGCGATACGAATCATCCATCACCCGAAACCGGTAACTACAGCGATGTGTCCCTTTTGCCCGCCCGGCTTGCAACTCGTCATCAATGCGTGCCCGGTCATCCGGATGGATATGATCCCTCCAGAAATTTGTTTCTTCCATAAAGCACTGCGGCGGATAGCCGGTAATCTCTTCGATGGTGTTACTGACAAACGTGATGGCGAAATCGCCCTCGGCTTTTCGCGTATAGGAAATAATGGGCAGCGATTCCAGAAGCAGGGAAAGATGATCCGTTGTTTGTTTGAGGGCCTTCTGTGTCTTGTGACGCTCCATCAGCTCGGTCAGGAGCGCCTCGTTGGCCCGGGCCAGTTCGGCCGTTCTTTCCCGGACGCGCGCTTCCAGCTCTTCGTGCGCCTTCAGCAGGGCTTCCTTTGCTTTCTTGCGCCTTGTAATATCTTCCAGCGTTTCAATAGCGCCGATCAGTTCACCGGCCTCATTGCGAATAATGGCCGCCGTAAATCGCAGCCATTTGCCCTGATTACCCAGCTCGGGGAAAAAGTCGATGGCCTCATAAGCTTCATCCAGCAGTTTGGACTTGACATACTTGCCGGTGTACCATTTGGAAATTTTTTCCTGCCCGCGGCTGACCAGTAAATCCGCCATACAAGGGCGCTTTTTGCTGTAAAACGCGCGCCATTGCTGAGACGTTCCGATCGCGTCTTTCGCTTTGATTTTCGTGAGTTCCTCGAGGGCCTTATTCCAGTATAGAATCCGGTGGTCCTTGCCGATCACAAACGCGGGAATGGGCGAACGGCTGACGACGCTCGAAAGCCGCTGCTCGCTTTCCCTGAGTTCGTTTTCCGCACACCTGCGTTTGTTTTCCGATTGTTTAAGTTCTCTGAGCTGGCGACGCAGCTGCTGAATTTCGTAAGCCGGATCATCATTCGATTGTTGCCTGTCCTTCATGATCTCACCCTTTACCTGAAGTTGAGAGCCGACATGAATCTAATGGTTTTCCAAACCGAGTCCGGCCGCGATGAAGAAGGTATCTGAATAAAATCTTTGAAAATAATTATATTGGCTTTGCCGCAGAAGTCAAACTTTTCTTTTGAAAGCGCCATCTGAAAACGGCAGATTCAATACCATGCGTCATCAGCAAGAATCAGCAGGTCGCCCTCATTAATGTCGCTTGACATTGAGGCATAAGTAACATACGGTCGATCCATATCTTGTACTTTTCACTGGTCTTTATTGGGAGGGTACAGCGGAAGTTGCTTTATGATAATTTGAAGTGCAAAGGCGGCCACCTTACTCTTTACAGCGTTGGTGGCTTTTCTATTTCTGTCATAAGGGCATTCGACTTCAGGTAAATATTGGAGAAAGGAGGATACTAATTATGTCAGAAGGTAAAGTAAAATGGTTCAACGAAAGTAAAGGTTTCGGGTTTATCGAGAAGAGTGATGGCGGGGACATCTTCGTCCATTTCAGCGCTATTCAAGCTTCTGGTTTCAAGACGCTGGCCGAGGGCCAGGCTGTGAGCTTCGATGTTGTTCAGGGCGCAAAAGGCCCGGCAGCGGAAAACGTGAAACTCATTTAATTCAAAACAGGTAAACAAGAAAGAGGCGCTCCATGGCGATATGCTGTCCTGGGGCGCCTCTCCATTTTTCAACATATTCTTTTACATTTTCAGCAAAAACAGGAGTTTGCCATGGGAAGACCTCTGAACCTCAGTGGAACGCAGGCCAAAGAGAGAGCAAGGCAGCAGAAGCAGGCAGATAAAGAATTAAAACGCATGATAACCCGGCAAAAGAAGACCTATGCCAAAACGTCTGATCCCAATGTCAATTCAGATACGGGTGAACCGGGATTAGCCGGATCGATCGTCCAAAACGCGGATTGACCTGCCCGCCTGATATGAAATACTGATTCCATCAGGAGCGGGTCTATTGCCTGCATCTGAAGCCACACGACTGAAGCTGTTATTGAAAACACAAAAAGGAGTGATATCATGGGAGACAAGGGCGGAAAGAAAGATAAAGAAAAGGGTCAGAAGCAAAACGCTGCAAAACAGAAGCATAAGTCACAAGACAAGCAGGATAAGCAGCCCAAAAGAAAGCCCTGACGGCACGAAAAAAGGCAAAAAAGCAAGCGCCCGAAAATCAGTTAACCCGACTCAGCGGGAAGCCGGTTGATCTTTTCAAACGCATCGGCAATGACCGTGCGCTATCTTTTGGAAACGGGCGCCTCACTAAATACTTTATTGACGACATCAAGATAATTATCCCGGTGATGGGTTTTCCATATCCTCTTTTTTATTTTCGCGCCATCTTCAAAGAAGCCTCCCAGGTATGTCCAGACGGCTTTCATTTTATTGGTAATGTGCGAGGGACCGGATAAAATTTTTAAATATTCATCAAATAAATGATCATGGAAAGCTCTGATGATTTTTATTTTTTCAGCATAGGGCTTTTCTGTTTTAAATTTAATTTTTTCCGCAAGGAAGGGGTTGGCCAGCAGTCCCCTGCCGAGCATCCACCGATCGACTGATTCAAACCGTTTCGACAGCCACTCAAATTTTTCAAACGAATCAATATCGCCATTATAGACGACTCTGTGTTTCGATAAACCAAGACACTGCTCGAAAATATCAAGATCAACCTTCCCTTCATACATCTGCGCGCCGGTTCTGGGATGAATGATCAGTTCCTCCATCGGGTAACGGTTGAATATCGGCATCAGCTCCAACACCTCGTCAGGATATTTTAAACCGATCCGGAGCTTGATCGACAAATTCGGCCTCAGAAAAGGCATGGCCGCATCGAGAAAAGATTCAACACGGGACGGGTCGCAAAGCATCCCCGCGCCTCTGCCCTTTCTCACCACCATCGGGTAGGGACAGCCAAGATTCCAGTTGACCGTCCTGCATCCAACATCATGCAATTTATTGGCGATCATGACAAAGTCCGCAGGCGTGGAACTCATGATCTGCGGGATCGTGGGGATTCCCGTATTATTTTCAGGGTAAAATTCGCGCAGAAGTTTATTATCCTGTTTCATCTTTTTTGATGAGGAGATAAAAGGCGC
>CAYVFA010000085.1:0-9558 GCA_964450075.1 uncultured Smithella sp.
CAGGAAACAACTTCACTGCCCAGGCAACGCAAACCGGCAATCTGGCCGTTACCCCACTGGCCCTGACGGGTTCGATCGTTGCGGGAAGCTCAACCTACAGTTTGGCTCTAACGCCCGGTGCGGCAACCTTCACTAACGTGGTTGGCGGCGATGCTCTCACCGCCGCTACAACCGTGAACACCGCCGGCAACACCAGCACCAGCGGATATTTGAAGGCCGGCAACTACGATGGCATTCAATATGTCAGCGCACTTGGCGGCGCGAAAGCGGGCAACTACACCTATGCCGATGTCAAAGGCAACTACACCGTCACCCCGCTGGCCCTGACCTCCGTGGCCGGATACAGAACCTATGACGGGACGACTGATACCAGCGGCGCCGATCTCGCGACGCTTGACGGCAAGGTTGCCGGAGATGTTCTTTCCCTCACCGGCAAGGGCGCTGTCGGAACCAAGGCTGTGGGAGAGAACAAGGCCTTGACGAGCCTGGGCACTCTGGCGCTCGCCGGAGCGGACGCGGCAAACTACAGTTTGACCGGCACAACCGGAACGCTGACGATTACGCTCAAGGCCCTGACCTCCATATCCGGAAACAGAGTCTATGATCGTACGACCGAAGCAAGCGGCGCTCATCTGACAACACTCAACGGCAAGATTGACGGAGACATCCTCTCCCTCACCGGCAAGGGCGCTGTGGAAACCAAAATTGTTGGAGAAAACAAAGTCCTGACCAGTCTGGGCGATCTGGCGTTGGCCGGCGCCGACGCGGCAAACTACCGTTTAAACGAAGATACGCCCGGAACGCTGACGATTACCCCGAAGGCGCTCACCATTTCCGGCATCACAGCAACCAACAAGGTCTATGACGGCAACACTACTGCCACGGTCAGCGCCACCGGAGCGGTCTACACGGACATTATCGCGGGTGATATCCTGACCGTCTCGACCGCCAGCGGAACCTTTGCCAACAAGGATGTTGCCAACGGCAAAACCGTCACGCTGGCAAGTTCCTACACTGGCACCGACGTCACCAACTACACGATCACGGATCAGGCGACGACGACAGCGGACATCACCCCTGCCCCGCTGACCGTCACGGCCAACGATGACAAGAAAACTTTCAATAACCTGCCCTACAGAGGCGGAAACGGCGTTGTTTACGCAGGATTTGTCAATGATGAAACCCCGGCCGTCCTCGGAGGAACGCTCGACTACGGCGGAACAAGCCAGGGCGCGGTCCAGGCCGGAACCTACGGCATCGATCCCCTCGGCCTGACATCGAATAATTACACCATCGCGTTTAAAAACGGCGTTTTGACGATCAACACGGCGGTCGTCGTTGTTGATCCGGTAGCGGAAGGCAGCCAGAGCAGCACCAACAGCACGGGACAGCAAACCGGCAGCAATACCGGATCAGCCCAGACGCCCTCGATGGGACCCGGCGCAGGCAGCAGCAATGTTACAGCGCCACCGGTGCTGAGTCCGCCGACGGGAGGAAACGTCACGTTATCCACTGCAACCTTCTCCGCTCCGGTGACCATCAACACAACGGGGCAGACGATGACGCTGACGGTCATTGGAGCCTCAGCATCGGGCACGATGACGGATGTGGGTTCTCTGCCCGTATTCACACAGAGCGGCGGCGCTCCGCCTGCCCTCCAGGGGAACTTCCTGCTGCAACAAAGCGGCAGCGCGGTTGCCTTAACACCGACAGCACCCTCCGGAACGGGCACAATCGCGCCGCCAACGGTATCCGCCGCTGGAGAACGATCCGCTCCCTTTACGCTGACGATGGAGAACGGCATGACGCTGCAAATGACCGCGGCGGTCACGCAGGGCGGGGTGCTGGTGGTTTCAGCTCCGGATGCAGCCGGCAACATCGACGTCCAGCAGGCGATTCTCATGGGCGCGCAGGTGGCCAAGCAGGTGCTCAAGGTGGAACTGAGCTCGCTTAACTCGGCCCTGTTTGTGAGGCAATAGCAGGCTGAATAGGCTGTAGGCTGTAGGCTGATAGGCCGGGGGTATGGGTTGTCAGGTGAAGGGGGAAGATTCATCTCTTGACAAACGTAATATGGTCATCTAATATGACCAACACGGAGGCAGGATATGAAACAAATCAATATTGCAGAAGCAAAATCCCATTTTTCCGAACTTGTCAAACTAGCTTTGTTGGGCGAAGAGGTTATTATCGCACGGGATAACAAGCCAATTTTAAAACTGACGCCAGTGGCGAATACAATAAAAGAGCGGAAGCCGGGTTCAGCCAAGGGACAGATCCTTTCTATTTCTCCCGATTTTGATGATTTGCCGTCTGATTTCAGGGAGCATACCTGATGGCAAAATATCTGCTGGATACACACACATTTCTGTGGTGGATCAGCGACGCCCCGGAGTTGACGGCAAAAGCCCGCGCGGCTATTGCCGATGCAGATAACGATTGTTTTTTGAGCATGGCCAGCTGCTGGGAGATGGCCATCAAATCAAGCTTGGGCAAGTTGAGTCTGATAAAACCGGTTGAAAAATTTGTGACAGAACAACTGACAGCAAACAGTTTCAGCCTGTTGAGTATTGAACTGCGCCATGTCGCAAAGGTCGAAACTCTTTCTTTTTACCATCGTGATCCTTTTGATCGTCTGCTGATTGCGCAGGCTCTAACGGACAGGCTGACGATGATATCGGCTGATACCGTTTTTGCCGATTATGGCGTAAATCTTATCTGGTAAATTTCTCCCCTTTCTTTTCACGTGCTTCTTTAGAAAAAATGTAGTGCGGGTCTTCAGACCCGCCGGAAAATAATCAATATCCTGATGAATTCAAACGCATCCTATGATAAATGAAACCGGCTCAGGTCAACGGCCACGAAAGTAAGAAAGCAATCAGCAGGAGAATATATCATGTGTTTGGCTAACCGTATGTTTAAAATTCCGGCGTTTTTTGTTTCTTTTTTATTAGCGCTGCTTGTTTTTTCAAACGGGTGTGACGCGGCGGAAAGGCTTGTCAGAATAGGCGTCATTGACATCAAGAAGATCATGAAAGAGTCCCATGCGTTTAAAAAAGCCCAGGTGGGTTATCTGAAGGAACTGGAGACCAAACGGGCCGCTTTGAAAACAAAGGAGCAGGGAACCCAGCTTCTTGAAGAAGAATTGAAAAATCCGGCACTGGAATTATCAGCAGAGAAAAGAACGGAAAAGGGCGATCAGCTTACCCGCGAGATCAAAGAATTAAAACAGCTGGCGGCGGATATGGATGAAGACCTGAAAAACAGGGATTCGGAACTAACGCGCAAACTGGCAGGTGAAATACTGGATGTCGTCAAGACGTTTCAAAAAAAGGAAAAATATACCATTATTATCCATCAAGCTTATGCTGTTGCCTACGAAGACGCAACCGATGTGACCGATAAAATTATCGCCCTGTACAACGCGACGCCGTTGACGCAAGCATCAGAACGAAAAGAAGCAACAGAAGCGCCCGCGCCCGGATCAGACGGGACAGGCGCATCCGCACAAAACATATTAAACATTGCCGGTTATATTAACGCCCGATTTGTCAACCTGCGTAGCGAACCGACTGCCGATTCCCAGCGTTTAGGCGGATATGCCCGGGGAACCCTACTGAGGATAGTGGGGGAAAAAGGAGACTGGTACCGGGTTGTCATCGGAAATCAGGACGGGTACATGATGAAAAGCTTTGTTGTCAAAGGAACAAAAACAACACCAAGAGCGGCCAATAAGCAGTAAATTCAAGAATGAACCGGCATAGAGATGGTCAAACACCCACTTTGCCGGCATAACAACCTTGAAAGAGATTGCTTCACTTCGTTCGCAATGACAAATGGCGAGTTTTTCAAACGTCGCGAAAAAGGATGGAACTGCTGTTGTTCACACCCTGGTTGCCCGGTCTTTCCATCCGCCGCTTGTCAATCTTTCTTCTCTTCAGGATTGAACGTGATTTTTAGTTCATAAACACCCGTATCCAAGTGCATGGTCATCGGATAGCCGGACTTGGAAAAAACATGCATCATCGCCTGATTGCGGGACAATACGTCCGCCGTGAATCCTTCGATATTTTTCTCCCTGGCGATGCGGATCAGGTACCGCAGTAAAAACGTTCCAATGCCCCGGTGCTGCCAGTCCTGATGGGTGGTAAAAGCGACCTCGGCATAACGGGTGTTCGGATCATTGATATACCGCCCGATCGCCACAATCTCTTCCCGGCTTTCCGGCTCCGCTTTGCCGATCACCGCGGCAATGGCCATTTTGTCGTTATAATCAATGGCAGCCAGCGGCATGGCGACTTTATGGGAAAAGGATTTGAGGCTGTGGAAAAAACGGGTATAAACGTCCTGTTCCGGCAGACCGTAAATCAGATCCTGAATGGCGCGCTCATCCGTGGCTTTCACGGGACGGAAAAAGACCGGTGTGCCCTGTTTGTCAACCCAATTGATTTCGTATTCTTTTGGATACAAAACCACCGGCAGCGTCTGATCCCGGTAAATGTAGCCCTGCTTTTTCGCCGCCTCCAGAAGTTCGTCGCGAAAGTCGGGGTGAGCGATGTTAATCAGCATCATCGCCCGGTCCCGGATGGATTTGCCATGCACATAGGCTATGCCGTATTCCGTTACCACATAATGAATATCGCCCCGCGTGACCACCACACCGCTGCCAGGCGAAGGGTAAGGGACGATACGCGATATTTTCCCGTCTTCCGTGGTGGAAGGCAGCACCATGATGGACTTGCCACGCTTCGACATAGACGATCCGCGCACAAAATCCACCTGCCCGCCGATGCCGCTGTAAAACTCAAAGCCCAGTGAATCTGAACAGACCTGTCCGGTCAGATCGACGGTCAGCGCGGAATTGATGGACACCATCCGGTCGTTTTGAGCAATCACATAGGGATCATTGACATACTGGCTTGGACGGAACTCAAACAGCGGATTATTGTGGATGTATTCATACAGACGCCTTGTGCCCATGCAGAAGGACGCGACAACCTTTCCCGGATGCAGCGTTTTTTTCCGGCACGTCACCACGCCGCTTTCGATCAAATCAATCAAACCATCAGTAAAGGTTTCCGTGTGGACGCCCAGGTCTTTTTTATTTTTCAGATACGGAAACACCGAGTTGGGAATTTTACCCACGCCGGTCTGGATCGTGGATTCGTTGTCAATCAGATCGGCAATCCATTGACCAATGGATCGGGCAATGTCACCGGGGGATTTCTGTTCAAACTCCAAAAGCGGTGTATTGTTTTCCACAAGCGCGGAAATCTGGCTGATATGCAGAAAACTGTCGCCCAGCGTCCGGGGCATGTTCTGATTGACTTCCGCCACAACATAACGCGCCGTTTCAGCCGCCGTCTTGGTGATATCCACGGAAATGCCCAAACTGACATAGCCGTTCATATCCGGCGGCGAGACGGTGATCAGGGCAACATCAACAGGCATGGAACCCCGCTGCATGAGCAGAGGCACTTCAGAGAGAAAGATAGGCGTGTAATCGGCGCGGCCCGCCTTGATGGCCGCACGGGCATTGGCGCCGATAAAAAGCGCGTTATGCCGGAAATGCTCGGTATAGATTTCCGTCGTATAATCGGTCAGTCCCAGATCAAGAAAATGGATAATTTCCACATCGGAGAAACTCGGCGCCATGTCCAGGAGCGTTGAGACCAGCAATTGCGGTTCGCCGCAGGCGGATGCAATAAATATCCTTGCCCCGCGCCGAATCCGCGATAAAGCGGTTTTCGCGTCTGTGAGCTTTTCTTTATAGGTTTTTGGCCAGTCGAGAATCATATCGCTCACCGCATAAAAGGCGTCATACCGGCGCAGGCCGGTATCCAGAACTAACTATTTTCCTGGATTCCGTGTCGCGCTTCGCTTGCACGGAATGACAGAAAAGGTAATTACGACACAGCCTCGAAACAAATTACAGCAACAAAATTCCCATCAAAAAGCGCCGAGCTGACAGGGCTTCACTTTGATTTGCAGTTTTTCGCAGGCGGCACATACGTCCAATCGTTTAATTTTAAGTCTGTCGGCGATATTCCAGGCTGCAAGGCAGGAAAGCCTGCCATTGTCGAGCGACTCGCGGATGGCGGCTTCCAGATCGGAAGTAACTGAGGCGGCGGCGGGAACCCGCTTTTGCTTGCCGTCAAAACCGAAAAGCCCCAGTTGGCACTGCGCAATATTGATATTGAGCATATCAATCGCCACGCCGATTTCGCCAAGAGGCCTGTTCTGGCTTTGAGAAATTTTTTCCGCAGCCTTGCAGGAAATATTATTGTCTTTGGTCTGTTTGAGAATTTCCTGTTTCAATTCCTCGGCCACTTTCGTGCCTTCCGGATGTTTTTTAAAAAATTTTCCTTTGTCCACGTGCGTCATGATTTTTCCTTTCCTTTATAAGCGCGACAGCGCTTCGGTATCCAGTGTTTTAAATCCGTTCTTTTCCAGGAGCTTCTCCGTTTTTTCAATCTGATCCACGTCCACAACAAAGACGGCCTTTTCCGAGGCTTCCAAAACGAAGCCGCAGGCATTGTTGATATTGATCCCTTCCTGATACAGGAGCTGCATCAACTTATCCAGACCACCCGGCTGATCGGGAATCAGCACGGCCAGAACATTCTTCAGGTGAACGGTCATCCCCGCTTCCGTCAGCGCTTTTTCCGCGCGTTTCGGATCGTTGACGATCAGATTAATAACCCCAAACGTATCGGAAGTCGAAATGGTTGTCGCCCGGATGCTGATGTTGGCCCCCGCCAAAGCACTTGTCAAATGGGCCAGTTTCCCCGGTTTATCTTCTGCGAATACGGAAAGCTGATAAGCAATCATAATTTTCTCCTGCAATCATCAGGGACATCGTCCTTTGCGCTTTTTTGTACAATTCTGCCGGTATTTTAGCAAGTCAAATCTCCTGCCGGACTTAAGAAAGCATAAAGCTTTTTGATTTTTGTTTCAAAAAATGCGGTCTTTTCCTGAATTGGGACTGAGGCAGCCTGTAAAATAATTTTGCTGTGCTGTTTTTGATGTTGAAACGAAGGCGAACAAAATTGCCGGAATTTTGGCGGCAGGGAAGAAATCGATGACTGATAAGTTTGACCATCCAGGGGAGAGGAGCATATCCCCCTGGATGGTCATTGACTTAAAATCTACATCAATTAATCCAGAATACAAACATACTTTTTTTGTCCATTGACCAGACTTAATCCTTCCTGGTTTTGTACTAAAGCATATTGCTGTCTTCCAAATCGTAATGCCTTCTTGTAGGAAGGCATATAAATGTCAATGTTACCACGATTTCTGCGACTGGTCCGGTCTTTGACTATAAAGGTTCCCATATCACTTATTTTGATGATGGTTCCTAATTTAAGCCCCTGACGTTCCAAGTCCGGTGAAACAGCTACTATCCCGGTTCTAACCATCGCTCCGGAAGCCGTCTTACCTTTATTATGGTAACACTCCTTCAATGTGTACGCTGTCACTGATACTGTGTTTTCTTCTGCCCATACACTGACAGATGAAATACCCATGATGCACATTCCTAAAAGCACAACTTTTGCTACTAATAGGTTTATTCTTGTCATAATGACCTCCTTGTGTTGAAAAGAGCATAATCACTCTTTTGCACAGATTGGGTTATGGCTACCTTTGCCTACCCGTAGCTCCTCTATTTAAACACTCTCATCAAGAGTGGAATATTTTCATTGGCTCTTATTATCTCGTACTGATCTAGTTCCGGAAAATTATCAGAAGAAACAGAATTTTAATAAAAGCGTGCCATGCAGGTGACGACCTATATATGCAAACCGTTCCCGTATGTCAATTATTTTTTCACAATACGAGTTTAAGTAAAATGATTCTAATGATTTACGATAAAAAACATGTCTGGATAACAGGGAAGGCTACTCTCCGAATTCCGGAATCTCATTTGCCCTGATGATTCTTACAACTCTGTTCTTTGGGGTGGGCTGAATTGTTTCACTGACAAATTCCATGGGCACCTTTGTAAAATCAATCGTCTTCAAATCAATAATCGTATAGCCGTCATTTGCAATATGGATCGGGAATATCTTGCTGCCGCCCTGAAAATAGACCGAGTTTTTAGTGTAAACGATTCCATGATCCAGGTCTTTCAAAACTTTCCAGACCGTATTGCTTCTGTAACCTGATCCCGGTTTGCCGAAATAGGGAACCGAGCATGAGGAGATGGCAAAATCCGCCTGATACAAGGCTTCCTGGTTCGAAGACGGAACCGGTAAATATTTGGTTAGAATATAACCGCGCGCAAAGCGCTCCGGAGAATCAAATCCGCCGGGCATTCCGGTGAGGCTGTTGTCTTTATCGATATTCAAAGTATCATACTTTTTAACCATTTCCAGATGTTGCGGGTAAGTCGGGCTGTTGGTCATCACATTGCCGGCGTTCGTGTAAACAAGGGTCTTGCCGCCCACAAACTCAACCACAGCGGATTTACCTGTTTTGTCACGCAAGACATAATGAAGCGGGGTGTTTTTCAAAAAGATGCCCGGTTTGATTTCTCCGGCCGACTGAACGATCTGGTGGCTGTTGATCAGAGCTACGGCCTCATCGACATTCTTAGACTGACTGATCAGGAAGTTGATCATATCAAAGACAGCAAGGACCGGGCGCTTGTCTGCAGGATTGTACACCGGATACTGTGTATAGCCGTCCAGATAAAGCCCTGATATGGACAGCCCTTCGGTATTCATGGCATCATCGACTTTAGGGGTATGAAATACATTCCGTCCCCAGTAGCCGTATTTATTTGTCCAGCTTGTCAAACGCTTCGCGGGGATTTTTTCGGCGTCGATCACTACATCGGTGGTGTTCTTTTGTCCGATGAACCCGAAGGTATCATCCAGTGCTATGTTCATGCCGAAATCCATGGAACGCGCTTCGATGTGTGCGTTCGGGTGATTGATAAATATATCGCTGCACGCATTGGCCGACTGCATGAATCCCGTTAGAAAAACGGATATGTAAATTAAAGATAAGGCAACGGATGATCTTTTCATGTGTGTTCGCTCCTTGATGAAGATTAATAAGAACTTCCTTTTTGCGGGCGGGGAAGTATAAGAAACGCGCTCTGGTGTGTCAAGGTAATCTTGACCATTACTTCGCAGCGAATGCCGGAGAAAACCCTCCGGATTATTTTGCTTCATGGCTCTCGGTTTGCGCCTCGACAAGGCTGCCGCCGCAATACTTTTCACGAAGCTTCGGCTTTTCAATTTTTCCGGTAGGATTGCGCGGAACCTTTTCAAATATGATTTTGCGTGGGCGCTTATAGCGCGGCAGCTCTTTGCAGAACTGCTCTATCTCAGCTTCAGCGCACGAAAAGCCCGGCTTCAACTCAATGATTGCCGCGGTGATTTCGCCTAAACGATGGTCGGGAAGGCCGATCACCGCCACATCCTTGATCGCGTTATGCGTACGCAGGAAATCCTCGATCTGTACCGGATAGATATTCTCACCGCCGGTGATAATGACATCTTTCTTGCGGTCAACCAGATAGATAAAGCCGTCTTCATCCATGCGCGCCAT
>CAYVFA010000086.1:0-9505 GCA_964450075.1 uncultured Smithella sp.
TAGAAGATCACGAAATACCCAGGCAATGGTACAACATTATGGCGGATTTGCCCACGCCGATGAAACCGCCCCTTCATCCCGGCACAGGACAGCCGGTAACCGCCAGCGATTTGTCTGCCATTTTTCCCATGAATATCATCGAGCACGAAGTTTCCAACAAACGCTGGATTGATATACCCGATGAAGTCCTGCAAAAATATCTGCTGTGGCGCCCCTCTCCCCTTTACCGCGCGCGTAATTTTGAGAAGCTTCTAGGCTGCCCGGTACAGATTTATTATAAAAACGAAGGGGTCAGCCCCGCGGGATCGCACAAACCCAACGCCGCCATTCCGATGGCCTATTACAATAAAGTGGCCGGCACCAAGCGGATCACCACGGAAACAGGCGCAGGCCAGTGGGGCAGTGCGCTGGCCATGGCCTGCCAGATGTTTGATCTGGTCTGCCGTGTTTACATGGTAAAAGTCAGCTATGAACAGAAACCTTACCGGCGCATGATGATGAATGCCTGGGGCGCCGAATGCATTCCCAGTCCCAGCAACCTGACCCAGGCCGGCCGCAATGTTCTGGCCGAGCATCCTGATTCCCCCGGCTCCCTGGGCATCGCCATCAGCGAAGCGATCGAAGACGCTGTTACCAGCAAGGATACGAAATACTCCCTGGGCAGTGTGTTAAATCATGTATTGATTTATCAGTCCATTATCGGACTGGAGGCGCAAAAGCAGATGCAGAAACTTGGCCTCTATCCCGATGTCGTCATGGGCTGCTGCGGCGGCGGCAGTAATTTTGCCGGTATTGCAGCGCCGTATGTCTGCGATAAAATCCACGGTAAGCAAGTGAAAGTGGTCGGTGCGGAGCCGACGTCCTGTCCCAGCATGACCAAAGGCCCGTTCGCCTATGACTTCGGCGATCTGGCCAAGTCAACACCGCTTCTGCCGATGTACACACTGGGGCACGATTATGTCCCCGCACCCATTCACGCTGGCGGTTTGCGCTACCATGGCATGGCGCCGATTGTCAGCCACCTGGTCCGGGAAAAATTCATTGAGCCCCGAGCCTACGATCAGTTAAAAACCTTTGACGCCGGTGTCAAATGGGCGCGTTCGGAGGGGTTTATCCCCGCGCCGGAAACCAACCACGTGCTGGCGGCTGTTGTCGATGAAGCGATGCGCGCCAAAGAGGAAGGCAAGGAAAAAGTCATTCTCTTTAACTGGACGGGCCACGGCCTGGTGGATCTGGCTGCCTATGATGCCTATCTGTCCGGCAAACTGGAGGCTTACGAACTGCCGGATCATGAAATTGACCGGGCATTGAACGCCATTAAAGATTTCCCCAAACCATAACATAAAAGTTACAAGTCCCGCTTTACATCGATCATTAAAAGCCGTCAGGATAATAAAATTTCTTGACGGCTTTTCATTTTTTCGTCAAGCTGACGCCCGAATGAAAACAGAGAACGACCATAAATTAACCCGCTGCCCGAAACTGGGTGACGAAATGACCTTTGCCTACTGCATGAGGGAGGCGGGTGATCTCCCCTGTGCACGGATTATGCAATGCTGGTTTAAGTCTTTTGATGTAGAGACGTTGCTCAAAGAGCGCCTGACGTCCGATGAATGGAATCGCTTCACGGGTTCTGAACCGAAGGATAAGGTATCCAGTATTATTGAAATGATTGAAAAAGTGAAGAGGCCAACATGAAAAATCTGGATCTGTTCAGCCTGGGAACCGAAGGCGATGCCCTGGAAACGGCGCCGCTGGCGGAAAGAATGAGACCGCAGAAGCTTGCCGACTATATCGGCCAGCCCCATCTGATAAGCGAAGGCACGTTGCTCCGGCGCGCCATCGCGGAAGATAAACTGTTCTCCATGATTTTCTGGGGTCCGCCGGGCTCCGGCAAAACAACGCTGGCGCGTATTTTAGCCAATGAAACCAAGGCATGTTTTGTCAGTTTTTCCGCAGTTCTTTCCGGTGTGAAGGAAATCCGCTCCGTCATTGACGACGCCCGGGAACTCTGGGAAGCCAAAAAGAAAAAAACCATTCTGTTTGTTGATGAAATTCATCGCTTCAACAAAGCCCAGCAGGACGCCTTTCTCCCCCATGTCGAGAGCGGACTCATTACCCTGATCGGCGCAACGACCGAAAATCCTTCCTTTGAAGTCATCGCGCCACTCTTGTCCCGGACGCGCGTCATGCTGCTCAAGCAGTTTACGGAAGAAGACCTGATTGCCATTTTGAAGCGTGCCTTGACCGATGAACAAAGAGGTCTCGGTAAATTCACTATCAAGGCCGATGACGAAGCGATCCGTTTTGTTGTCCGCCTTTCTGACGGCGATGCCCGCAGTGCGCTCAACAATCTGGAGGCGGTGGCTTCCATGGTGCAGTCGCTGCCCGCGGAAGAAAGGATCATCACAGCAAAATCCGCCGAGGAAGCCCTGCTGAAAAAAGCCCTTCTCTACGATAAGGACGGCGAAGAACATTACAATCTGATCTCGGCATTTCATAAAAGCATGCGTGGCAGTGATCCCGATGCGACGCTTTACTGGCTGGGACGGATGCTGACGGCCGGAGAAGACCCGCTTTATATTTTGCGCCGTATGGTGCGTTTTGCTTCCGAAGATATCGGCAATGCCGATCCTCATGCCCTTATGCTGACGATAGCCGCCCAGCAGGCGTTTCATTTTATCGGCCTGCCGGAAGGCGAACTGGCCATCGCTCAAGCGGCTGTCTATCTGGCCACGGCGCCGAAAAGTAATTCACTCTACACCGGTTACGGACACACCAAAGACCTGATTAATAAAACAGGTTATCTTCCCGTGCCGCTGCATATCCGCAACGCGCCTACCAAGCTCATGAAAGAACTGGATTACGGGAAAGACTACAAATATGCACACGATTATCAGGATGCTTTTGCCCCGCAAGAGTACTTGCCGGAAAAACTTCAGGGGAAAATACTTTATCAGCCGACCAACGCCGGTTTTGAAAAGACCATCAAAGAAAGAGTTGATGTCTGGCGACGACTGAAAAATGACGCGAAGGATAAAGGCGTAAAAAAGCCATAAAAAATGGGAGGCTTGGTTAGAGCCTCCCGAGGAGAGAAGAGTGAAGGATTTGATTCCTTCCTGGTTTATTTTGCTGTCGGCTAATCATGCCCGTAATTTTTAGTCGACACTTAATATGTTCATTTCTGTTCTGATACAAAGCATAGAGTGTGCCATTGTTGGTTGTTAAGCGTAACTTATTGATATTAATCTAAAAATATAATTTAATGTCTTTTGCCTCCCATTTTTTGCCAATGCGCATCCGGCAATAAATGTCGGATGAATTCCCTGGCAATAAAAATAATAAAATAATAACAGATGTTTACGAGAAATCTAATTTTTGTCTATCGTTCGACAAAAATGTCGGATTGGTTAGTGTTTATCGTTGACTTTTCCGGTGAAAAGCTTAAGATGACCAGCAAAGCGAGAAAATTGTAAAAGCTTCCATTTTGTTTCCATAATATAAGGATATTATGACACTTTTTAGAAAGAAAGAAACCATTGTCAGGTTGGGAGCCCATACTTTAAATAAAAGTTTTATTCAACCTCTGGCCGTCGGGATTGTTTCAGCAGTGCTGGTTGCCTTGATTCTGATTATGGGCTTTCTGGATATCCGTCGCAGCGAGACCAATCTGGTTGGCTTTCTGGAAGATCAGGCCCTGACGACCATAAATGTCATGCTGAGTCAGACGGAAGATAATCTTAAAAGCATTGCGGCCGCAAAGGGGAAAATACCGGCCAATTTAAAATCGGCCAAGGAGGCAGAATCGTTTTATTCCATCAAACTTGTTTATGAAGCCATAACCGCGCTGGGTCAAAAGATTGATGAGCAATGGAAGAAAAAATTGGTCAACAATGCCTATCTCAGCCAATTTGCGGCCGATAACAACTTCTGGTATGTTGCCGTTCTCCGCCGGGACGGTAATGCTGTTTATCAAAGCAGCCCGCTTAAAACCGATGCGTTGAGCCAAAGCGATCTGTTCGTCAATGGCCGCAAGGCCACCACGATTGAATTATTGGAAAAAATACGCATTAAACAAGACATTGGTTTTATCGGCACGGGGCTTAAAGGTGAAAACGGAATTGTTGTTTTTGGCCTGGACAAAAAAGGAAGACAGTACTGGAGCCTTAAAGTTGCCGCGGAAAGAGCCGTGAATAAGATGGGCGAAGGCCACGGAATCATTTATCTGCAAATTTTTGATGATCAAAAAAAGCTGTTGAGCGGCATCGGCAAATTGCCGGCTGAATTAAGTGATAAAGATTTAAATTATCGAGCGGTTTTGGAAAAGGGTAAAAAAATCTTCAGCAGGAAGGTTGACAGCCGGGATCGCAAGATTCTTGATATGATTGTTCCCTATATGCTGGATCATCCCTATATGCCGGAGAAAAAGATTGTGGGACTGGTCCGGATTGGCCTGGATCGGGGATCGATGGATAAAATTATCGCTGAAAATCG
This sequence comes from uncultured Smithella sp., assembly GCA_964450075.1. Taxonomy (GTDB): domain Bacteria; phylum Desulfobacterota; class Syntrophia; order Syntrophales; family Smithellaceae; genus UBA8904. The sequence continues at coordinate 4,495 of CAYVFA010000086.1, forward strand.
TCAGAATATTTTTGTTTTCATGTTGCTGGTGGTGGTCATAGCCCTCCTGTCCATGTGGCTGCTTTATCACGATCAGAACCGTCATCTGGCCGGCATTATCGAAATGGAACGCCGCCTGGAAAAGGCTGAACGCCTTTCTTCGCTGGGACAACTGGCAGCGGGTGTCGCCCATGAAATTCGCAATCCGCTCAATGCCATCAGCATGGCGACTCAACGGTTAAAAAGGGACTACAATCCCGCGGACGAAGTGAAGGCCCGTGAATTCCAAAATCTGTCCGGTGTGATCCGCGATGAAATCAGGCGGCTCAACGGGATTATCGAAGAGTTTCTTTCCTTTTCCAAAAGCAGAAGGCTGGAGTTGCGGGATTTCTCCGTCACGGAGGTTCTGCAAAAAATCGTCAGTTTGGTTTCGGAAGAAGCGAAGACGCGGGGCATTACGTTGGAGACAAAGTGGCGGCTGACGCCTGCCGTCATTCCCATGGATATCAACAAGCTTCAGCAGGCGTTTTTGAACTTCATCAAGAACGCCATGGAGTCCATCACGGATAAAGGCGTCATCACGATCACGGTCGATAAAGAAAGCAAGAAAAATATTTTAGTCTGCATTTCGGATAATGGTTGCGGCATGACAACGGAAGAGATTGAAAAAATCTTCAGCCCGGAATACACCACCAAGGAAAAAGGCCTGGGGTTGGGCATCCCGCTGGCAACGGAGATTATTCGCGGCCACGGCGGAGATATCCGCGTCATCAGCCGCCAAGGGGAAGGGACCACGTTTGAAATTATTTTGCCGAGCGAAAAAATAAGCGATAAAGCCTGACGCCAAGGATGTGATGAATGCGGAAATTAAATATTCTGATTGTTGAAGACGGCCGTTCCCAGCGGGAAATGCTGCGTGATTTTCTGATTGCTGAAGGCCATCGGGTTGATGAGGCGGAAAATGGCGAAATAGCCATAGGAACCGTTTCCAGCAAGCATTTTGATTTGGTTCTGCTGGATTACAAAATGCCCGGCATGGACGGTTTGACGGTCCTGAAGGAAATAAAAAAAATCAACCAGGAAATCGACGTCGCCATCATTACCGCTTACGGCACCATCGAAACAGCCGTGGAAGCCATCAAAGTCGGCGCCATCGATTACATCACAAAACCCATAGAACTGGAAGAGCTGCTGATCCTGGTTGATCGGGTGGCGGAACGTCGCGGGCTCATCCGGGAAAATGAAATTTTAAAACAACAGCTGGGCAAACAGGGCGTTACTGCTGAAAAGATTATTTATAAAAGCGCTCAAATGGTAGAACTGATCAACATGGCCAGCCGGGTTGCACCCAGCCGCGCATCCGTATTGATTCAGGGTGAAAGCGGCACGGGAAAGGAACTCCTGGCGCGGCTCATTCACCAATTAAGCCCGCGGGCTGCTAAGCCCATTGTGGTTGTGAACTGTGGCGCCCTGCAGGAAAATTTGCTGGAGAGTGAATTGTTCGGCCATGAAAAAGGCGCTTACACCGGTGCAAGCTCCCGTCGCATCGGCCGTTTTGAAGAGGCGGACGGCGGCACGCTTTTTTTGGATGAAATCGGCGAGCTGAGTCCCGCCATTCAGGTCAAGTTATTGCGCTTTCTGCAGGAACGAGAAATTTCGCGTCTCGGGAGCAATACCAATATCTCTGTGGACGTCAGAATTATCAGCGCTACCAATCGTGACCTGGAGGCGCAGGTCAAAGACGGGGTGTTCAGGGAAGACCTTTTTTACCGGCTGAAAGTTGTCACCATGTCGCTTCCCCCGCTTCGGGAAAGGAAAGAAGACGTGCCCGCGCTGATCGAACATTTCATGGAAAAGTTTGCCAGGGAAAATGTAAAAAACATCCGGGGTATGACGTCGGAAGCCCGCGATCTGCTCCTGAAATACGACTATCCGGGCAATGTGCGTGAACTGGTTAATATTATGGAACGGGCCGTCGTCATTGCCCGGGACGATTACGTGACGGTGAATGACCTGCCCTTCAAACATGATTCATTCACCGATTCATCAGATAAAAAGTTATCAGGATCCCTTCGGGAATCTCTCGAAGAGCTTGAAAAACATCTCATCGGCGAAGCGATGAGCAAGGCGGCGGACAACCAGACCAAGGCTTCGGAAATTCTGGGAATGTCGGAGAGAATGCTGCGGTATAAACTGAAAAAATATGATCTGAAGAATTAGGGACGGGGGCTGTTAACCGGTAGTATTTGCCGCCGTGATCAGGGATTTCCTGAATGATACGGATCAATGACCGATGGGCCATGACGGCAGGAAGAGCACTTTGACCCATAAAAAGCCGCCTTGAGGGGCGGCTTTTTATGGGTTATTGAGTTGAATTTTTTACGCTGTGTAACGTTTTTTCATATCGCACAAAATGGCGTAGTGTTTTCTTTCCTCTTCGATAATCTTTTCAATGGCTTCGTGCTGGGCTGCGGGAACCAGATTTTTGATTTCGTGATAATACAAAACGGAATCCAGCTCGCGCTGCATGGCAAATTCAAAAGCGGAAACCGTATCCTTGATGCCCGCCAGTTGCTTGTCCATGATTTCTTTTGTGAAAATAAGATTATTGTCCACATAATTGCGCAGATAGGCGCTGTATTCGCCGGCGTACTGCTCAGGCGGATCGAATTTTTCCATCGCGGCAAAGAATTTTTCAAAGGTCTTTTTATGTCCTGCCTCGGCCTGGGCCAGATGCGCAAAAAGCTTTTTGGCATCTTCCTGTTTGGCGATCTGTTCTGCGAATTTATAAAAATTGATTCCGTTTTCCTCAATTCTAATGGCAACTTCGACTATGTCACTTGCTGCAAATACCTGCATATTCATGCCTCCTGAAATTATTAAATTGCTGACGTAAATTGACATATTTTAACGGCTAATGCAACTGTTTTACTTTCGAGCTAAATCCACCGCTTTCGGCGGAAAAAAATAATCATCAAGGCGGCGATAATCAGCATGACGCCCCATAATCCAAAATATCCCCAAGTCCACTCCAGTTCCGGCATGTGTTTGAAATTCATGCCGTAAACCCCGGCCAGAAACGTCAGCGGCATGAAAATGGTCGCGATAATCGTTAAAACTTTCATGACTTCATTGAGCCGCATGCTGGCGGAAGAAAGATAAATATCCAGCATGCCGGAAAGCAGATCCCTGAAAGTGTCCACGGTATCGATGATGGCAATGATATGGTCAAAGATATCCTTGAAATAAAGGGCGTTGGGTTCATCAATCAGCGGAGAATCCGAGCGCTGCAGCGAACTGATGGTTTCGCGAAGCGGCCATAAGGATTTTCTGAGAAAAATGAGCTCTCTCTTTAAATTATGAATCGATTGGAGTTTAGCCGGCGTCGTCTGGCGAATCAGATCATTTTCGAGCTGTTCAATCCGGTCTTCCATATTATCCAGCAGGATGAAATAGTTATCCACGACATTGTCAATGAGGGCATGAACCAGATAATCGCATCCGGATTTCCTGATCTTGCCTTTATCCCCCCGCAACCTTTCGCGTACCGATTCGAAAAGTTTGCTTTCTTTTTCCTGGAAAGACAAAATGAAATTCTTCCCTAAGACGATGCTGATTTGCTGCGAAAACAGCGCATCGCTTTCATGGTGATAAAAGTTTCTTAAAACAACATAAAGGTAATCCGTTAAATCTTCTATCTTGGGCCGCTGATCCGTATTGAGAATGTCTTCCAGAATGAGAGGATGCAGGCCGAACAGGTGGCCGATTTTTTCCAGCATGGCCACGTCCTGTAGACCGTCGATGTTAATCCACAGGTTGCCCGGCAGATCTTTTATTGCGTGTAAATCGGCGGCGGAGTTTACTTCCTTTTCTTCAAAAAAATTTTCGTCATAGCGGATCAGGGTAATCTTCGATTTTTCCTGATATGCGTAGCCGATATGAACCAGGCTTCCCGGAATCATTCCAGCTTTTTTCGATCTTTTTTTCAATGTGGCGCCCATAGGTTATTTTCTCCTTATTTCTTTTTGACACGTATGGCGACATCGACCAGCGGAGATCTTCCATCCGGGAAGGAAACGCCGCTTTGGCCTGCGACTTTCAAGGCCATTGTTACAGAGGATGATATGTTTTTCAGATCTATGGGCACCGTTTCCAGTTTTATTTCTTCGGGCTTCATCCGGGGATCCATCATCACCCGGACAGTTGTTGGATGCAACGTGATTTTCTGCAGGACAAGATGATCGGGCAGCCGGTTTAGCGTGGCAACATGGACCGTCAGAGTTGCGGGCACCAGTTTCGATGCGTAAACATGGATTTTTGCGGGACTGATATCGGCGACCGACAGGTTGGCCGGCGCATTGACCATATCTTTGGTTAAAACGAACTCCCGTTTTCTAGCGGCAACCGGGGCCAAATCCAGCGAAAGCCTGAGCGTCTTTTCATTCAGCAGCCGAAAGGCCTGTTCGGGTCCCTGAAAGACCACTTTTGCCTCGGTTAATTGAGGTTCATTAATCTGCCAGCTTTGCGGAAGATTTTTATATTCGATCGGAATAATGAAATCGCGGCGTACAATATCCCGCTGGTAGCCGAAGGCCACCCAAAAAACACAGGCCAGCCCCAGAGCGATTATTTTTTCCTTCGTGTTTTCCCGAAGCCACCGGAAAACAGGGCGTGTTTTTGGCGTCGGGGCATTGGCGATATAAAATTTTTCCAAAGCCTCGTTCAGGGCGGACGCGTTTGGGACAATCGTCAGAGATTCCGACCGGGCCAAAGAGATGGCGCCCCGTTCTTCGGAAACAACAATGCACAGGGCGTCTGATCGCTCCGTCAGTCCCAGTGCGGCCGTATGACGCAGACCGATGTTTTTGTACGGGGCAATGTTGACGGACAGCGGCAGATGGCAGCCGAACATGATGATCCGGTTGTCCTTCACGACAATAGCGCCGTCATGCCCCGGCGAATGAGGATCAAAAATGCTTTCCAGAAGCGGCTCGCTGATCAGTCCCTCCAATGACGTGCCGCCGTTGATATG
>CAYVFA010000087.1:0-1765 GCA_964450075.1 uncultured Smithella sp.
TTCCGGAGAAGGTTGATTTCATTACCTCCGTGGGACATCTGACCGGCGGCAACTCTCGCCAGGAAGCCGGCCTCATCGGTAATGGCCCCTCGGCCGTGATCAGCCCGTGGGGCGTCTATGATTTTCATCCGGAAAGCAAGCGCATGCGGGTTAAATCCCTGACCCCGGGAGTCACGTTTGATATTGCTCAGCAGCTTACCGGTTTTGAACTGCTGAAGCCCGAAGGGGATATCCCCGATACCCAACTGGTTACACCCGAAGCACTGAAGATCATCCGCACCCAGGTTGATCCGCGCGGTGTTTTCACAACCATGCCCACCTGATAAAGATGTTCCGGAGGGGTTGGGATGCAAAAGCGATATCCCAACCCCTTTTTTATATCTGAATGTCTTACTGGACTTAAATAGCAATATTCAGGGAGTCGCTTAACGATGGAACAGGTTTACGCTGTATGCAAATCATTTGTTGATCCCATCTTTATCATTTTTGTTCTTCTTCTCATATCTTTTGTGATCTGCTGGAGATCCAGTAAGCAAAAAGGCGGTGTGTTGTTCTTATTGCTGGCCATTGTTTTGCTCTATGGTTTCAGTATAGCACCGGTATCCAACTACCTGAGTTACAAACTGGAGAAGGACTATATTGTGCCCCGCCCGCCCGAAGAAAAGACGTCGATTGATGTTGTCGTTGTGTTGGGTGGAGGCATCTATGATATCAATGCTTTGGGTAAAACGTTTCCGTCTGGATCCTCTACTGCCAGACTGGTTCATGCCATTCGAATGTATCAGGACTATGACGCCAAATATCTTGTTTGTTCCGGAAAAGGGAACAGTAAAATATCCGAAGCAGAATTTATGGCGTATATGGCTGAAGCTTTGGGTGTGCCCAAAGCAAGAATCCGCGTTGAACCCCTATCAGAAAATACGTATCAACACGCGATAGAGTTCAATAAAATGTTTATCGACAAAAGCATCACGATCGGATTGGTGACGTCGGCCTATCACATGAAACGAAGCGAAAAAGAATTTCGAAAATATTTTAAGAAAGTGCTGCCTTTGCCTTCAGATTATATTTACCATTCACCTGCGGGGCCTCCAGCCGTCCGATACATTCCACAGTCGCAACGACTGTTGGACAATACGCTTGTTTTCAAGGAGTATGTCGGACAGCTTTGGTACAGCATCAAAGATTTTTAACAAAATAGTGTTGAAAATATAGCATTAAAAGGATAAAAATTAACCCGGTTCAATTCTAAAGACGCCATGCAAACTGCCTTGAGCAGTTTCTAAAATATGGAGAAGGAGAAGATAGTTATGCCGGTTGAAGTTAAGATGGATGGCCAGGTGGCCGTGATCACGCTGGATGAAGGGGAAAACCGATTGAATCTGGATTTCCTGCAGAAGTTTATAGATGCCCTGGATCACGTTGAGAAAGAGACGGATGCCAATGTGCTGGTTGTTCGCGGTGCGCACGAAAAAATATTCAGCAACGGGATCGATTTGGAGTGGTTGATGCCGATCATGCAGAAAAACGACGCGGCGACGGCCAAAAAATTTATTGAAACCATGATGGCGCTTTTCAGGAAGATTGCGCTGTATCCCATGCCGACGATTGTCGCGATGACCGGACATGCCTTTGCCGGTGGTGCGATCATGTGCTGCTACTTTGATTTTCGTTTCATGCGGTCGGACCGGGGTTTTATGTGCTTCCCGGAAGTTGATCTGGGCATTCCGTTTTTGCCGGGCATGATGACGGCGATGAAGAAGGC
>CAYVFA010000087.1:1865-5606 GCA_964450075.1 uncultured Smithella sp.
CCCTACTTTTCAATCTCAAACATCGTTTTTTCCGCACCGCACACCGGGCAGACCCAGGAATCAGGAATGTCTTCAAAACGGGTGCCGGGTGCGATGCCGCTATCCGGGTCGCCTTTTTCGGGGTCATAGACATAACCGCAGACGGTGCATACGTAACGTGCGGCAGCTTGCGGTTTCGGTTTGGCGGCAGCCGCATTCTGATCAAACGTCGGTGCGGTTTTGGGAGATTTGCCCCCCTTGACATTCTGATAATAAGCGTAAGTCATGGGCGTTCCATCGCCTGTGATGTCCGCTTCGACCACTTTTCCCAGAAAGATGGTGTGTGTGCCGCAATCCAACTCGCCTTCCACTTCCGCTTCAATAAATCCGATGGCGTAATCCAGAACGACGGGGACGCCCGTAACGCCGGTTTTTGTTTTGATGTCTTTGAGTTTATCAACGTCACGGCCGCTTTTAAAACCGAACAGGCCGATGAATGTCATCGGAGCATCTTGTGCGATAATCGAAACGGCAAATTTCCGGCTGTCTTTGATTAATTCATGTGTGAAATTTTCCTTGTGGATGCAAATGGCCAAAGTGGCGGGCTTGGATGTAGCCTGCATAATGGAATTGGCGATCTGACCATTAAATTTGCCATCCTGTCCGGATGTGACAATATAAACGCCGTAACTGATTTGGTGAAGGGCTGCTCTATTCATGTTTTCTTTCCTCTTTTCCATGCTAATTTCATGCTTGGACCTTATAGCCGAATTTTGTTTTTCGTGCCACGAAATTTCTTCGGGGTTTTTTCTTTTGACAAATTGCAGTTTCTCTTATAGGGATTCGACCTTGGAGGTTTTGCTCTTTTGTCCAATCCCAACGGGCTTATCTGTTGGAATTCCAACCTGATTTATCAGGGCCGTTAAATGGAAAGAGAAACGTTATGATCACCTATCAAGAATTTTTGCAGAAGAAGTCCTTTGCTTTTGAAGAAATCCTTGCCTTTTCACATGGAACGCTGATCAGCGATAAGCCGATGGGAATGGAAGCCCGTCTGCCCGCGCCGCCGTTTCTAATGGTGGACCGTATTACGCTGATCGAAAGTGCCGGCAACACCGGAAAAATTATTGCCGAGCAGGATATCCGCCTGGATGCGTGGTATTTTCAATGTCATTTCCAGGGCGATCCGGTTCAACCGGGATGCCTGGGCGTTGATGCGATCTGGCAGCTTTTAGGTTTTTTCTGTGTCTGGCGCGGATCGCTGGGAACAGGTAGGGCACTGGGGTGCGGTGAGGTGGTTTTCAACGGTCAGATCCGGCCATATAATAAATGTATCCGGTTTGAAATTGATGTCCGGCGTTATTCTCAACTCAAGGAATCCGGTGCATCCATGGTGATAGGTGACGGTCGAATTTTTGTCGATGATGAACAGATTGCGACCGTCGGACAGGCCAGAACCGGTATTTTCAAGGATATCCGGTATCCCGATTATCCGAACCGGTCTAAAAATGCCGTAGGCGGCATTATGCAAAGGTAAAGAACAGGTCTTGAACATCATAAAAAAATCGGCTGTTTATTTTGCCCGCAAGAAATATTGCAAAACGGCCATTGAGGACCGTGCTGATCTTTCGGCCATCCGGAAAAAACCGACGCCGTCGATGATTATCGGTCTTGTCATGATCGCGTTCAGCTATGTCATCGGCCTGCCGACAGTTCTTGCGCTGGGCGTTTATGCGGTTTCGATAGGAAGACCACTTTGGGGGGTTATCGGCGGGATCGTGATTTATGCCATTTCCACCATTCTCTTTTTCATCGGCATCAAAATGGCGGGAGAAAAATATTTCCAGGTGTTTTGCCGCTGGGTGGTTCGGGTTGTTTTGGAAAAGATTCTTGGCGATGATGTCCGGGAACTTTCAAGTGCCCCTTCGGACAAAAAAATGTAGGATTTGAAGCGTTTTGAAATTAAATTTAAATATTGAGGTATTTCATGAGCACAGTAGAAGAAATCATTGGTGAACTGAAAGTTAAAATCATTGCAACGCTGGGATTACTGGATGTAACCCCTGCAGATATTCAGGATGATGCTCAGTTGGTCGGCGGCGATACGGGCATTGATTCCATCGATGTCCTGGAACTGGTCATGATGATTGAAAAAGATTATGGCGTTAAAATTGAGAGTAAGGAACTGGGTGCCAAAGTATTTGCCTCGGTTCGCGCTCTGGCAACTTTCATTCTTCAAGCAAAGACGTCCAAAGTTTAGGCTTTGCTGCGGTCTGATAACACGGTCATTTCACGACTGCCAAGGGCATGATGTTTCATGAAAAAAGTATTGTTGATTTCCGCCAATATGATGAAGAAGCCTTATCCGGTTTATCCGCTGGGGCTTGATTATTTGGCAGGTGCACTCCGGTCTGGCTATGATACTAAAATTCTGGACATGAATGATTTTCCTTCTCTGGAAACCCTGGGAGAACAAATCCGCGGGTACGCGCCCGATTATATCGGTCTCTCCATTCGCAACATTGACAATACAGACACGATCAACAGCCGGGGGTTTCTATCCGACTATCAGGATCTGGTCGCCGCCATCCGGCAGAATTCCCAGGCCATCCTCATTCTGGGCGGAAGCGGCTATACGATTTTCCCGGTGGAATTTATCCGCGCGCTGGATGCGGATTATGGTATCGCCGGAGAAGGGGAGGGGTTGCCCGCGCTCCTTTCCGGGCTGGAAAACAAAACGGATGTCACGGCCATTCCGGGCATTGTGACCAGATTTTCACAAAAGGTTTCCTGCCGTGCGTGGGACGGCCATATGAATCGGGAGTTTGATCCGGATGCTCCGCATGTAAAATATTATCTCTCATATGGCGGTATGCTTAATTTACAGACGAAAAGAGGCTGTCCATTTCGATGCAGCTACTGTACCTATCCCCACATTGAAGGCCACCGGATGCGTTTTTTCGATCCGGAAATTATTGCACGACAGGCCCGTGATTTGCAGGATGCCGGCGCTAAATACATTTTTCTGACCGATTCCGCTTTCAACGCCAGCTACGAGCATAGCCTGCAAGTGGCGGAGGCTTTCAGGAAAGACCACGTCACCATACCCTGGGGAGGTTTTTTTGCTCCCACGGTTCCGCCGGATGATTATTACCGGAAGCTCGTTGCGGCAGGACTCACACATGTGGAATTCGGCACGGAATCGATGTGTGACACCATGCTGACAAACCTGCAAAAGCCTTTTGCTTCTGCCGATGTTTTCCTTGCTCATCAGAGCGCTCTTGCGGCAGGTTTGCATATCGCCCATTATTTCCTGCTGGGGGGGCCCGGTGAAAACGAAGACACGCTCCAAAACACGTTAAAGGGCGTTGATCAACTGGAACGTGCTGTTTTTTTCTTTTTTTGCGGTATTCGCATCTACCCGCATACGGCTTTGTACGATACGGCGCTCCGCGAAGGCCAGATCAGCGCTTCGCAGAATCTTGTTGAACCGGTCTTCTACCGATCCCCTTTTATTTCTGATGTTGAAATTCTGAAAAAAGTAGAGGCGCATGCCAATGGTCGGCTAAACTGGCTTATCGGCGCGGGTGAAAGCAAGGCGACCCGTATTTTGCCGCGACTCTATGGACGGGGACATACAGGACCCTTGTGGGAGCATCTCATCTCATGAAAAAAAAGATGCAAAATATGAGTCGGGGAGAGTTTACCGGCCTCATTTTGCTGATGGCCGCCTTTGCGGCTTTTTTTATCCATCCGCTGCTT
>CAYVFA010000087.1:5706-9343 GCA_964450075.1 uncultured Smithella sp.
CGGCCTCATTTTGCTGATGGCCGCCTTTGCGGCTTTTTTTATCCATCCGCTGCTTGCCATTGCCGTGGCTTTTTTTTATATCATTTTATGTGTGGGCGCCTGTTTTTTTCCGGAAACAAATTTCTTCGGGCAGGTGATCAGCCGCGGTAATACAGGGGAAAATATTGTGGCCCTTACTTTTGACGACGGGCCTTCTGAATCTACAACGGTCAAGATTCTCGATTTACTTGATCGGTATGGCGTGAAAGCGACGTTTTTTGTGACAGGTGTCAATGCCGTGCAGTTTCCGGATCTCATCTGCGAGATTATCCGTCGAGGCCATAACATCGGCAATCATTCCTATCGTCATGATCCCTTTGTGATGATGAAGCGTTATCGTACGCTTTTTAGTGAAGTTGCAGAGGCAAAGCGTGTGTTGCAAAACATGGGTATTGATGCGCTGGCTTTTCGTCCGCCGGTCGGCATTATCAATCCTAAGCTTCCTTCTATTCTCAAACAGTTGGAACTGTTTTGCGTCACCTTCAACTGCCGGGCGCGAGACGCGGGTAACAGACGTGTTAAAAATATGGCCGCGCGGATTCTGAAAAAAGTCAAAGGTGACGATATTATCCTTCTGCATGACAAGATTCCGCTAAGACCTGAAGATGATACGGTTTTATGGATTGAATTTGATAAAATTCTGAAAGGCATTGTGGACAGGGGATTGCGTATTGTGCCACTCTCCGAGCTAATCGGAAAGAAGCTGATGAATCTGGAGTTGCAAAAATAAACGGTTTTTCTTTGAAATAATTAAGGATGGATTGGAGAAAAAAATTTTGATTGAAAAAACAAATGATGATATAGGGTTGAACCCTTGACGCATGGAAAGGATAAATGCAACAAACGGGGTGAAATATTTTGACGGATCGATGGAAATTGCTCAATGAAGTCCAGATGGTATCGTCAGATACGCTTGATGCCCTGGCTTGTGTGCCCCAGGATTCCATCTGGTTTACCGGACATTTCCCGGGCGAGCCGATTTTGCCGGGCATTGCTTTGCTCCATACCGTTTATGACGCAATTTTGAGCAAGACAGGGGATGGAGGAGAATCCGTCAAAGTTTCTTCTCTGAAAAGAATAAGATTTACAGGGCCTGTCCGGCCGGGAGAAATGCTGCTTCTGAGTTTGACCCGGGAAGGTGGAACTGAAGAAATATTGTATAATTTTAAAGTGTTTGTTAAGGAAACGATCGTTTGCAGCGGTCTTATGACCGTGACAAAAACATAAGAAACAAAAAAGTTAAAAAGGAGGATGGGAATGCCTGAAAGCAAGGACAAAATGGGCATTGTGCGGCATGTAGCCGAAATCATTATAGACGAGCTAAAGCTGGAAGACATCACGCCGGACACATTCAATCCGGATATGGATCTGGTGGATGAACTGGGCATTGACAGCATGGATCTGGCAACTATCGCGCTGGTTTTGCAGGATGAATACAAGATTGTTATTGATGAAGATGATTATCCTAAGTTAAAAACAGTGCGCCTTATTTGTGAATACATAGAAGAGAAGCTTGCCGCGAAGCACTAAGGGTAAAAATCAGACATTTCTATGATGATAAACAATAAAACATCCGATCCATCAGAGAAACCGAGATTTTCCGATCTGCTGGCCAATCCGGACGTCAGGGAACGCTGGGAAAAAGTGCGAAAGTATTTTTTTCTGCGGGAATCAACCTACGATATGAGCAACCGTTGCAATATCCGTTGTGACGGCTGCTATTATTTTGAAGGTGACAAGCAGTTTGCCGTGGAGAATCTGTCCCCCGAAGACTGGCGCACGCTGATGCAGGGTGAAAAGGCGCGCGGTATTACGTATGTTGTTCTGGCGGGCGCTGAGCCGTCGCTGGTGCCGGGGTTGCTGGAGGTTTGTTATTCCGAAATGCCGCTGGGGAGCATTGCTACCAACGGTTTCAAGAAAATACCGGAATCTGTCGGGTATAAAATTCATATCTCCGTTTGGGGAAATGATGAAACCAGCTTGAAAACCAGAAAAGCAAAAAATCTATTAAAAAAACAGATTGAAAATTACCAGAATGATCCCCGGGCGGTCTTTGTCTATACGTTTACACGGGATAATATTGATGAAGTACATGAAGTGGCGGCCGATCTTACCGCGCATGGCTGCAAACTGACGTTTAATATGTTTTCCTCTCCCGTAGGTTACGCGGGGCCGCTGCGACATGATCACGAATCGCTACTGCGGGCGCGTCAAGCGATGATCGCGCTTTTGAATCAGTATCCGGAGCACGTCCTTTTTTCAGCCTATAACGCCGTTGCGCATACCAGCGAAAAAGGACTGCATGATCTGTTCGGCTGTTCCTATCCCCGCTGCAATTCCTCGCAGGATATCGGTTTGGGGCGCTCCTTCCGCCAGTACCGGACGGACTTAAACTGGGATCGGTCTGTTGCCTGCTGCGTGCCGGATACGGATTGTGATGATTGCCGTCATTATGCGGCCGGATCAGCCGTTGTGACGGCGCGCCTGTACCGTCATGTGAACTCTCATGCCGCCTTTCAATCCTGGCTTGATTATGTTGATACCTATCTGGCGGTATGGGTGATGGGGTACGAAAAAGGAAAAAATCTTTGCACGGAGATTATCAGTCCGCCGGGGGCGGCCGTGAGCAAAGTTTGATAGTGCAAAGCAGTTGGGGAATGCACAAAAGGACAATGATACATGAAAACCATTAGCGCGCTTTTAGATTCCGACTGGCGGGATCGTTATCGACGGATTGCCAGTCTCAACATTCGCAGCTCTATTTATGATTTGACCAACCGCTGTAATCTGCGCTGCAAAGGATGCTTCTTTTTTTCTTCCGGCGAGCAGCATGTAACGGAAGAAATGGATATTAAAAAGTGGGAGCATTTTATTGATAAAGAAAAAGCCCGCGGCGTCAATTTAGCGATTCTGATCGGCGGTGAACCGACGCTTTGCATGGACCGGCTGGAGGCTTTCTATAAGCGGCTGCCCACTTATTGTGCCACCAACGGTCTGATTAAAGTGCCTCGTGATAAATTCCCCGACATGATGGTCGGCATTTCTCTTTGGGGCGGTGGTGAAGACGAAAAGGTTCTGAGGGGGAAAGATACCTTTGCGGTGTCCAGCAAAAATTATGAAGGAGACCCTTACACCTACTATCTTTATACCGTTACCCCCAAGCAGGTAGGAAAAATCGAACCGGTCATTCGCCGCATTCGCGATGTCGGTTTGAAAGTGCATCTGCAACTTCTTTCCAACGATGAAAGCGTGGATGGATTTTCCTGGCGGGAGGGCGAACTGGCGGATTTGCGCGCCGAGATGGATGAAATGCTGGATCATTATCCGCAGACCATCATTTCCAGTAAATATTATCATGAAGTGATTACCACCGGCATGATGCTGGGGCGGCGTTTCGGCTGGCACGAATGTCCGTCCGTCACGGAATCCCTGGATAACCGGCAACCGCCCGTGCGTCGGCTGATTCATTTTTACCGATGGGCTGCCGATCTGCAGACGGTTCATCGCTGCTGCACGTCTGCCACACGGGATTGCTCGACTTGCAAAGACGGTGCGGCGCACATGAGCTGGGTCATGGTCAATAAACGTGAACACATGA
>CAYVFA010000088.1:0-9261 GCA_964450075.1 uncultured Smithella sp.
TCTTCCAAACGTTTTACAATGATTCGATCCTGTAAAGGTCTGATTTTCATACTTTTTATTCTCCTTTCTCCATTATTGATATTGTTATTTATAAATGCTGCCTAAGCGGCGCTATTTTATGCACTGTTTCACCCCTGTCAAGGCTTTAGGAAAATTTTTATTGATTTGATTTCAAAAGAGGTTTTCCAGCAGCTCCTTCAGCGAACGAATCGCGCAGACTTCCATTTTTGCTATTTTAGATAATGAAGATATGTCTGTTTTGGGTACGATACAGCGGTTAAAGCCCAAACGCGCCGCCTCTTTCACCCGCACTTCCATCTGGGACACAGCCCGCACCTCTCCGGTAAGCCCGACTTCTCCCAGAATAACCGTTCGAGCATCGACCGGCCGATCCAGAAAGCTCGATGCCATTGCCGCGACGACCCCCAGATCAACCGCCGGTTCATCCACACGGACGCCTCCGGCAACATTAATAAAAATGTCGGACCCGCTCAGATGCAAGCCGCAAATTTTATCCAGGACAGCCACCAAAAGCGAAACCCGGTTATGATCCACACCGATAGCCGTACGCCTCGGCATTCCTAAATTGGAAACACTCACCAGCGACTGAATTTCCACCAGAATCGGTCGGGTACCTTCCAGACTGGTGACCACGACTGAACCGGGAGCATTTTGCGGCCGTTCGGCCAGAAAGAAAGCCGAAGGATTGGGCACTTCGGTCAGCCCCTTATCACCCATTTCAAAAACACCGATCTCGTTGGTGGGACCGAAGCGGTTTTTGATGCTGCGGATGATCCGATAGGCATGTCCGGAATCGCCCTCAAAATATAAAACGGTATCAACCATGTGTTCGAGCACCTTGGGCCCGGCAATGGAGCCGTCTTTGGTCACATGCCCGATCAGAAACACCGGAATCCCGTTTTTCTTGGCCGATAAAATAAGTCTTGACGAGGCTTCACGAACCTGCCCCACACTGCCCGGCGCGGACATCAAATCGCCCGAATACACCGTCTGTATGGAGTCAATCACCACGATGGCCGGTTCAATCTTTTTAATCTGCGCCAGAATTTTCTCCAGAGACACTTCAACCAGCACCAGTAAATCCTTCGCCTGCGCGCCAATCCGGTTACTGCGCAGCTTGATTTGGTGGGCGGATTCTTCACCGGTGACATAAAGGACCTTCCGGCCTCCCGAAGCCAGATTTTTCATCACCTGAAGCATGAGTGTGGATTTCCCAATACCCGGTTCGCCACCAACCAGGATGGCCGACCCGGCCACAATGCCACCGCCCAATACCCGGTCAATTTCAGCGATGCCGGTGACAACCCGCGCACCTTCTTCGGCAGATATATCTTCAATGGACATTGGATTGCCGTCAAAAGCCATTTCAGCGCGATGGCCGGAGTCCTGTTCAGAGACCAGTTCCTCCGCAAAGCAGTTCCAGCCATTGCAGGACGGGCATTTGCCCAGCCATTTGGGCGACATATAGCCGCAATGCTGACAAAAGAAACTCGATTTACTTTTTCTCAACCTGATTTCTCCTTGACTTGGATGGGTCACAAGAGCATATTTTTTTACAAAATGCCAACACGATTTGAACGGGTAAAATCATATGAAACGAAAAAATTTTCTCATATTATCAGCCATTTTAATCTTATCCTTATTCCTTACCGGATTCGGCATCTTCGATGAAATAACACTCTCTCGACACGCACAGAAAAAAGAACACCATGAAATCATTAAGATGCTTCAGACATCCCTTGATCAGGGCGATCAACTTTCCGCCTGGCGTCTTTTCTTCCTGTCTGGCGCTTATTATGAAATACGCGACTACAATAAGGCGCTTACCACCATCGAACTGATGCAAAAACGGGTTGAGCAGGGTGACAAATCAGCCTATGGGGCGGATATTTCTGTTTATCCCCATATTTTCCGTGGATATATTTATCTGGATCAGGGAGAACCACAAAAGGCCGTCATAGAAGGAGATACTGCCTTCAAATTGCTTCATTCGGAAGGCCGCGACCGGCAAAATTTCTACCAGTCAGAACTCATCAGTATTTGTGATTTCTGGGGTGTTGCGCTGGAACTCACAGGCAAGAAAGACGAAGCCCGAAAGTTAATTGGCATTCTTAATAATGTTAATTCCAGAGGCCAAGTTTTTGCCCCGGAAAAATATATTGCTATCGCCCGGATTTACATGGCCAAAAAAGAATATGCCCAAGCCCTTACCGCCGTGAAAAATCCTGAATCAAAAGTTACCGGAATGCTCACCGCCTTTTATGACCAGACCTTTCAAGAAATCCCTAAACTCTATATCTTGTCCAAAAGCCTTTTTGAAACCGGAAGTCTTCAGGAAGCCAGAGAAGGGTATGATCAGCTTTTGGGACACCCGCAAATAGAACAAATCGGTGGCATCTACTGGATTGTGCTTCTGGATCGCGCCAAAATTGCTATAGCCTCCGGCCAGAAAAAGACAGCCGAAGACCTGTTGAAGAAAGCAATCGAGGTCATAGAAAAACAGAGATCTTCGATCAATTCGGAAACGGGCCGCATCGGCTTCGTCGGTGACAAGCAAGACGTTTATGCAGAACTAATCGATCTGCTTTTAGACGCCGGTCGCTACCCGGAAGCTTTTGCCTATGTGGAACGCGCCAAAGCCCGTGCCCTGGTTGATTTGCTTGCCTCGCAAAAAAATATCCCGGTCCGCGGTGAAAATGTTCAGCAAGTGAAGACAAATTTGGATCAACTGGCTCGGGCCGAAAATGACCTGACGGTCGTGTCCTCCGAAGATAACAGAGATACGCAAAACAAAACCCGCTCCGTCATTATGACACTCAAAAAAGAATTACAGAAAACAGCGCCGGAAACAGCTGCTCTTGTTACGGTTCAGGTGCCAACCACGACCGAAATCCAAAGCAAACTCAAGTCGGACGAAACCTTACTGGAGTATTATACTACAGGCAAAAGCTGGTATGTTTTTATCCTGACCCCGGCAACCATCACAGCAAAAAAATTGTCAACAAATGATCTTGTAAACGACATCGCCAGTTTGCGACGAAGTATTACGATCCATTCTTCCGACAGTTACAAGCCCTATGCAGAGGCTCTCTATCGGCAGCTTTTTGCGCCTGTCATCCCTTTGGTCAAAACAAAAAAGCTAATTGTTGTCGGGCACGGCCCCCTGCATTATCTGCCCGTCAGCGCCCTCTCCGACGGAAAAAATTTTCTGATTGACCGTTACAGCATCCGAACATTGCCCAGCGCCAGCGTACTGAGCTTCCTCCAAGCGCGAAGCAAAAAGTATGCAGCCCGCAAAGCTTTAATCTTAGGCAACCCGAAATTGGGTAATCCGAAATACGATTTGATGTTTGCTCAGGATGAAGCTCTGGCCATCGAAAAAATATTGCCGGGCGCCAAAGTGCTTTTACGCTCGGAGGCAACGGCTGCATATTTAATGCAATACGGCGACCAGTATCCGATAATCCATCTGGCCGCGCACGGTACATTTAATCTGGATGAGCCGCTTGCTTCCGCCCTGCTCCTCGCCCCGGATAAAAACCATGACGGACTGCTGAGGGCCTCCGATCTTTACAATTTATCGCTTCATGCCGATCTGGTCACCCTGAGTGCCTGCGAAACCGCCCTCGGCAAAGTGGCCACAGGTGATGATGTCGTCGGTTTCACCCGTGGGTTTCTTTACGCCGGGGCCAATTCGCTCGTTTCCAGTTTATGGCAGGTTGACGATCAGGCCACACGCGATCTGATGGTGAGTTTTTATACCAACCTCAAAGAAATGAACAAAGACAAAGCGCTCAGACAGGCCCAGCTGCATGTAAAAAAACGATATCCCCACCCTTATTTCTGGGCGGCGTTCGTGCTGACCGGCAGCGGAGAATAGAAACATCGCCTGTCCATGCACCTGTATTGCCCCTAATGCCGCATCGTTCATTTACATCCGATTATCAGAAAAACCGTGAACAATCGCATGGAGCCGTCTTCAACCGGCTTTTCAAGCTGGGCCGCCTGCGTTACCCGAATGTCATTAAATCCCGCCTGCACCAATCGGCGTTTCATTTCTTCGCGGTCAAAGCCGAAATGAAATACGCCATCATTCTCCGAATGAAACCATCCATCGTCCGGATCAAGATCGGCAATGCACAGCATACCCGAAGGATGGAGAATCTGATGAAACTGTCGGATCAGGGGATCAACATTCTTAATATGATGCAGTGTCATACTGCTGACGACGAGATGATAAGAACCGGTCAGAACGTCACCCCGATCCAGATCAAGATATCGGGCACTGACATTTGGCAAGCTCCCGTCAGAAATCTTCCGGCGAAAAACATCGAGCATTCCTTGTGAACTGTCAACGCCGGTAATGGAATGAACAATGGGCTGCAAGGCCAGCGTAAGCAATCCGGTTCCACAGCCGAAATCCAGCACATCCATGGCCAAATTCGGTTTGACTTCCCCAATGATCGTCTGTGCGATATCCGCCACCACTTTCACGCGTCCGGGATTCTGATCCCACAGTGCAGCCTCCTGATCAAAATTACGTTTTTCATTTTTCATTCCGACTCTCCTTTCATCAATTTTTGCATTGAAAAATTTAGTTGCCCTTCCGATTACCTTCGACTTCAGTTTTTCCCTTCTTGTCCTTGACCGGACAAGCCTGTCTCACTCAGGTGGAAACACCCATGCGCGGCAAAAGCCAGGCCTGCACAAAAATCCACCCGCCCAGAATCAAAAGTAAAATCAACAAATCGTTCATTTTTATCCTCTTTTTGATGCGGGGGAGACGGCAAATCCGCCTCCCCACGTGTGTATTAGTTCAAGTTTTTATCAATCAACGCTGCCAGTTGATTTTTGGATAACAACCCGATCTGTGTTTCCTGCACTTTGCCGTTTTTAACCAAAAGCAAGGTCGGGATGCTCCTCACGCCGTATTGGCTGGCTGTTGCCGGATTATCATCCACATTCACTTTGACCACTTTGACCCGGTCATTGTAATCAGCCGCAATTTCCTCCAGAATCGGGCCGATGGCACGGCAGGGTCCGCACCAGGGAGCCCAGAAATCCACCAGAGTCGGCTTTTCTTCTTTTAAAACCAATGCGCTGAAATTACTGTCATCCGCATGTTTGACAAATTCTGAATTACTCATTTTCGTTTCTCCTTATCGATAATTTATTTTGTTTCTCTTTTACGTCTATGGTAAAAATCAACTGCTTTTGATGTTCGTCAATACACCCTGATATTGAATGTTTCATTGATCTAAATCAACGGGGGAGAATATTTTTTACATATGGATATTACGAAGCAAATAAAAGACATCGTTCTGTTTCAGGGTGTTTCTTCAGAAAACTTACAATTGCTGGCGGCACAGGCAACATACAAAAAATTCAAACCGGGCGAGATGGTCATCGGCGAGTCAGATCCTATAAAGTCTTTTTATGTGGTCCTCTCCGGTCAGTTAAAACTCTACAGGAGTTCGGTGGAAGGCAAGGAGCAGACACTCCAACTGCTTGGTCCCGGAGACCCGTTTGGCCTTTGCACGGCGTTTGCAACGGCTTCCTTTCCGGCTTCCGCTATGGCCATTGTAGAAAGCTCTGTCATTTTAATACCCGGAACGGTTATGGAAACAATGGCAAGGCAGGAACCCGCGATCTTGTTCAACATCATTCAGATCCTGTCGCAGCGCCTCAAGGATTCCATGACGCTCATCGAATCCCTTGCCTTAAAAGAAATTCCCGGGCGGCTGGCATCTTTCCTGTGTCATTTATTACCAAAAGATATCGCTGATAAAAAAACCAGTGTGGAATTGACGATTTCACAACGGGAGTTGGCCAAGATTCTTGGCGCCACGCCGGAAGCCCTTTCCCGCGCGCTGAGAAAAATGGCCAATGACGGTATCCTTTCTACCGCAGGCCGTGTAATCACCATTATGGATCACAAAGCGCTGGAACAACTGGCCGAAGGTGAGTAACTTAGGCCATTCATTAGCCTCTGACGATAAATATATTATCGCAAATAGGTAAAAGAATCATTTGCACATCTGGACATTTCAGTTAGAGAAGTTTTATCTCAAAGAAATCCAGCTTGCCTTGCAAAATATTTTCGATCTGCTCTTTGGCATCCGTGCTGAAACGCAGGCAGACGCCGCAATCGGAACTGAGATGACGCGGCACGGGAATCAGCTTGCAGGGTATTTGGGCGGTCTTGACTATTTTTTCCGCGCGAAGCGCGTGGCTGACGGATTCAAACAGGACAACACTGGTCGATTCTTTTGGCGTCATGATGAAATCTTATTTCCCTTTTGAATTAAATCCCGCACCGCATCGGCTGCCCTGTCAATATCCTTTTCGCTGTGAAAGTAGCCGAAACTGAAGCGCACCGTGCCCTGCGAAAATGTTCCAATGGTTTTGTGAGCTGCGGGCGCGCAATGCAGTCCGGGCCGGCACATGATTCCCCATTTTTCTTCAAAGTAGAGAGCGGCATCCGACGGGGTGATGTTTCTTAAGTTAAAAGAAACGACAGCCGTTTGCCTTTGGGCATCGTTTGGACCGTAAAGAGTCACCTGATCTTGCATGTCCCTCAAACGGCTGAGAAAGCGGGATGTCAGTTGTATTTCCTTTGCCCGAATGGCTTCTATCGTCTCCTCCATGATGAATGCTGCTCCCGCGCCCAGTCCCGCAAGGCCAATGGCGTTGGGCGTACCGCTTTCATACTTGTCCGGCATAAAATCCGGCTGTGCTTCAAACTCTGAACGGCTGCCTGTCCCTCCTCTCATCAAAGGTGCAATTTTTTTTTCGAGGCCTTTGCGTACATAGAGTCCTCCTGTGCCTTGAGGACCATAGAGAGATTTGTGACCGGTGAAGGCCAGAAGATCTATCGACATTTTCGTTACATCAATGAGCAAAGCTCCTGCGGTCTGGGCCGCATCCACACACAACAAAACATCTCCCCTGCCGCTGGTCATTTTACCGATTTCTTCGACAGGCAGGATGGTTCCCGTCACATTGGATGCATGAGTCAGGACAACAAGTTTTGTGTTTTTTTGGAAAGCCTTTTGAATGTCTCCCGGATCAAGCTCGCCTTGCGGCGAGCAGGGAATGATCGACAACGCCACGCCCTGCGACTCAAGATAGCGCAGCGGCCTCATGACGGAATTATGTTCCATGCTTGTTGTCACAACATGATCGCCTCTTTTGAGCAGGCCGAACAGGCCAATATTGAGGGCTTCCGTTGAATTTTTTGTAAAAACGATGTGCAGGGGATCTTCAATATGAAAGAGACGCGCCAGCGTTTCCCTTGCTTCAAATACAACGCGCCCAGCATCAATAGACAGCCCATGGCCGGAGCGCCCCGGAGAGCCGCCAATGTTTTGCTGATAATTGATCATCGCAGCAAGCATCGCTTCGGGTTTGGGAAACGACGTTGCGGCATTATCCAGATAAATTGTTTCCATTGATTTTTTTACGCCTTGGCCGTGCAAATCACAATGTCTGCGCCTTCCTGCCGCGCTTCCGTTTTAAGGCCGCGCCGTGTGGCCAGACGCATGACATTCTCACGGGCAACTTCATTATCAACTATAATTTCCAGATCGGTATTACCATCCGCAACAGCCCGGTCAACCAAGACCACCGGCTGCGGACAGGACAGTCCTCTTGCATCAATACTCTTTGCACTCATTGTCATCCTCCATTCTATTAATCAAGCGTTTATTCTATCCCTCTGCGTGAAACCAATGATCAGACAGAAAGCCAATCCGACCACCACGGCGGCTGGCCCGAAAGCACCGATCCCCTTGGGAGATGAAGCCATCGCAAAGTTGTGGGCAATCCCCGCACCCACGATCATGCCGGTGGCAAAAATAGCCGCGTCCATGTCCCCTTCGCCGGATAAAAACAGTTGCCGCCCCGGACAGCCGCCGGCAAGAACAAAAGCCAAACCGGCAACTGTCATCCCGAGAAAATTCCAGACATGATCGGTATGGGCGATGGGCTGACCTTCAAAACCCGGCTTGAATTGGCCAAGAATCAGGTTCATGGCAAAGGCAAAAGCCAAGAGTGCGGCCACGCCGCTGATCAAATGAAAATCTTTAATCAGGATAACATCCCGAAACGCGCCCATGGTGCAGAAGCGGCTGCGCTGCGCAAGGACGCCGATGACCAGACCGGCAATAATGCTGATCAGGATAGGGGCATGCTGCGAACCGGGCCCTTTCACGCTGAAAAAGATCGGCCCGCCGGGCGTAAAAGACACCTGGAAAACCAGCAGGAGAAAAAGTCCGACCATCAGCGCCGGGAAAACCCAGCCGCTTGCTTTTCTCTGCGCATGCGTTCGACCCAGACTGTAGCCCTTCTTTAAAAACAAAACACCGATAAAAATACCGAATATCAGTCCCGCAAGGCCCAGGATGGCGTTGCCATCGCCTCCGGACAGCCGCAAAAGCGCGCGCCATGGACAGCCAAGAAAAACGAGTCCACCCATCATGGCAAAGACACCCAGAAAAAAGCGGATCAGCGGAGAAGAGCCGCCGCGCGGTTTATACTCTCCGGCAATCAGCGCCGCGACAAACGCCCCGATGACAAACCCCATGATTTCGGGCCGCAGATACTGGACGACATCCGCCCGATGCAATCCCAGCGCGCCGGCCATGTCGCGTTCAAAACAGGCCACGCAGATCCCCATATTGGGTGGATTGCCGAAATACTGGAGCAGCGCTGCGCCAATACCGATCACGGCGCCGACAATGATAATCCCCATGCGGGTTGAAAAAATATTTTTCATAAAACCTCCCCCTGAAAATAAGTTGGAACCTTGTAACAACGATAAAATGGAAAAGCAAATTCATAAGAGTAATATAATTATTGGCATTATAACTATAAGGAATAGTAACGTTACGTCATCGCCTGACGGTACAATAGAATGCGTTGCATGGAGATGTGTTTTTGCTTGATAGGTGTCTTTTGATGGATAGACTACGATATTACAGAATTTTCGGTCTTTATAAAAGTATTTCTTCCAGCTTGTCCTTTATCAAAATAAAGAAAAAATTAGTTCTTGACAAGTTATGGGCATATGCTTATTATATCGACCAAGGAGAACCAAACAAATGCCTCGTCCCAAATGTCATCGTCATGTCTGCGGAATACCGGACAAAAATTATTTTAAGCCGCGTGGAATTCCCACTGTGGACCTTGAAGAAATCGTTCTGCATCTCGATGAATTTGAGGCGATTCGTCTGGCCGATT
>CAYVFA010000089.1:0-3386 GCA_964450075.1 uncultured Smithella sp.
CCGAATATGTGGGAAGGCCTGCAAATGGGCGTTGCCTATCTGAATGAAGAACTGGGAATGCCTGTACGTATGTGCACCGGTGAAGGAGGCTGTCCTTCCCGACTTCTCAGATCCCGTTTTCTGAAATATGTCATTTTACAGATTGCCAGCGGTTACTTCGGCTGGGATGAAATTATTCATAACCTGCCGCACATGAAGGAAGATCCCTGCGCGATTGAAATTAAATACGGCCAGGGCGCCAAGCCTGGCGACGGCGGATTGCTCATGTGGTACAAAGTCAATAAACTGATTGCCGCCATTCGCGGTGTGCCGCAGGGTGTGAGTCTGCCCAGTCCGCCAACGCATCAGACCAAGTACTCCATTGAAGAGGCCGTGGCCAAGATGATTCAGTCCATGTATATGGCCTGGGGTTTCCGCGTTCCGGTTTATCCGAAAATCTCCGCGACGAGCACATCGCTGGCCGTATTGAATAACCTGACCAGAAATCCATACGCGTCCGGCCTGGCCATGGACGGCGAGGATGGCGGGACGGGGGCTGCCTATAATGTTTCGATGAATCACATGGGACATCCGATTGCCAGCAATCTGCGCGATGCGTATCTGAATCTGGTCAAGCTCGGCCAGCAAAATGAAATACCTCTTTTTGCGGGCGGCGGCATCGGGAAAAACGGCAACCTCGCGGCCAACGCGGCGGCGCTGATTATGCTGGGCGCAAGCGGCGTGCAGAGCGGTAAATATATCATGCAGGCGGCCGCGGGCTGCCTGGGATCGGAGGGCGACCGCTGCAACGTCTGCAATATCGGTGTTTGCCCCAAGGGAATCACGTCGCAGGATTCGCGCCTGGATCGCCGGCTGGATCCGGAAAAAGTTGCCGAGCGTATCGTGGACGTGTTCTTGAGTTTTGACACGGAATTGAAAAAAATCGTTGCGCCGCTGGGCCGCTCGACCTCGCTGCCCATCGGCATGGCCGACGCGCTGGGGATTGCCGACGCGGATGCTGCGGAAAGATTGCAGATAAAATACGTTTTATAGGACACAGGATTCATAAAATATATGACCAGGAAAGAATCGATAAAAATCGCCGGACAGGAAAACGGAATCCGAGTTGAATCGCGCGTTCTGGAAGAACGCATTCAGCGAGCCGTTGCGGAGAATTATCATCATATTGAAATAACCGCTTACGGACAGCACGGTCTGGGTGGACGTCTTTGGAGGGCCGGAGAAAAACAGATTAAAGTCGATGTTACCGGCACGTCCGGTCAGCGTCTGGGATCCATGGGCGTTGCCAATACGATCGTTGAAGTTTTCGGTCCGGCTTCCGACGATGTCGGGTGGCTCAACGCCGGCGCTCAGATTATCGTACACGGCAACGCGACCAATGGGGTCGCCAACGCGATGGCCCAGGGCAAAATTTATATCGACGGCGATATCGGCGCCCGCGGCATGACCATGACCAAACACAATCCGCGCTTCGAGCCGCCGGAACTCTGGGTCTTCGGCAAGGCGGGTGATTCATTTGCGGAATTTATGGCAGGCGGGATTGCTGTTATCTGCGGAGTAGGTGCGGAAAATGGACAGGATGTTCTGGGTTACCGCCCCGGCGTGGGCATGGTGGGTGGAAAGATTTTCTTCCGCGGCCGGCAAAGTTCCTACAGCTCGTCCGATGCCCGGCTGATGACCGAACTTCCGGATGATGAATGGAGCTGGCTGAAAAAGAATCTGAAAATATTCCTGCAAGCGATTGGCAAACAATACTTGTGTGAAGAACTGACAGCAAAGCGCAGTGACTGGCAGTTGCTGATAGCCTTGAAACCCCACGAGAAGAAAGGTCGTGCCCTGCGACCGATGAATGTCTTTCATCAGGAATCATGGGATAAAGAACTGGGCAGGGGAGGCCTGATCGGT
Source organism: uncultured Smithella sp. (assembly GCA_964450075.1). GTDB lineage: Bacteria > Desulfobacterota > Syntrophia > Syntrophales > Smithellaceae > UBA8904. Next base: position 1,906 of record CAYVFA010000089.1, read on the forward strand.
GATCTGACGAGTGCGGACCGTTCTCCCATCGGTCTGATTACCACCGGTGAATTACGCCGTTTTGTTCCGGTTTGGGCCAATGAAAAATATCTGCCGCCCTGTCAGGCGCATTGCCCCACAGGCATTCCCGTTCAGAAAAGATGGGAACTCATCCGGAAAGGAAAAATGCAGGAGGCAGTCGATCTCGCGCTGGAATATACGCCTTTTCCGGCGACGGTTTGCGGTTATCTCTGCCCGAATCTGTGCATGCAGAATTGTTCCCGAAAAACGGTCAACCTGCCATCCGTGGATGTGACCGTGCTGGGAAAAGCATCGCTGGAAGCGAAAGAACCCAAGCCTCTTGCCGCTACCGGTAAAAAGATAGCCGTTATCGGCGGTGGCGCGGCGGGGCTCTCCGTGGCGTGGCAGTTGTGGATGAAAGGCCATGAAGCTTTTGTTTTCGAGGGCAGAAAGAAACTGGGGGGCAAGATTACGGACACCATTCCGCAGAGCCGCATTCCCGATGAAGTGGTTAATCACGAACTGCAGCGGCTTGCTAAAAATCTTCGACAGATCCATCTGAACGCTTCTCTGACCAAAGAGAAATTTAAGAAGCTGAAAAGCGAATTTGACTTTATTGTCATTGCCGCCGGAGCCGCTCAACCCCGGAAAATAAATCTTCCCGGAATGGACAGGGCTATTCCCGCGCTTGACTTTCTCAAACAAAGCAAATTAAATTGCGTAAAGGTTGGTAAAAAGGTAGTGATTATCGGCGCCGGCAATGTCGGTTGTGACGCGGCGACGGAAGCATTCCGCCTGGGCGCCAAAAGTGTCACACTGATTGACGTTCAGCAACCCGCATCTTTCGGTGTGGAGAGACGTCATGCCGAAGCGGCCGGGGCGCAATTTCTGTGGCCCCGTTTCACCAAAGGGATTACGGCCAAAGGTGTGGAGCTGACGGACGGTGAAATGCTGCCCGCGGATACGGTGATTGTAGCGGTCGGTGATGTGCCGGATTTATCTTTTCTACCGGAAGACATTGTGACGAAAAACGGTTTTGTTGTTGTGGATGCGCAATTCCGGACGAGCGACGAGCAGACCTTCGCCATCGGCGATGCCGTCAGACCGGGACTGCTCACCGAAGCAATCGGTGCGGGACGAATTGCCGCCCGGACAATTGATAATCTGCTGAAAGGCGTTGGCGAATCTTACGACCAGCTTCCGCCGATTGATTTTCACCGGGTAAAAACGGAATATTTCGATGCACGCATCAGAAGTTTTTCTGATACGCTGTCCTGTGCAACGAATTGCGCTTCCTGCGCTGCCTGTCGTGACTGCGGCATGTGTGAAACCATCTGTCCGCAGAACGCGATTTCGCGCAGGGCGCTAAACGGAGAAAATTACGAATATGTTGTTGATGAAGATACATGCATTGGTTGCGGTTTCTGTGCCGGCGCTTGTCCCACCGGCGTCTGGGAAATCGTGGAAAATAAACCTTTAGA
>CAYVFA010000089.1:3486-5549 GCA_964450075.1 uncultured Smithella sp.
ACCGCAGCAGAAAGACAATACCTGATCGAAAAGGAAAAATTTGTCCCGGTCTCGCAGTACTTCGGTGAGGATACTTTCAACCGGAAGGCGATGAAGGAAAAACTGCCGAAAGAGACCTTTAAAAAATTGCTGGACGCCATCGATGAAGGTAAAACAATCGATGCGAAAACCGCCGATGTCGTCGCCGAGGCCATGAAAAAGTGGGCGCTGGAAAAGGGCGCCACGCACTTTGCTCACTGGTTCCAGCCGATGACGGGAATTACCGCTGAAAAGCATGACGCCTTTGTTGATCCCTGCGGTGACGGACAGGTGATGGAAAAATTTTCCGGCAAGCAGCTTGTTCAGGGAGAACCTGATGCGTCCAGTTTTCCTTCCGGCGGCATCCGTGCCACCTTTGAAGCCCGCGGTTATACAGCGTGGGATATGTCCTCACCGGCGTTCATCAAACGAAACGGTATTTCCACCACCCTTTGCATTCCGAGCGTCTTTATTTCCTACAACGGACAGGCGCTGGACAAAAAGACACCGCTGTTGCGTTCCATCCGCGCATTGAGCAACAGCGCCGTCAATATGCTGAAGGTGCTGGGCGTCAAAAATGTCAAAAAAGTATATCCCAATCTTGGTCCCGAACAGGAATACTTTTTGATTGATATGGATTATTTTTTCAAACGTCAGGATCTGGTGCTGGGCGGCAGAACCGTTGTCGGCGCTCCTCCCGCCAAGGGACAGGAACTGGAAGATCAGTATTTCGGCAGCATTAAAGAAAGAATATCTTCCTATATGCATGACGTCGAAGAAGAACTTTTTAAATTGGGCGTTCCGGCGAAGACCAGACACAACGAAGTGGCGCCCAGCCAGTTTGAAATCGCGCCGGTTTATGAAGAAGCCAATCTGGCCGTTGATCACAACCAACTGGTGATGGACACGCTCAAATCCGTCGCCAAAAAGCACCGGCTGGCCGCACTCATGCACGAAAAACCGTTTGCCGGTATCAACGGTTCCGGCAAGCATGTCAACTGGTCGCTCTCCGATAATAATGGGAATAACCTGCTCAATCCCGGCAAGACACCGCATGACAACATTCAGTTCCTGGTGTTTTTGATTGCCACCATCCGCGCCGTTTACAAGCACGCGGATATTCTGCGTGCCGCCGTCGCCTCTTACGGCAATGATCACCGGCTGGGCGCCAACGAAGCGCCGCCCGCGATTATTTCAGTCTTTTTAGGCGATCAACTAACGCAGATTCTGGAAAACATTCAAGGGGGAACAGTCACCAAGGCAACCAATGCGGAAATTATTGATTTGGGAATTTCCGCTCTGCCCACGCTGAGCAAAGACAATACCGATCGCAACCGGACATCACCCTTTGCGTTTACCGGCAATAAATTTGAATTCCGCGCCGTGGGCTCAGCACAAAATATCGCATCTCCCGCTTTGGTCATTAATACGATTGTGGCAGAAAGCATTGATGAACTGGCGGAAAAAATAAAAGCCAAAGGCACCAAAAACATTCATCAGGCGGTTCTGGAAGTCCTCAAAGATGAAATCACTTATATCAAGCCGGTGATCTTTAATGGCGACAACTACAGCAAGGAATGGGAAGCGGAAGCGGCAAGAAGAGGCCTGCCGAATGAAAAAACCACTCCCACAGCCTTAAAAGCTATGATTACGAAAAAAGGATTGGATATTTTCGAAAAATACCAGGTGCTCTCCAATCTGGAAGTGAGATCGCGACAGTTGATTCATCTGGAACGCTATATCAAGGATCTGGAAATTGAAGTGAAATGCCTCAATGCAATTTGTTTGAGCCAGATCATACCGGCAACCGTGTTTTATCAAAAGAAGCTGGCCGACGCGATTAACGGTACGAAGGAAGCGCTCGGCAACGCGGCCGTTGTGACTGCGGAGATTGAGTTGCTCAAGAAAATTATCGACCTGATCAACAGTATTTATGCCACCAACAAGGACATTCAACAAAAGGTCGAAGCGGCCAACGCCCTGCATGATGAACAAAAGAAAGCGGAAATGTTAAGCTCCAAAGTGAAACCGAAGATGGAGGAACT
>CAYVFA010000089.1:5649-9202 GCA_964450075.1 uncultured Smithella sp.
GAAGTCGTTTTCAACACGGGCATGACCGGTTATCAGGAAGTCATTACCGATCCTTCTTATAAAGGTCAGATTGTCACCATGACGTATCCGCTCGTCGGCAATTACGGCATCAACGATGAAGATATGGAATCAGCGGGCATTCATCTGGAAGGTTTTGTCGTGAAGGAATATCAGCCCAATGCCAGCAACTGGCGGATGACGCGAAGCCTCAAATCTTTTCTGGAAGAATACGGGAAAATCGGCATTGAAGGAATCGACACCCGCGCCCTGACGAGGCGTCTCAGGCTTTCCGGTGCCATGAAGGGAATCATTGCCACCGGCAGCAAGAATATAAAATCCCTGCTGGCCAAAGTTCGGAAATATCCGGGTCTGGTCGGTCGCGATCTGGTGCAGGAAGTAAGCTGCAAGAAACCCTATCTTTGGGAAAACGGCGCGGTTTGCCATGACGGCTTACCTTCCGAAAAATCTTCTGAAAAGTTACGCGTGGCTGTTCTGGATTGCGGCGTTAAATACAATATATTGCGGCTTCTGGAGAAAAACGGCTGTGAAGTGCTGGTGCTGCCCGCCACTTCCACGGGCGCTGATATCCTGGGTATAAAACCGGATGGCGTTTTGCTTTCCAACGGTCCCGGTGATCCGGCAGCCCTTCCTTATATTGTTGATGCCGCGCGCGCGGTCATCGGCAAGGTACCGGTGTTTGGGATTTGCCTGGGACATCAGATTATCGGTCAGGCCATCGGCGGTTACACAGAAAAACTAAAATTCGGCCATCATGGCATCAATCAGCCGGTGAAAAACGTCGAAACAGGCCGGGTGGAAATTACGTCACAGAACCATGGTTTTGTTGTCGTTCCGGAATCAGTGGAAGGAAAAGCCCAAAAAACGTATCACAATCTGAATGACAATACCTCCGAGGGAATGAGTATGCCTCAGGCGTTCAGTGTTCAGTATCATCCGGAAGCGGCTCCCGGCCCACGCGACACCGAATATTTGTTCGCAAAGTTTGTAAAAATAATGAAAAGAGTAAAATAAGTGCCGAAACGAAACGACATAAAAAAAATATTACTTATCGGGTCCGGTCCCATTATTATCAGCCAAGCCTGCGAATTTGATTATTCCGGAACCCAGGCCTGCAAAGCCCTGCGCGAAGAAGGATATGAAGTTGTTTTAATCAACAGCAATCCCGCGACGATTATGACCGATCCCGAAACAGCCGATAGAACTTACATTGAACCCATCACGCCGGAGGCTGTGGAAAAAATCATCGCTCGCGAGAGGCCCGACGCTCTTCTGCCCACGCTGGGCGGACAGACAGGTCTCAATACGGCAGTCGCACTGGCGGAGAGCGGTGTGCTAAGAAAATACAACGTGGAAATGATCGGGGCGTCGCTCGAGGTCATTCATAAAGCTGAAGATCGTGAAAAATTCCGTCATGCCATTGAAAAAATCGGGTTGCGCATGCCCAAAAGCGGCTTTGCCCGTTCGATGAATGACGTGCTGAAAATCGCCGAAGGTATCGGATTCCCGATTATCATCCGGGCGTCGTTTACGTTGGGGGGAACCGGCAGCGGCGTGGCCTACAACCGGGAAGAGCTGATGGAAATTGCCAAGTCGGGACTGGATGCCAGCATGATCTCCGAGGTCATGATTGAGGAATCGGTACTGGGCTGGAAAGAATATGAACTAGAAGTGATGCGCGACAAGGCTGACAATGTCGTCATCATTTGTTCCATAGAAAATTTCGACGCGATGGGCGTGCATACCGGCGAATCCATCACGGTTGCACCGGCGCAGACGCTGACCGACAAAGAATATCAAATCATGCGCGACGCCGCCATTGCCATTATGCGCGAAATCGGCGTGGAGACGGGTGGCTCTAATGTTCAGTTTGCCATTCATCCCCAAACGGGTGAAATGATTGTCGTGGAGATGAATCCCCGCGTTTCGCGTTCATCGGCGCTGGCTTCCAAAGCCACGGGATTTCCGATTGCCAAGATTGCGGCGAAACTGGCCGTCGGCTACACGCTGGATGAAATTCCCAACGACATCACGCGCGAGACCATGGCGTCTTTTGAACCGACCATTGATTACTGCGTTGTAAAAATTCCCCGCTGGACATTTGAAAAGTTTCCCCAGGCCGAGGATTTTCTGACCACGTCCATGAAATCCGTCGGGGAGACCATGGCCATTGGCCGGACATTCAAGGAATCTCTGCAAAAGGCCATTCGTTCACTGGAGATCGGACGTTTTTCTCTCGAACAGGTTCTGCCGGAAAATGTGCCGGATAAAAAAGAATTCTTGAAAGGCAAACTGATCAAGCCCAATTCAATGCGGCTTTTCTATATTGCTGCGGCCATGCAAAACGATATGTCGATTGAAGAACTTTATCAATTGACCAAAATCGATCCCTGGTTTTTGCATCAGATTAAAGAAATCGTTGATGCCGAAAAAGAATTGAAAGAATCCAAACCATCCATGGCGTTGCTGCGCGAAGCCAAGAAGATGGGTTTCTCCGACAAGGCGCTGGCATCTTTCTGGAAAATGACGGAATTGGAAATCAGGCAGTGGCGTGAAAAAGAAAAAATTATCCCGGTGTATAAACTTGTCGATACCTGTGCAGCAGAATTTGAAGCCTACACGCCTTATTATTATTCGACCTATGAAACAGAAAATGAAACCAGGCCTTCGGAGAAGCGCAAAGTTGCCATCATCGGCGGCGGTCCCAACCGTATCGGTCAGGGGATTGAATTCGACTACTGCTGTGTCCACGCCTCGTTTGCCCTGCGTGAAGAAGGCGTTGAAAGCATCATGATCAATTCCAATCCGGAAACGGTCAGCACCGATTACGATACATCGGACAAATTGTTTTTTGAACCGGTGACGCTGGAAGATGTTTTGCACATTCTTCAGACGGAAAAGCCCGACGGCGTGATCGCTCAGTTCGGTGGTCAGACACCGCTGAATCTGGCCAGAGGACTGGAAGCCGCCGGAATAAAAATATTGGGAACATCGCCTGATGCCATTGACCGCGCCGAGAATCGCGACCGTTTTCAGGAAATCGTCACCAAGCTCAATATTAATCAACCCGACAACGATACGGCCAGAGACATTCCCAAAGCAATGCAGGCGGCGGCGCGAATCGGTTATCCTGTGCTGGTAAGGCCATCGTATGTGCTGGGCGGTCGTTCCATGGAAATCGTCTATGACGAAGATACTCTGAAGTCTTTCATGGAAAAAGCGCTGCTTGTGTCTCCCGAGCATCCCATCCTGATTGACAAGTTTCTGGAGGACGCCATAGAGATTGACGTGGATGCCATTAGCGATGGTGAAACGACGGTTGTGGCTGGCATCATGGAGCATATCGAAGAGGCGGGTATTCATTCCGGTGACAGCGCCTGTATTTTGCCGTCTCTGACCATTTCCTCCGATGTCCTGGACCTGATTAAAAAACAGACAAAGATGCTGGCGAGCGAATTAAATGTTGTCGGTCTGATGAACATTCAGTACGCCGTCAAGGACGGCAAGCTTTATGTGCTGGAAGTCAATCCCCGTG
>CAYVFA010000090.1:0-5323 GCA_964450075.1 uncultured Smithella sp.
GGAAAGCGGCGTCGATATCTACTACAAGCTGGAGTTCAACTGATGGAAAGAGAAGAAACGATGCAGTCAGATCACTTGGACATGGTGATTCAGGGCGGAACGCTGCTGACGATGTCGGCCAATATGGACATTATTGAAGACGCCGTCATTGGCATCAAAAATGGCCGTATCACCCTGGTCGATAAAAACCGCCGCCTCACGGCGGACAAAATCGTTGACGCGGCAGGCTGTCTTGTTTTACCGGGACTGGTCAACACGCACACCCACCTGCCGATGGTCTGTTTCCGGGGACTGGCGGATGATCTGCCGCTCATGGACTGGCTCACCGGTCATATTTTTCCCATGGAGGCGCGCTTCGTCAATAAGGAAATGGTTTACGACGGCGCGCTGCTGGCGATGGCTGAAATGATCCTGTCCGGCACAACAACGTTTTGCGACGGTTATTTTTTTGAAAACCAGATTGCCAAAGCCGCGAAGGCCTGTGGCATGCGAGCGGTGGTTTCTCAGGGATTCGCCGATTTCGCCACACCGGACAATCCTAAATTTGAAAAGATCATGGAGTCGGCGGATCGCTTTGTTTCGCGCTGGCTGCCTTACGCACCCATGATCACGCCCGCTTTCTTCTGTCATTCCCCTTATACCTGCTCGCCGCAAACACTGGTGAACGTAAAGGCGGCGGCACGGGAGGCCGGAATTCTCTATCTGATCCACCTGCTGGAAAACAAAGACGAGATTGATACGATTGAAAAACGCTACGGCCAAAAGCCGGCGCGGCATCTTCTTCAGCTGGGGGTGCTGGACCATCGTACCATTGCGGTGCACTGCAACTGGCTGACGGCCGAGGACATGGCCATCTTCGCCGATCTGGGCGTGAGCGTTTCCCATAATCCGGTCAGCTCCATGAAGCTGGCCGCAGGCGTCGCGCCCGTTTCGCAAATGCTGTCAAAGGGCATTGCGGTCGGCCTGGGCACGGACGGCGCAGCCAGTAATAATGCTCTGGATATGTTCCGGGAAATGGATACGTCGGCAAAAATTCATAAAGTGACCCGTTTTGATCCCACCGTCATGAGCGCCGAAACCGTTTTGCGCATGGCCACCATCGGCGGCGCGCGCGTTCTGGGACTGGATGGTCTGATCGGCTCCATCGAAGTGGGGAAAAAGGCCGACATCATCCTCGTGGATATGAATCAGCCTCACCTGACGCCGCTTTACAATCCTTATTCCCAGCTGGTTTATGCCGCGCGCGGCGCGGATGTGAGAACCAGCATCATCAACGGGAAAATGGTTATGGACCATCGACGGCTGCTGACGATTGATCTGCCGGCGGCCATCAACAATGTCCGTGACATTGCCGATCATATTCGTGCGGAGGCCACAAAGTCATGACGATCGCCAACGAACCGACGGAAAATAAAAGTCGTGACCCCATTCTTGGATTGGAGACCGATATTCAAAAATCCATGGATCGGGGATTCCCGTTCCTCGTGTTCAGCAGCCGCCTCGAACAGCATTTTCTCGCCGACACGCTGGACGCCCGCAAGAATCGTTTCTCCATCATGGTCATCATCGCCATCGTAATCTACAACCTGTTTTTGATCACCGACAGGGAAATGCTTCCTGACGTTTATCTGACGGCCTGGAAAATACGGTTAGGGATTGTCACCCCCGCCATGCTCATCAGCCTTGCCATCATGCGTTGGCCTGCATTCGTCAGGGCTATTGATTTCCTGGTCGATTTCATTGTCATCCTTGCTTGCGGAAGCATCATCACTATTCTGGCGTTGAGTCATCATCCCAACGTGGTGCATTACCACACGGGCATCATTCTCGTCGTCATGTTCGGTAACATCGTCGTCCGCCTGAGGTTCTGGCATGCCTTCAGTGTTTCATGGATAATCTTCCTCATTTATGTCCTGACGGTCACCAAAATCACACCCATGACGACACCGATCATGATCAACAGTTGCGTCGTGCTGTTTTCCGCCATTGTCATCAGTCTGATCGCTAATTACCAGATGGAAAATGATCTGCGATGGAATTACCTGCGCAATCTCTTGACCGAGATTGAAACCATTCGTCTGGGAAAGGCCAATGCGGAGCTTTCACACCTGTCTGCTTACGACGTGCTGACGGAACTTGCCAACAGGCGGCATTTTAACGACTTTCTTGATACGGAATGGCGCACGGGCGTTCGCTATCGGACGCAACTATCTCTGCTTTTTTTGGACGTGGATTATTTCAAAGCCTATAATGACCACTACGGGCATCAGGCGGGGGATATCTGTCTTCAGAAAATTGCCGCCGTCATTCAAAAATGCGTCCACCGTCCTCACGACCTTTGCGCCCGCTATGGTGGAGAGGAGTTCGTCGTCCTGCTTTCCAATGCTTCTCTGGAAAGCACTTTACAGGTTGCGGAAAAAATCCGGAAAGCCGTTGAGCTGGAGAACATTCCCCATGCGTATTCGCCAGCCAGTTCTCATGTCACGATCAGCATTGGCGTTGTCAGCATCATCCCCCATCCCCGTCTTAGCCAGAATCTCTTTATCGAGATGGCCGATAATGCCCTCTACAAAGCAAAAAAAATGGGAAGAAATCAGATTCAGGTCTTTAGCCCTCCCCATGCGGCAACATAAAACAGGAACCATCCAGAAAGGCTCACCTTGTGCGATGACCTCAATCCCGTATTTTCTTTTCCCGTCGGGATTGCCTGGCCACCCATTCGTAGTAGGTTCCAATGGCATAAACGGCGTCCTGAATTTTGGTATAGACGGGGAAACCCGCCTTGCGCAGCGCGGCAAACGTTGAAATTCTGGTGCGCTCGGCCTCAAGATCGTCTTCCACAAAACTTGACAATATCGGAACCACGGGCTTTTTGATTTGTCGGGCCATTTCCATGATCGTATCTTCGCTGTTCTTTACATTGAGAAAAATTTCCGCCCGCATAATGTATTCGATGGAAAAATAGGGAATAATGACATCGATCCCGTCATCTTCATCCATGGCCTTCATCGTGTGCAGCATGACGTTGAGATCAAAACCGAAGGCCCCCAGATCAACCGGGTTGACCGTCGAGGTATTGACGCCCATGATCTTTTCGGAGATGGTTTGCTGCGCGAGGAGTGATAATTCCGGAAGAACAAGTCCCGACTGTACGGCAAGATCGCTGAAAAGGACGCAGATGCCTCCTCCGGCGCCCAGAAATCCCACCCGTTTTCCCTGAGGGATCTTTTCCGCCGCACCCAACATGGTCAGATACATCAACTGATCAAAATCATCCACCAGCAGGGCGCCGTGCTGCCTTGCTGCGGCGGCCCAGATGGTATAGTTGCTGGCCATGGCTCCCGTGTGGCTGGCCGCGGCCTTGGATCCCACCTCGGTTTTTCCTCCTTTGAGAATAATCACCGGTTTTTTGGCCGTTGTCCGTCTCAGCGTTTGCAGAAAGGTTTTCGTGTCCTTGATATCTTCCACGTAGCACGCAATAAGCCGGATATGGTCGTCATCCGCCAGATCCTCCAGATAATCTTCAATTTTCAGGTCGATTTGATTTCCATAAGAGACGACTTTATTCAGCAGTATTTTTCTGGTCATCGCGAGAGCCAGAAAATTGGCCGTCACACCGCCCGACTGCCCCAGAAAAGCAACAGACCCAGGGTGTTCCTGCGGGGGAACCAGCGTAAAACAGACTTTTGATTCGGAACAGTGGACCCCGACACAATTGGGACCAACCATGTGGAGATCCCCTTTGCGGGCTTCCCGGATCAAGTCGTCTTCCAGTTGTCGGTTTCCCGTTTCGCCGAAACCGGAAGTAAAAAAATGGATGAATTTGATTTGTTTGCGAACCGCCGCCCTGACAATCTCTACAGACTGCTCAACCGGCGCGGCAACAATGGCAAAATCAACCGGTTCGGGAAGTTCATCGATGGATCGAAAGACTTTGCATCCGTCTATTTCACCGCCCTTCGGATTGACCGGATAAACCGGCCCCTGAAAACCGTTCGCCCGGATGATTTGAAAATAGGGCATTTTCCCGCCGCCTAAATTGCTGGACGCTCCAATAACGGCAATGCTTTTTGGATAAAACAGCGAATCGAGATTCATGATATTCCTCTTTTCAGAATGACCAGCGCGTCAACGGCCACAGGCTTGCCTCCCGTCACGATCAGGGGGTTGATGTCGATTTCGGCAATGTCATCGTACGCCATCCCGAGATTGCCGATGCCCACAAGGGCCCGGACCAGAACATCCTGGTCAACGGCGCTTTCCCCCCGAAAGTCATCTAAAAGTTTTACGGCTTTGATCTCCCGGATCATTTCGCGGGCATCATCTTCAGTCAGAGGCGCGACACGGAAGGTGACATCTTTGAAGGCCTCCGTGAATATCCCGCCCATCCCAAACATGACGCAGGGACCGAACTGCGGATCACGGGTAAGGCCGATAACGAATTCCCGGTTGCCCTTCACCATCTCCTGAATCAAAACACCATCGAGTTCTACGTTCTTCCCCATGAGATCATCATAAGCACGGGCCACATCGTTTGCATCCTTGAGATTTACACAAACCATGCCCATCTCGGTTTTATGGGTCAACGTCGGAGACGATCCCTTGAGCACAACAGGAAATCCGATTTGGGTTGCCCCATCTACCGCCTCCTGCCGGGAATGAACCAATGCCTCCCGGGTCACGGGAACATTCGCGGTGGCGATCACCTGCTTGGATTCATATTCCGACAGGGCCTGCCGGCCGTTCGAAACGGCCTTTGATAAAAGTTCCCGCACCGCCTGTTCCTTCTTTAAAACATGATTAATCGTCATGATGCTACCTCCGCAATCTGCTGGGTTGCCGTATCTTCCTGCAACACGGCATCGTAAAGTAAATTCCTTTTGAGAAGAGATTCATAATAGGTCTGGGAAGCCCACAGAGCGCGCACCGCCTGTTCCGACGTTTCAAAAATGGGGATTTTGTGTTTGGCGCGAATGGCAATCGATTTGGTGATGGCATTCGGCGTGTAAATCGCCGCGGGCTTATCGTAATGCTTGCATATCTTCAGAAGCTCATGAAGACAATCGATCACGAAAGGTTGCCAGACGCTGAGCAGAGGCAAGAGGCCATCCACTTCATCAGCCGATAATAGGATTTCAAAAATGTCCAGATACGTCTGAGGCGGCGCGGGACCAATATCCACGGGATTCTTGATATTGAAAACCTGACCGGCTTTTTTCAGCCGTTCCTGTGTCTGCGGGGTAAGGCGCGCCATCTGCAAGCCCGCCTGCACCAGCAGGTCCGCGGCAATGCTGCCGAAGGCGCCGGAATTGGTAAACGCCGC
>CAYVFA010000090.1:5423-9201 GCA_964450075.1 uncultured Smithella sp.
ATGATGATGGCCAGATCGGGGGCTTGAGGCAATTCCAGAACTGATGAATAGCCCGGGCAGCCATTGACCATCTCGCCTTTGGAATTGACGGCATAAACGGCTCCGGTATAGCTGAGATAATCCTTCAGCATGTTACAGATGGTGGCGCCCAGATTGAAGGGAGAATTCGAGGCGCCGATCACAACGACGGATTTCGGATCGAAAAAGAGTTCCATATGAACCTCACATTGAATGAACTGTAAACGGTGTTTACATATCGAAACAACGTTACCGTGTCAAGATATTTGTACGAATTTCCTGTGAGCTGAAAAGGATCTATGTTTTTCTTAAAAGTTTTGCGAGGTTACTGGCTATCCTCTGCCTGTGCCGCAACACCTGTTCAGCGCTTTTGTCGGGATGGTTTCTGAAGGTTGCAACGATTCCGGTCAGAGCAGCAAAGAGCGTATGGGAATGATGTCTGATGTCTCCATCCGCATTCATTTTTCTGAAGATAAGATCGAAGTGGCCAAGAATATCCCTTTCAATCAAGGTGAGTTTTTCAAAAAGCGCGGAATCCACCGCCCCGCCGAGAAAAAAATTCATCATCATCTGGAAATACTGATCATGCATTGTGAAATATTCAATAAAATCAGAGATTACCTGCTCGATCGCGCCGTCTGGCGATTCATCAATGGTGACAAATATTTTTTCAAAGATTCGGCCGATCCCCCGCATAAAAGCTTCCGCAAACAGCGATTGCTGATCGGGGAAATAGCGATAAATGAGGGCTGGCGAAACGCCGGCGCGACGGGCAATATCACGCATGGTTACGTTGGGAAAGGATTTTGAGGTAAACTCCTTTTCCGCCGCATCGATGATGATGGTTCGACGGGTCTCTTTTTCTTTTTCCTTTAATTCGGACAGAACCGTTTTAGTTTTCATGGAAGAATTTGATCCTGAAAAAACTTTCTTGCTTCGGCCAATAATTTTGTAAATTCGATTAAAACTAGCATCGATTCGGCAACCTGTCAAACAAGACCGTCGAGATGCCTGAAGAATAAAAAAGCGGCGCTTCCCATATTCCGGACAGGGAGCGCCGCCTGATCTTCATGATCTTTTTTTATTTCTTCTTCTTGGTGTCTGCTTTCTTGGCATCCTTAACATCGACGCTAACCGCCGTCATCGTGTATTCAATGGTTACCTTGGAACCGACTTTCAAGTCGCCCGTTACTTTCGTCGCGGCACTTTTGGTCACTTCCCATTTGTCCTTACCCTTTTCGACCACAATCACATCCCCTTTGACTTCCAGAACCGGTCCGGTGACCTGATAGGTTTTGGGTCCCGCAGCCAATGCCATTGTAGCAACAAACATAAACGCGCATACTAAAATCAAAACTTTTTTCATCAATACAATCCTCCTTTATCGTTTGGCGTTCACAACATTTATTTAACAACAATGTAATCTTTAATCGCATCAAAAGTCTTTCCTTTGATCCCTTTAATTTTCATAACATCTTCAATGGCCTTGTAGGGTCTGCCGTCAATAATAGCTTTAGCCTTTACGGCGCCGATCTCGGGCAGTTTCTCGATGGTCGCCTGATCGGCCGTGTTAATATTAATTCTGGTGCCCGGAGCCAGTTTCGCGGCGCCGGCCGATGCCGCTTTAGACGTTGCCTTGACTTCTTTTGCCGCCTTGGGAATGTATGCAGGCGCCGGGGCTGCTGTTTTGGGAGCATTGGTTGCAACAGCAGCTGCCGGTATGGTTGCCTTGGCTGCCGCTTTCGCCGTCGCTGCCGCTACGGGAGCGGTCGAAGCTTTTACGGGAGCAGCCGAAGCCTTGCCAACTGACACAAAGGGCTTCATTGCCTCAATCGCTTTTGGCTTGAGTCCTGCTTTGGAAAGTTCATCGACGGATTGATAAGGACGATTGGCCACGATTTTCTTCGCCGTTGCCGGACCAACCCCTTTGACGGCTTCCAATTCTTTTTCCGATGCGTTATTGATATCCACCAGTCCGGCAGATATTCCTTTTGGCACATCGGTCTTTTTGGCCGCCTGCACAGACGTTGCCCCTATCCCCAAGACAAACACGGCACACATCATCAGAATAAAAGACAACAAACCATAATTCTTAAATAATACAAGACTCGTTTTTTTCAAAGCTGCACCTCCTTAATCAATATTTTTTTCAACCGTTAAATTTTATGATGAATATCTACCAGAGTCGTCATACCTTGTCAAAGTGAATTCCAAAGAGGAAAAAAACCATGAAACGGCTTGACGCCATTTACTTTTTTGGATAATTGAATGTCATAAAAAAGTTGGCGGGCCATGAATAAACAACAAAAACTTCAATTAGACTATCCATGCACATGGATTTATAAAATCATCGGCATGGATCCAAACGAAATGAAAAACGCCGTGCATGAAATCATTCAGGATCGTTCATGCAAGATATCCCTTTCGCGCCAGAGTGAAACGGCTAAATATATATCTTTGAATGTAGAACTTACCGTGGAGAGTGAATCCCACCGGACGGATTTGTACGAAGCCCTGAAGGCGCATCGGGCATTTAAGCTGATCCTTTAAATGGATCCATCCGTTTCGGACGTCTGCCTGTCTTTTGCATATTTTGTCATATTACTTCCGTGATTGAAAAAAATCAGTGCAAAAGTTGCCAAAGCCCCCGTGGCGGCAGACAGCGCCCAATGAAAATTCGAGGCATGTCCCACAGACAGCGTGGCCGCCATAAACAACGACGCGATAAACGGGATGCGTTTCACCCAGTAAACCGAAACCCAGATAATAGCAGCCAAGAGCGCCGCCCAGGGAGCAACCAGCAGCGTGAATCCCAGATAGTTGGCCACGCCTTTGCCGCCGCGAAATCCGTGAAAGCAGGGGAAGCTGTTGCCCAGCACCAGAAAAAAAGCGATCCAGGCCAGCCACTCGCCATCGATAAAATATCTGGATAGCGCTGCCAAAGCCATCGCCCGCCCGATATCCAGAACAAAAACAATCACCGCCCACGGCAAACCCGCCTGTCGATAAACATTGGTTGTTCCGGCGTTGCCGCTGAAACTCAAGCGGGGATCGGACTTGCCCACAATTTTGAAAAAGAGAATCGCAAAATTGACGGACCCGGCCAGATACACCAGAAGGCAGACTAAGATTACTTTTTCCATGCCCCATCCTTAATCCACTCAGGTGGCCGCATGCGTCCCTGAGTCACATCGCGCATGCGCAAACCGCTGATGCTTTCGTGTAGCATACCCTTTTGATCAAAAATCAGGGCATCAAATATAAGGGGCTCACGGCTCGCATTCACTGGCACAATGCGCGCCAGATAGGACCCGCCTTTTTTTGTCGGCGCGTAAATAATCCTTTGATCAAATCCGACCGGAAAGGGAACAATGCCGGTAAAACGCTGCCCCCAGACACAGGCCGCATGCATCGTTGCATCCAGCACAAAAGGAGAGCCGAGCAGTTCCTCATCAGCGTCGCCGCTTCCTCCTGCAATATCCGCCAGTGCGCCTTCCGGTGATACCGCAAGATCTCCGATGATGTTTTGATAGGACAAACCAAAGGGAATCAACTCACGATAAATAGCAGCAGCGGGAACGTGAATACACGCGCCCGCCAGTTTTCGGGCGTCCAGACAGGACAATAAGGGTTCGGGTAAAATTTCCTTTTGGCTGAAAGTCACGCGCGCATGTTCCAGCGTTCGCCTCATCGCGCCTTTATTGATGGTTAACGAGGTCAGAAGGGATGCCCGGATGCCACTCTCGTCAACCGCGATTTC
>CAYVFA010000091.1:0-9079 GCA_964450075.1 uncultured Smithella sp.
GATTAAAAAAGGCAAACTGAGAAACTCAGTTTGCCTTTTTTATTCGGAGAGAATTATTCTGCCGGGGCGTCTTCTTTCTTTTTGCGGGGCTTCTTGGGGGCATCCCCTTCGGCCGGCTTCTTTTTGGGTTCTTTTTCACCGGCTGCCGCCTTCTTTTTGGGCTTGGCTTCCTTTTCCGGCGCGGCCTGCTCTTCTTTCGGCGCGGATTTTTCCGTCAGTTTCCTGACTTTGGCCTGCTTCAATTCCTCGATTTTCAGCGTGTTCTTATCAAAAGCGGCGATGCGGATATTCGTTTCCCTGATTTGCGATTTCAGATTTTTGACCAGAGGATCCATTTTAACTTTTTCGCTCGCGACTCCAAGTCCTGCCAGTTTCGAAAGCCGCAACTCCAGTTTCTTTTCCAATATCCGACGTTGTTCGACCCTAACGTCCTTACTTTTTGATGCCATTTTATCCTCCCCTGAAATATAAAAATAATTTGAACTGCCAGCGAAAATAGCAATATTTTCATTGGAAAGCCATAAATATTTTTCAGAAATTGTATTATGGTGAATCCAGAACTTCCCGGACTTTTACGGACAGGTCTTCCAGGCGAAAAGGTTTGGGCATAAATGCCCGGCAACCCTGCTCCATGACCGTTGCAATTTGCTTGTTCATCGCATAGCCGCTGACCAGAATCACCCTGACTTCCGGATTAATATTTTTTAAGGCATGAAAAACATCGGCGCCGTTCATACCGGGCATCACCATATCCTGAATGACCAGATCGATTTCATCTTTTTGCCTTGCATAAATATTCACTGCTTCGGAACCTTGTTGCGTGGCAATAACCCGATAGCCGTGAATTTCCAGCATATCCCGGGCTACATCAATAATAACAGGATCGTCATCGACCAGCAGAATCGTTTCGACCCCTGTCACCAGATTTTCATCCGGACCGTCCGGACCGCCCGCAAGATTTACAGTATCGTTCATTGTAGATCGATGCCCGTCTGCCAGATTGCAATCCTCAAACAGCGATCCTGATTTTTTGTCTTTATGAATATGGTGATTAAATGAATGGGGCATTTCTGTTCCAGCTTATATAAAATAATCTAAAAACCGAACAATTTGAAAGCCACTTTTGTTGCCACCGCTATACAACATGGGTAGCACGACTTATCACAATGAAGCCTGTTTGTCTATCTTCTTTGCAACAAACCAATCGTTTCCACATGCTCTGTTTGTGGAAACATATCAAGCGGTTGAAGTTTCTGCAGGCGGTAGCCATACCCGTTCAAAAATTTTACGTCCCGAGCCTGTGTCGCCGGATTACAGGAAATATAGATAATATCCTGCGCATCCAATCCGGAAATTGCAGCGAGCGTTTCCGGACTCAAACCGGCGCGCGGCGGATCAAGAACTATTAAATCGACTGCCTCTTTTTTTTGCATCCAGCTTTGCAAAACAACTTCAATATCGCCACAAATAAACTCCGCGTTTTGTATCCCCTGTTTGCCGGCATTGACGCGCGCATACTGAATTGATTTTTCATTGATTTCGACACCCATCACCCGTTTTGCATCAGGCGCCAGAAACAGGGAAAAAAGTCCTGAGCCACAGCAGGCATCGATAATGGTTCCTCTCTTTTTGGGGCCGGACAGACTGATTACTTCATCCACCATCCGGTCCGTCAAATGCAAATTGGCCTGAAAAAAACCTTCGCGCGGGACAAGAAATTCCCTTCCTTTGATCACTCGCGCCACGGCCTCATCGGAAGGGTACTGATGGCCCGACCAGAACACGAAATCATCATGACCGCCTGAAATCTTCCCTGCAGCTCTTGTGCTGCAAATTTGATCATTGATGCTTTCATCCATAATTTCACAGCGTTCAATATCAACAATTTCCCCCCCGGAAACATCCATAAAACCAAGATGGCAGCTGCCTGCCGTTTTCGCGGCATGAAGCGTTGCCTTGCCTCTGTACGCGTAAGGTTGAGGTGAGGCAATGACCTCGCCAACCTGCGGCTGCATGATCCCCCCGATTTTTAAAAAAGCTTCCTCGACCTGCTTTCTCTTCATTTTCAGTTGATGCTCGTAACGAATATGCTGATAAGAACAGCCGCCGCAATGTCCATAGTAACGGCAGCGCGGCTGAATCCGGCTGGGCGACGGCTGGATGATTCTTAACAAACGACCCCTTGCAAATTTTTTCTTTCGCAAAACAATTTCAATTTCCACAATATCGTCAGGCGCGGTGAAAGGCACAAAAACGACAAAACCATCGGCGCGCCCGACGCCATGGCCGCCAAACGCAACCGATTCAATTTTGAGAGCGAAACGATCTTTGATCTGCATGAGCATTCTGTCTCACACAACAGACACAGCCGTCAAGACCCGGACGTATTTTTCTTTACAACACGATTTATTGTTGTTAATTAAAAGCCCGACTAAAATCACAAGGAATGCAACATGAGCGCTGCCCGAAACTCCATTTTATGTCCCAATTGCCGGAAACTGATCAGCCTGGACGAACCGGCCTGTCCTTATTGCGGGTTGATCCGCCCCGGCCTGCACGCGCAAGCGGGGAAACTTCGCAATCTCTTTTTTGCTTTTGAACCGGTTACCGCCATTATCTATATCAATATTGCTTTTTTTGTTCTGTCCCTGCTGATCGATCCACGGGGAATTTTTACGGGAGGCAGCCCTTTCGGCTTCCTGTCACCCTCCAATCAGAGCCTCTTGACTCTGGGGGCAAGCGGCGCCATGCCTGTTCTGGTGTATCACAACTACTGGAGCCTCTTTTCCGCTTCATTTTTACATGGCGGAATTCTGCATATCGTCTTCAACATGATGGCCTTATATCAGCTCGGCCCCTTCGTGCTGCGTGAATTCGGCCTTCACCGTTTCGTAAACATTTACATTCTGGCCGGTGTCGCAGGTTTTGCCCTTTCCGTGCTGGCCTCCGTGCCCTTTACCATCGGCGCATCCGCCTCCATTTGCGGATTGATCGGCGCGGTCATTTATTTCGGGAAAAGCCGCGGCGGCTCTTACGGGGATGATATCTTCAAACAAGCGCTGGGATGGGTGGCAGGACTGATCATCTTTGGATTCATTTTCAGCGGCATCAATAACTGGGCCCACGGCGGCGGGCTTTTTTCGGGATTGCTGATCGCTTATCTGATGGGCTACAACGACCGCAATCCCGAAAGCGCCTGGAGTAAAATACTGGCCTACGCCTGCATCCTGATCACTGCCGGGGTTTTAATCTGGGCGGTCGTCTCTTCGCTGCTTGGTCAATTCGCGGCATAAAGACTGACGGAATCAAGAACCATCTTCATAATTTTCTCACCAGCAACCCTTTGAGATACCGGCCTTCGGGATGCCCCAGGGCCAGGGGATGATCCGGACCGGCTGAAAATCTATCCAGTAACTGCAAATCCGCATGCGCGTCGCGCGCCGCACCCTGCACGATTTTGTAAAACAAATCTTCTTCGATAAAATTGGAGCAGGAAAACGTTGCCAGCATCCCGCCGCGGGTCAGGTGCTTCAGGGCCTGCATGTTGATTTCTTTATAGCCCCGGGACGCCTTTGACACATCGCGCTTGGTTTTGGCAAACGCCGGCGGATCGAGGATAATCAGATCAAAACGCTCCCGCAAATCACGTAAATACTGAAACACGTCCGTTTCGATGGCCGGATGATCATCAACCGACAGACCATTGAGACGTAAATGTTCAGAAGCGGCGGCGCAGGCGGACTTGGAAATATCCAGAGAAACAACTTTTTTCGCCCCGCCTGACGCGGCGTAAACCGAAAACGCGCCGGTATAGCAAAAACAATTTAAAACAATCATGTCACGGGACAGCTCACCAATTTTTTCTCTGTTGCCGCGCTGATCCAGAAAAAAGCCTGTTTTCTGCCCGCCGATAAAATCCACGTCAAACTGATACCCATTTTCGGTGATTCGCACGGCGCTTCGCTGATCGTCACCATAGACCAATCCCCTGCTTTCCGGCAGCCCTTCCAGACCGCGTGAACGCCCGGCGCTCTGCTCGTAAATTCTTGCCGGTTTCAGATGGACAATCAAGGCATCCAGAATGTTTTGTTTTTGCTTCTCCATGCCGGCCGTAGTGATAGAGATGACCTGCGTATCGTTATAAACATCCACAATCAGACCGGGACATCCGTCGCCTTCGGCATTAATCAGACGATAGGCATTGGTTTTCTTGTTGATAAGCCTCTGACGTAATTCCAATGCTTTCTGCACGCGCTCATTCCAGAAAGCTCCGTCAACAGCCTTTTCGCAATCCCTTATTAAAAGGCGAAAAGCGATATCCGTACGGCTGTTAAAAAAACCCAAAGCCAGCGCCTGACCTCTGGAATCCCTCGCGAGCACAACATCGCCGTCGGATGGTTGACCCTTCATCCCGGCAATCGCGCCGGAAAACACCCACGGGTGTCCGCGAAGGAGCGACGCCTCCCTGCCGTTTTTCAATGTCATTTCAGGATAATTTATTTTCGTCATAATGATTTATCTAGCTTTTCGGGCTTGAATTTGCAAGCCGGATTGTACTAAGTAGGGGCTGTAAAAATGTAAAACTTTAATTGTCCGTCAAGCAGATCTCAGGAGGCTGAAGTGACGGGGACGAGATGGATCAATGCATAGAAAACAAATTGAGTTATGGCAGCATCATCACACGTTCAATGCTGAAAAAAAAGAAATAGAAAAACGAACTTTCATCGTTGTGGTTATTACCTTTGTCACCATGACGGCTGAAATATTGTTCGGCTGGATTTCAAATTCAATGGCGTTGCTGGCCGATGGCTGGCACATGGGAACGCATGCGTTTGCCCTGGGCATTTCCCTGATGGCCTATGTGATGGCTAGAAAATATGCAAAAGACACAACCTTCACATTTGGAACATGGAAAATTGAAATTCTGGGAGCTTATACAAGCGCCGTGGTGCTGGGCATTGTTGCCTTAATCATGATTTTTTCTTCCGTTGAAAGAATGATCAACCCCTTGAATATTTATTACAACCAGGCCTTGTTTGTAGCCATCCTGGGATTGTCGGTCAATCTTGTTTGTGCCGCAATACTAAACAGCGGCCGTCATGCGCACGCGCACCATCATCACGGTGATGATCAACATTCGCGTCCTCGGCGCCATCATGAAGATTTGAATTTAAAATCAGCCTATTTGCACGTGGTAGCAGATGCCTTAACGTCCATCATGGCAATTGCAGCATTGCTGGGCGCAAAATATTTCAAGTTGAACTGGCTGGACCCGTTTATGGGAATGGTGGGCGCGGGCTTGATAATCCATTGGTCATTTTTATTGTTGAAAGATACCAGTGGAATTTTGCTGGAACGGGAAATAGATAATCCGATCGTACATGAAATCAAAAGCGAGATTGAATCCGATGGCGATTCAAAAATAAGCGACTTACATCTTTGGAAAGTCGCGCAAAACCAGTATGCCTGTATTGTGTCTCTGGTCACCGCAAAACATTTTTCACTTGAAGAATATAAAACACGATTAAATAAAGTGCATGAATTGGTCCATGTAACGATAGAAATCAACCCCTGCAAAGCGATAAGGACCGATCAGCAATCAGGGTGTCCTTGAAACAGGCTCAAACCGGGTTCTGCTTGCGGAACTCATGCTTCACAAATAAACACCTAGGAGAAAACACATGCATGCAGTCATCATGGCAGGAGGACGTGGCACACGCTTCTGGCCCAGAAGCCGGGAGAGGAAACCAAAACATCTGCTGGACATCACAAGCGACCGAACCATCATCCAGGAAACCGTTGACCGGATCAAACCGCTCGTCAAGCCTGAAAATATCTTAATTGTGACAGGCAAAAAACACGCGCGGGAATTAATGAAACAACTGCCGGAAATTCCCGCTAAAAATATTCTCATTGAACCGGTAGGCCGTAACACCGCCCCCTGCATTGGTCTGGCCGCTATCCACGTTATGAAAAGATGCAAAGACGACGTTATGATTGTTCTGCCTTCCGACCACGGCATTGCCGATCCTGCCCAATACCGCAAAGTTATCGCTGCCGCAGCAAAAGCCGCCGAAAAAGAAAACGCGCTCGTCACCGTTGGCCTCAAACCCACCAGTCCGCATACCGGCTTCGGTTACATGGAGGGCGGCGTATCCGTTGGCCAGATTGCCGGTCAGGCATTGCTGCGCGTGAAAGCCTTCCGTGAAAAGCCGGATCGCAAAAAGGCCGAAGCTTTTGTCAAAAGCGGTAATTTCTTCTGGAACAGCGGCATGTTCATCTGGAAAGCCTCGACGATCTTAAACGAAATCAAGCGATTTTTGCCGGATTTATATTCAGGACTGATGACCATTAAGGCCTCCCTGGGAAAATCCTCCGAAGCCAAAACACTGTCAGCGACTTACCAGGGATTGGCGTCGATCTCCATCGATTACGGCGTCATGGAAAAAGCCAAAGACGTGTTTATGATACCGGCCAGTTTCGGCTGGAGCGACGTGGGAAGCTGGGATACCGTGTGGGAAATATCGGCGAGGGACAAAAACGGCAACGCCGCAACGAGCGGATCGAAGGCGATCTTTGAAAATACCGAAAACGCTCTGGTTTACAGTCCGAAAAAGCTGGTGGCGTTGATTGGCATGAAGGATGTTATTGTCGTCGAAACAAAAGACGCCCTGCTGGTCTGCAAAAAAGGTCAATCGCAGGATGTCAAAAAAATTGTGGACCTGCTGGAAGCGGGCGGAGAAACTCAGTTGCTCTGAGCTTCATCCGGAAATTCTTTCAGATAAACCGTTTTGCCCTTGACGGGAAAGGTTCCTTCGCGCAAGGCTTTAAGGATGACGTCAAGACTGGTCTGATCATCGTCAAAGGCGATCACCAGGACATCGGGTTGCTGTATTTGATGTTTTTTAACGCCGTCAATTTTCCGTAGGATAGTCCCTATCCTTTTACCTGCGCCTCAGGAAAAGCACCCGGGAACGGTCAACTGCACGATTCTTTCCGAAGCATCGGCTGTAAACGCAAGCGTCATCAAAAAAATGAATATTAAAATAATACTCGCGATTTTCTTCATTATTTTACCACCTCATCCTCATTCACCATTCACTACCCATCATCCACTAATCCAAGTTGCCGCAAGTTGCAACGACAATTTACAATTGACAGGTCCTGTTTTATCTGGAATAAAAAATGCCATATCAAAATAGAAAGAAAACGATCATGACCATCTCTTTATCCTTCCCTTTTATTCTGGCATCCGCCTCGCCGCGCCGCGAAGAACTTTTACGTTCCGTGGGACTGACGTTTAAAATTATTCCCGCTGATGTTGACGAAACCTATCTCCAAGGCGAAAGCCCCCGCGCTCATGTCCGCAGGCTGTCTATCGATAAAGCAGGCGTCATTGCCAGTCAATATCCAAAAGCTCTGGTGCTGGGCGCGGATACGATTGTGGTGATCGACGGCCTGATTCTGGGCAAACCGAAAAATAAAAAACAGGCGCGTGAAATGATCGAAAGACTCAGCGGGCGCAGGCACACCGTATTCACGGGTTTTACGATCGCCTGCTCCGGTTCTAGAATATCAAAAACCAGAGTGGTCCAATCCGCCGTGCAGTTTAAAAAGATCAGTTCCGAAGAAATGGATTGGTACGTGGGCTGCGATGAGCCTTATGACAAGGCCGGTGGTTATGCCGTCCAGGGCATGGGCGCGTATTTCATCAAAGCGATCCGCGGCTCCTACACCAATGTCATCGGCTTACCGCTTTGTGAAACGCTGGAAGAACTTAAATTTCTCGGGACCATTCATTTCAGGTGAAAACTTATGGAAACAGACATCGTTGCTAACATCCGTATGATTCGAGAAAGAATTAGTGCTGCCGCTGCCCGTGCCCACCGTGATCCTGACAGCATTCAGCTGATGGCGGTCAGCAAGACGGTCTCCGCAGAACGCATCCGGGAAGCCATGGAAGCAGGTGTGAAGGTATTTGGCGAAAACTACGTTCAGGAAGCCCGTGAAAAAATTCCCGCCATCGGTCATACCGTTTCCTGGCACATGATCGGCCATCTGCAAACCAACAAGGTCAAATACGTCATCAACCTTTTCGACTGGATCCATTCTGTTGACCGCCTGGAACTGGCGCGTGAACTGGATAAGCGGGCGGGCCAAAACAACCGCAAATTAAACGCTCTGATGGAAGTCAATGTCAGCGGTGAAGAATCAAAAAGCGGCGTGGAAGCTTCCCTGGCCATCGACCTTGTCCGGCAGGTTTCCGTTTTACCCAACTTAAATGTCCGCGGATTGATGACCATGCCGCCCTATTCGGATGATCCCGAAACCTCCCGTCCTTATTTTCAAGCCCTGCGCGGGTTGCGCGATGAAATAAGCGCAGCAGCGATTCCCGGCATCCGCATGGATGAACTTTCCATGGGCATGACCGACGATTTTGAAGTCGCCATCGAAGAGGGATCAACTATTATTCGCGTGGGGCGGGCTATTTTCGGCGAGCGGAATTATAAATAGGGCCAAGTGTTATGGGCCATAGGCTTTGGTCCTAAGAGGCACAGAACGCCTTTTAAAGTGGTCGGGTGATTTCATCTTTAAAAACGAATGGCAGTCTTTCCGCACCCAAAAAGACCGCTCCCTTGAACTGCAAACGCCCTATCACGAATGCAGCCCTGGGCGATACAAGATCGTCGTCAAAGTCGTGGACATCTTCGGCAATGATACGATGAAAATCATTGAGGTAATTGCAGGAGGCAAGTAATGGCTGAAAAAATTGATGTGCAGGGAAAAGAAATAACCATCATTTCTCGAAATGAAGAAGATTATATTTCCCTAACGGATATGGTCAAAGGTATAGAGAATGGGCTGGCGCTGATTGAAAAATGGCTTAGAAATAAAAATACCATTGAGTTTCTCGGTATTTGGGAGGGAATATACAACCCCGATTTTAATTCCCCCGAATTCGAGGGAATTAAAAATCAGGCAGGACTCAACAGATTTGTTCTTTCTGTAAAACAGTGGGCGGAGAAGACAAATTCCAGAGGAATCGTTGCTAAAGCAGGACGATATGGCGGAACATACG
>CAYVFA010000092.1:0-3001 GCA_964450075.1 uncultured Smithella sp.
GCCTCGCCCCCCTGCGCGCGGGGGCAAGACTGGTATGTACCAGTTGGATTATTAGTACTTATCCTCGCCCCCCTGCGCGCGGGGGCAAGACTTTACCCTCCGCGTTTCACCAGTTGTTTTTTTGTTGCTTTATTTGTGCCAATCAGTTTATACAAAACGACCTAAAAAAGGATACGTGAGATGTCCATCAGATATTACAGCACCAATCGTCATGTGAATCATATTGCTGGGATAACACCATTTACCGGAAAGGTTTCTTTTAAAGAGGCCCTGCTGGCCGGTCAGGCGCCGGACGGTGGATTATTTGTTCCCGACACGATTCCGCAGCTTTCCATGAATGACATCATTGCCCTGAGGGACAAACCCTACTGGCAGGCGGCGCTGCTTGTCGCCCGGGCCTTTCTTTCTGAAGAATTTCCGGCCGACATCCTCGAAACCATCGTGAAAGATGCTTATAACTATCCCGTGCCGCTGGAAGCGGTCTATCCGCGGGCGTTTGTGATGAGGCTGGATCAGGGGCCAACCGCGTCCTTTAAAGATTTTGCAGCCCGAATGATGGCCCGGTTAATGAGTCATTGCCGTCCCGAAGGGGAAAGGCTCAACATTCTGGTCGCCACCTCCGGCGACACCGGAAGCGCCGTGGGAGAAGCTTATAAAGGCGTTTCCGGCATTGACGTCACGATTTTATATCCCGCAGGTGAAGTGAGCCTGATCCAGAAAAAGCAGCTCGATACGATCGGGGGCAACGTACAGGCCGTTTGCGTGGAGGGGAAATTTGACGACTGCCAGAATCTGGTGAAAGAGGCTTTTGCCGATGCCGATCTGGCCCGGTTTAATTTATCGTCGGCCAATTCGATAAACTTTGGTCGTATTCTGCCGCAGATTTTTTATTACGTTTACGCTTATGCCCAACTGGCAGGGACCGGCGAAGAAATTGTTGTTTCCGTTCCCTCCGGCAATTTCGGAGATGCCCTGGGCTGTGAATACGCGCGCCGGATGGGCATGCCTGTGGGAAAGCTGGTCATGCCCACGAACGATAACGATGAATTCCCGATTTTTCTCGCAACAGGCCAATATTCAAAAGTGTCGCCCTCGCGGGCCTGCATCTCCAACGCCATGAACGTGGGACACCCCAGTAATCTGGCGCGCTTTTTTGAATTATACGGCGGCACGGTTGATCGCACGGGCTGTGTCCACCGCTATCCCGATCTTGAGGAGATGCGCCGCCGCATTTTTTCCGTTGGCGTCACCGACGAGCAAACACGCCGGACGATTAAAAGCGTTTATGAGCGCTACCATGTTATTTTAGAGCAACACGGCGCCGTCGGCTGGGCGGGACTTGAAGCCTACCAGAAAGAAACCGGCGATTCCAGACTGGCCATCTGCCTGGAAACCGCGCATCCCGCCAAGTTCCCGGAAGAGATCAAAAGCCTCCTGGGCATTGACCCCGAACTTCCGGAAAGCATGAAAGACCTGGCACAGCGCGAAGGAAGCGCCATCAATATATCCAAAGATTTCGAGTCATTTAAAGAATATCTGCAGCGTCATTTAAAAATCAGAAAATGAAGGATGGATCATATGATCCTTATCATTGGAAACCGCATCGGGCACGTATGATAGACTCAGACCCATATCATTCTGAAGATAGTGACCTCTGGCAAACGGCGCTGGAACACGATTTGTTTCCAGGCGATTTGATCGTTGAAATTGGCCGGTTTTTCGTCAGCGCGCCTTACAAGGAAGCCACGCTGGAAACCTCAGGCAGGGAAAAGCTGGTGGTCAACCTTCATGAATTTGATTGTATGACATTTGTAGAAACGGTTCTGGCGATTGCCCGCTGCGCCGCCGCCGGGAAATTATCCCCCTCTGAATTCCAGAAAAACGTCAAATTCATCCGTTACCGCCAGGGGAAAATCGACGGCTACGGGTCTCGCCTGCATTACTTTACCGACTGGCTCGGCGATAATGAACAAAAAAAAGTATTGAAAAATGTTTCACGCTTTCTGGGCGGCACACCCCGGCGCAAAAAAATCAATTTCATGACCGCTCATCGCGATTTATACGCCGGCTTGAGAAGGGAAACCGAACTGAATAAAATGCTGGTGGTGGAAAAAAAGCTTTCCCGCAAAGTTTTTCATATCATCGGCAGGGACAAGGCCGCCCGAATTCAGGCCGGAATTGAGCAAGGCGATATCATTGCCTTTGCCACGGACCAGGACGGACTGGACGTGGCGCATGT
Organism: uncultured Smithella sp.; assembly: GCA_964450075.1. Classification (GTDB taxonomy): domain Bacteria; phylum Desulfobacterota; class Syntrophia; order Syntrophales; family Smithellaceae; genus UBA8904. The sequence goes on from CAYVFA010000092.1 coordinate 2,240, forward strand.
CGGCTTTGCCGTGCGTCAGGGCAAACACCTGCATTTGCTTCACGCATCCAGCAAGGCGGGCGCCGTCGTCCTCTCAGGCGAAACCCTGGGGGCGTATCTGAAATCAAATAAAAAATTGACCGGTCTGCTGATTGCGCGTTTCACATCACATGCATCGTCCGTATAAAGAGCAAAAATTATGAACACCTGTTGCCGCTTGATTTTAATTTTCATCGCCTGCTTGATCCCATCCGGTTGCGCCGTCGGACCTGATTTTATCAAGCCCGAACCGGCCGTGCCCGACCGCTATACGGAATCACCCATGCCGCCAAACACGGCTGCCTCAGCCACTAAAACCGGCGAAGCGCAGAATTTTGCCTTTGCCCGGGAACTGCCCGGGCAGTGGTGGAAGCTGTTTGGCTCATCCGAACTGGATTTGCTCATCAAAAAAGGCCTTGAGAATAATCCTACGCTTGCCGCAGCCGAGGCGGCGCTTCGTAAATCGGAAGAGGATCTGCGGGCGATCCAGGGATCGACTTTGTTTCCGGCCGTGAACGCTAATCTTCAGGCCACAAGGCAGCGGACATCCGGCAATGTGAATCAGGGCGCAAGCAACACCTATAACCTTTACAACACCTCCGTCGGCGTGTCCTATACGCTGGATATTTTCGGCGGGGGGCGGCGTCAAATTGAATCGTACAAGGCTCAGGTCGATTATCAGCGCTTTATGGTCGAAGCGGCATATCTGACCCTGACGGCCAACATCGTGACCACGGCGATTCA
>CAYVFA010000092.1:3101-9055 GCA_964450075.1 uncultured Smithella sp.
CTGGATTCCCTGCAACTGCCGCAAGACCTGCCCGTGAGCCTGCCGTCGAATCTGGCGCGTCAGCGGCCGGACATTCAGGCATCCGAAGCGATGCTGCATCAGGCAAGCGCGGCAGTGGGCATCGCGACGGCCAACCTGTATCCGCAAATTACGCTCTCTGCCAGCTATGGATTTCAGGCAGCCGGCACGGATATTCTTTTTAACGGACAGAGCGTGGCCTGGAGCCTGGGCGCGGGGCTTTTGCAGCCCCTGTTTCGAGGTGGAGAACTGGCTGCAAAACGAAGGAGCGCCATGGCCGCTTATGATCAGGCGGCGGCAAAATACCGCGAGACCGTGCTGAAAGCTTTTCAGGATGTGGCCGATGCCTTGCGCGCCATTGAAACGGACGCCCGCGCCCTGCAGGCGCAGACGGAGGCCCGGCAAGCGGCGCAGGCGGCGCTGTCCCTGATTGAAAAACAGTATGAACTGGGGGCGGTAACCTTTTCAGCGCTTTTAACCGCCCAGCGCGATTACCAGAAGGCTTCCATCATCGTCGTTACCGCACGGGCACAAAGGCATTCGGATACCGCTGCGCTTTTCCAGGCGCTGGGAGGCGGCTGGTGGAACCGGCAAGAGACGTCGGGCAAGTTTTTGAAGAAACCTTAATGGATGAGGTGATTAAGAATGACTAAAAAAATGGTCATCATGCTGGTTGTGGTCGGCGTGATTTTCGGGAGTGTTTTCGGCTATCAGGCATTCCAATCCTACATGATGAAAAAATATATGGCGGCAGGGGGTAGCCCGGAAGTCACCGTCTCGACCGCAATCGCCACCCTGCAGGAATGGCAGCCGCAAATCTCCGCGACGGGCAGCCTGCGGGCCGTACGAGGCGTTGATGTGGCGACCGAAGTGGCCGGTCTGGTGCAAAGCGTTCAAATCAAATCAGGCGAAGCGGTCAAAGCCTCGCAGCTGCTTTTACAACTCAACGCGGACGCCGACATCGCCCAATTACAAACGCTGACGGCAGCGCGTGACTTGTCGAAAACCGTCTATGAGCGCAACCAGAAACAGTTTCTGGCTCAGGCTGTCAGTCGGGCGTCACTGGATGCTGACGCGGCTGATCTGAAAGTCAAACAGGCGCAGGTGGCCCAGCAGGAAGCCCAGGTCGTTAAAAAGACTATCCGTGCGCCTTTCGCCGGCCGCGTGGGCATCAGTTTGGTTAATCCCGGCCAATATCTGAATGCAGGAGACAAGATCGTAACGCTCCAGGCGCTCGATTCGCTTTACATCGATTTTTACCTGCCGCAGCAGGAGCTTTCCCGTCTGGCCGCAGGACAGACGATTGTGGCCGTAACGGATGCGTATCCTAACCGGAAATTCAACGGCAGAATTTCCGCGATCAGCCCGAAGGTTGATCGTGAGACGCGCAATGTCCAGATGGAAGCCCTTGTGGCCAATCCCCGCCATGAACTGCTTCCGGGGATGTATGCGACAGTTAAAATTCAGGCGGGAAAAGCCGGCCATTATCTGACGATCCCCCGGACGGCCGTGACCTTCAATCCCTATGGAGAGACAGTTTATGTCGTGGAGACCAAAGGCCAGACGAAAGACGGCAAACCATCGCTTGCCGTCCGTCAGAGTTTCGTCACGCTGGGACCGTCAAGGGGAGACCAGGTGTCCATCCTCAAAGGGGTCAAAGCAGGCGACCAGGTGGTGACTGCGGGACAACTCAAGCTCAGAAGCGGCAGCCCCGTTGTGATCAACAACACCGTGCAGCCGCTCAACGACGCCCGACCGGAACCTAAAGATCCTTAATGGAGAAGCCGCCTTTATGAAATTTACCGATCTTTTCATCAAACGCCCCGTTCTGTCCATCGTTTTGAGCCTGCTGATTCTGGTTTTGGGCCTTCGCTCCATTAATCTTCTGCCCGTGCGCGAGTATCCCCAAACGCAGAATGCGGTCGTTAAAGTCACCACCGTCTATACCGGAGCCGATCCGGAACTGATTTCCGGCTTTATCACCACACCGCTCGAAAATTCCATTGCCCAGGCCAACGGGATCAACTACCTGACCTCCACCAGTACGCAGGGTATGAGCACCATCACGGCCAACATGCGCCTCAATTATGACGCCAATGTGGCGCTTTCCGAAATCAACTCCAAGATCAACGCCGTACTCAACCAGTTGCCCAAGGCGGCCCAGCAGCCGGTCATTACGATCTCCACCGGCGAAGATATTGGTTCCATGATCTTCGGATTTTACAGCAACGATATGCCCCCGAACAGTATCACGGACTATCTGATCCGGGTGGTACAGCCCAAGCTTCAAGCGGTGGAAGGCGTGCAAACGGCTGAGATTCTGGGCAAGCAAGAATACGCGCTTCGAGCCTGGCTGGATCCGGATAAGATGGCCGCGTACGGGTTAACGGCGACGGATGTGACGAATGCGCTTACCGCTAATAATTTTATCGCGGCGCTGGGCCGGACGCAGGGGCAGATGGTCACGGTGGATCTGACGGCGGCGACGGGCCTGCACACCGTTGAGGAATTCCGCAAACTGGCGATTAAATCCGCAAACGGCGCGATTGTCCGACTCGAAGATGTCGCCCAGGTGACCCTGGGCGCCGACAGTTACGATATGACCGTCCGTTTCGACGGCAAAGCCGCCGTGTTTATGAGTATCAAGGTGGCGCCAAACGCCAACCTGCTTTCGGTGTGTGACAGAGTCGCGGCGGCTTTTCCTGCCGTCGCCGCGCAGTTGCCGAAAGGGCTGGAAGGAAAAGTTGTTTATGACGCAACCGATTACGTGGACAGTTCTATTCAAGAAGTGGTCGAAACTCTGATTCAGGCTCTGCTGATTGTCACGCTGGTGATCTTTTTATCTCTGGGATCCGTTCGCTCCGTTTTTATTCCCACGGTGGCCATCCCGCTTTCGCTTGTCGGCACGTTTGTCATCATGGCGGCTCTGGGATACACGATTAATCTGATGACCCTGCTGGCCCTGGTTCTGGCCATCGGCCTGGTGGTGGACGACGCCATCATTGTGGTGGAAAACGTGCAACGGCACATGGAGGGAGGCACGGGGCTTTTGCAGGCGGCCATTTTGGGCGCACGCGAACTGGCCGGTCCGATCATCGCCATGACGGTCGTGCTGGTTGCGGTGTATATCCCCATTGGCTTTATGGGCGGTCTCACGGGCGCGCTCTTCACCGAGTTTGCCTACACCCTGGCGGGCGCGGTGTTTGTGTCGGCTGTCGTCGCGCTCACGCTCTCCCCGATGATGTGCTCACGATTTCTGAAAGCGCCCGTACCGGGTGAGCGCCATCGTTTTACGGAATTTATCGACCGGCAGTTTAACCGGCTGCGCGGCTTTTATACCCGGCTCCTGCGGGGCGCGCTGGGGGCCATGCCCGTGGTTATGGTTTTCGCCGTTATCATTCTGGTCAGCAATTATTTCCTGTTTGCCCATTCCAAAAGCGAACTGGCGCCACAGGATGACCAGGGTTTTCTGATGGGCATGCTGACCGCCGCTCCGGATGCCACCCTTCAGCAGACACAGATGTATTCCCGTCAGCTGTTTGATCTGCTGAAAGATATTCCGGAAATCGATCACCTGTTTCAGGTCGAAGGGTTCACCGGCCTCAACTCCGGATTTACAGGCGTCGTGCTGAGACCGTGGGATAAACGCGAACGCACCATCAAAGAGCTTCAACCGGAAATGCAAAACCGGCTGGGCTCGATAGCTGGCGCAAACGGGGTGATCTTTCCGCCACCGCCCCTGCCCGGCTCGGGTGAAGGGTTGCCGGTGCAGTTTGTCATCGGAACGACCGATTCGTTCATCAGACTTAACGAAGTCTCACAGACGTTTCTGCAGGAAGCGCAAAAGAGCGGCGTGTTCATGTATGTGGATACGGATCTGAAAATCAACAAACCTCAAACCACGCTGGAGGTGGACCGGGACAAGGCGGCACAGATGGGGCTCTCCATGCAGGATGTCGGGGCGGCCATGGCGTCGATGCTGGGCGGCGGCTACGTGAATTATTTCAGCATGTCCGGCCGTTCCTATAAAGTCATCCCGCAGGTCAGGCAAAGCGAAAGACTCACGGAAGACCAGTTGCTGAATTACCAGATCAAGACCGCCTCAGGCGCATCCATTCCGTTGTCCACCTTTGCCACGCTCAAAACAACGGTCGTGCCCGCATCCATCAACCATTTCCAGCAGCTCAATTCTTCCACCATCTCCGGTATTCTGACCCCCGGCATCACACTGGGGCAGGCTCTGACCGAGCTTAAAACCATCTCCGGCCGTGTGCTTCCCGAAGGCTACAGCGTCGATTACGCCGGAGAGTCGCGACAGTATATCAAGGAATCAAGCGCTCTGCTGGTGACATTCGCTTTCGCGATGATTATTATTTTCCTGTGCCTTGCCGCTCTTTTTGAAAGCTTTCGCGACCCGGTGATTGTGCTCGTGTCTGTGCCCATGTCCATCTGCGGGGCATTGATCTTCATCAACTTAGGCGTCGGGGACGCCAGTCTCAATATCTATACCCAGGTCGGTCTGGTTACGCTCATCGGGCTCATCAGCAAGCACGGCATCCTCATCGTGCAATTCGCCAACGACCTGCAGCGCGAAGGAAAAACGAAGCGTGAAGCCATTGAACTGGCAGCCGCAACCCGCCTGCGACCGATCCTGATGACCACGGCCGCCATGGTGCTGGGCGTCATGCCGCTGGTCCTGGCGACAGGCGCCGGCGCGGCGGGACGCTACAACATGGGCCTGGTGATCACCACCGGCATTGCCATCGGCACGCTGTTCACGCTGTTTGTCGTTCCTGCCATGTATTTATTGATGGCCCACAATCATCAATGACAGCGGGGTCAAAACTCTACCTCCTGTAGATTTTGTCTTGCCCGCTTCTCAATGACGGCTATAACCTTTTCAATGGTACGATGCTCTCCGTATGTTTTATTGAACTCATCATGCAGGGACTGTGCGGCAGGAATAATATCGCCGGACATTTCCTTCAATGTCTTGAATACAAGACTTGATTTGATGGCGACGGCTTCACCCAGTTTCGCCCAGTGTTTTTGCCTTATCCAGGAAGGCCTGTTCTCGCCGCCTATCCTCATCGCCGACTTTTCCGTTAAATCAGGATAGACCTGCGTGCAGATCAGATCGTAAAAGGGCGCCAGGCGCGGCCCCCGGTCGGTGAAGATCATGGCCAGATTCTTGGCGTGGGCGTCGGCATTGCCGATCAGGAAGTTGAAGATCACCCATCGCAACAGGGTCATGCGGTCGGCAGCGGGGCGTATGCTTTTTTCCTGTAGCAGAGTAAAACAGTGTTTTAGAGAAGGGCCGCCTTCACTTTCGTATTTCTGATCGGGCAGAAATCCAAGGGCCTGGCAAAAGTCTTCCTGGTGCATGCGCACGATTTGGCCACTCTTATCGCGGCTCCGGTCATAACGCATAATGATGAAGAGCTGATCAAGGCCCCGGCGGATCGTAACCGCTGGTACGGACAGCCCCATCTTTTGAGCCAGCATCATGCAGAAGGTTTCGTTTTCGACCGTATCCTCCAGATCCCTGATTGGCGGCTTCAGGATATGCGTGCTTGGCGCATTTCCCGAAGCGATGAAGATGCGGTCATCCTCCATGTAAACCGGCAGTTTGTTTTGCGCGCCGGCCAGGGAAAGCCGCATACCTTCAACTCCGGCCATCAATGGTCTTCGGGGCAGGTCGATAATAATCTTGTGCAGTGCTTCTTCATTGAGTTCCTGATAACCCGGCTTTGCCGCAGGTGCGACACTTGAGGGAAGCACGGATACCGCTCCGGCGCATTCGCCGCCGATGCTGTTCAGCATGGCAAAGTCATTGCTTACGGAGATTTTCAGGCGATGGGCGATGGTTCGTTTGATCTGGGCTTCCGGCAGGAGATTGGAAAAGAAAGGACGGGACAGATCATCAGGATATGTTT
>CAYVFA010000093.1:0-1569 GCA_964450075.1 uncultured Smithella sp.
GCCACACTAAACTAAATGATATCTATAAATATTTTAGAGATGAGAGGTTTATATTTTTATGAGTGATGAAAATCCGACTGAAGAGATGGATACGCCTGTGGCCGATGGCCCTCGCGATATCTGTCTGGAAGAACTGACTGACGATCTGAAGGCGGCGTGTGAGCGCGCGGGCTGGACGTCTCTGGCGCCCGTGCAGGCCAAGTCCATTCCTTATCTGTTGTCCGGCCGCGATGTGATGATTCAGTCGCGAACCGGCAGCGGTAAAACCGGCGGTTATCTGCTGCCGATTATGAAGAAAATCGATTTGCAGAAAAATGTTGCCCAGGCGCTGGTTTTAGTCCCCACTCGTGAGCTGGCCCTGCAGGTGTCTCAGGAAGCGGAAATGCTTTTTCAGGGGACGCAATTGCGAACAGCCGTTGTTTACGGCGGCGTCGGCTACAACGCCCAGTTGGAAGCTTTCCGGGGCGGCGCTCAACTGGTGGTCGGTACGCCGGGACGGATTCTGGATCATCTGCTGAAAAACACGCTTTCGCTGGATCATTTGAAAATGCTGATTTTTGACGAGGCGGACCGGATGCTGTCGATGGGATTTTATCCCGATATGGTTAAAATCCGTAAATATATCCCGGTAGGCAAAATTACGAGCAGTATGTTTTCCGCTACGTTCCCGCCTCAGGTCATCCGACTGGCCGGTCAATTCTTGCACGATCCCCAGTTGTTGAGCTTAAGCGGCAACGAGGTGCATATCGCCGAAAGCGAGCATATTTATTATATTGTGCCGGGCATGCGCAAGGAGCGCTCGCTGGTGCGGATTATTGAAATTGAAAATCCCGCCTCGGCTATTATTTTCTGCAACACGAAGGACACCGTGCATTATCTGTCTGTCGTGCTGAAACGTTTCGGGTATGACGCCGACGAGCTTTCCTCGGATCTGGCCCAGAGCGCAAGAGAAAAAGTCATGGCGCGGGTTCGCCGCGGCGCATTGCGCTTTCTGGTGGCCACCGACGTGGCGGCGCGCGGCATTGATATCCCCGATCTTTCACATGTGTTTCAGTATGAACCGCCGGAAGACCCGGAAGCCTATGTGCATCGCGCCGGACGCACCGGACGGATGGGGTCCAGCGGCGTGGTCATTTCCGTGGTCGCGGAAATGGAAAAATTCAAGATGCAAAGCATTGCGCGTTTTTACAATATCCGCATGGAGGAACGTCAGCTGCCCGACGATGAAGAACTCGAAAGAGTCGTGGCCGAACGCATCACGGCGCTTCTGGAAGCGCGCCTGCGCGGCCGCGATAATATTCAGATTGAACGCATGCAGCGTTTTACGCCGCTGGCGCGCAATCTGGCGCAATCCGAAGATGAACTGGCGATTGTCACGATGCTGCTGGACGATTATTATCAACAGACACTGCACGCACCACCGGTTCAACTAGCGGCTGAAATCGTGGAAGAAGGAAGCCAGTTTAAACCAAAGCCAAACCCAAGTCCAAGTTCAGGCCCCAGGCCTAAACCCCAAAATGGAAGGCCGCGGCCCAGAAGCAGAAAGCCAAGGACATCATAAGCCATGTC
>CAYVFA010000093.1:1669-9042 GCA_964450075.1 uncultured Smithella sp.
TGGTGGGCAGCCTCTATGCCTCGGGAAAAAATGCTTTTGAATTGCAGGATATTGCCATGAAAATGGAAAGGGACAATGTTCTCGATTACGACTGGAAGGTCTGGAGGGGCGGACTCATCAAAGGCGAGAAGCTTGAAAACTTTATTAATGCCAATGTGCGCAATACGCCCATTGAAAAGTTGAAGATCCCTTTCTACGCAGTAGCAACCAACGCCAAAACAGGTGAGGAAATGGTCTTTGGCAGGGGGAACACCGGTGTTGCCGTGCATGCCAGTTGCAGCGTGCCGGGCGTGTTCCAGCCGGTCAAGATCGGGAACCATACCTATGTGGACGGCGGACTGGTCAGCGCGGTGGCCGTCGATGTGGCGCGACGCTATGGCGCGGATGTCGTGATTGCTGTCGATATTTCCGGCGGTCTGGACAAAAATACCCCGAGCGGCGTGATGGACGCCATGGGAAAATCAGTCAGCATCATGTACATGCGAAACATCAATGCCCAGCTTAAAAACGCTGATGTGGTCATCCGACCGAATGTAAAGGATATTGGTTCGACGGAAATGGAAAAGTTCAACCAGGCGATCTTCGAAGGTGAAAAGGAGGCCACGACCGCCATGCCGGCGATTAATCAAATCATCATCAGGTTGCGGCAGGAAGGTCGTCTGCCTTAAGCGGTAACCGTTTTTATTTGCGCAGATTATACTTGATCATTTTGATCTGCAAACCCTTGCGGCTCAAACCCAGCAGCTTGGCGGTCTTTGTGACATTACCTTCAGATTCTTCCAGGTATTTGATGATCATCTGCCGCTCGGCATTTTCCATGTGTACGCATGAAATCTTTGAAGGGTTTTTTCTCATCTTTCGCGCCGTAAAAAGCATCCTTTCCCCTCGCGGCTTTTAATTCCAAAGGAATCTCTTCGGTGGTGATCAGTGGCGTTTTGGCCAAAAACATCATCCGCGCAAACAGTCCCTGAAAAAAAAGTACCACCTGTGTAAAAGTATCCATAGATTGACTTTTTTCACACTCTGATTTAATAGTCAGAAAAAATAAAGCTAAGGACTATGGGGGATTGGTGAGTTCATGAAGAAAAATGATTTATTGAAGAAAACGGTTGAACATATCGACATCAAGGCCATTAATGCGGTGAAAATGATTGAGGCCATGAAGAAAATGTCCTTTTCCGCAAGGGATCTGGCCACGGCTGCCGAAATTTACGACCGGATGCTCAAAGAAAAAAAATGCGCGGTTATTTTGACTCTGGCCGGGTCCACCAGCGCCGCCGGCTGCATGCAGGTGTATGTCGATATGGTGAAAAACAACATGGTCGATGCGATTGTGGCAACCGGCGCGTCGATTGTTGATATGGATTTTTTTGAAGCGCTGGGGTTCAAACATTATCAGGGCACGCCGTTTGTCGATGACAAGCTGCTGCGCAGCCTCTATATCGACCGCATTTACGACACGTTCATCAGCGAAGACGATTTGCAGCATTGTGACAAAACCATCAAAAAAATTGCGGACACACTGGAACCGCGTCCTTATTCGTCACGGGAATTCATTGCCGAAATGGGCAAGTATCTTGTTAAAAATTCCAAAAAGAAAGATTCGCTGGTTCAGGCGGCCTACGAAAACCATGTGCCGATTTTCTGCCCCGCATTTTCGGACAGCTCCGCGGGCTTCGGTCTGGTGCTGCATCAGATAGAACGCCCCGTCCATCACATGTCCATCGATTCCGTTAAAGATTTTCTGGAATTGACCAACGTGAAGATTAAGGCGGGCGCCACCGGACTTTTGATGATCGGCGGCGGCGTACCGAAAAATTTTGCTCAGGATACCGTTGTTTGCGCCGAGATTATGGGTCACAACGTACCGATGCATAAATATGCGATACAGATCACCGTGGCGGATGTGCGTGACGGCGCTTGTTCCAGCTCGACGCTCAAAGAAGCGAATTCCTGGGGCAAGGTGGATTCCAGCTGTGAACAGATGGTGTATGCCGAAGCCACAACGGTGCTGCCGCTTCTGGCAAGTTACGCCTACCACAAGGGAAGCTGGAAGGGGCGCAAAAAGTGGGAATTAGCTAAAATGTTTGAAGGTGATCAAAAAACCGTCCAGAAGAAAGTCAAAAAAAAGTAGAGAGCAAAACGGGCCCGAAAAGCCCGTTTTGTTTACCCGGAGTTCATGAGGTGTTAGGTATCGATTAGGATGCGGTATTGAAACCGAGGTTCAATGACCGCCGACAGGCGTATGGGTGTGCATGAGGAGACGGGTCAAGTGAAAAAAATCATCTGTGTTATGGCGGTGATCTGCCTGCTCACCGGTTTTGCCTATTCCCTGGCGTTGGCGTCGGTGAATGAACTTGTTGATGCCGCCATTGATCGGGGCGCGTCTTATCTCAAAAATGCCGTGCAGGAAGACAGGCATCACCTTGCCTGCCGGGCCTCCGACGGTTCGGAATGCCCCGTTCATAAAACCGGTCATGTGTTTGCCGGTTTCTTCATCGCCCAAGCGATTGGCGATCTCCTCTCGCCCGCAGAGAAGCAGAAGATTACGGACCGGATGGACGCGGAAAACAGGGGGGGTGTCTGGGGCTATATGATCTACGCCCCCGTGGATTCCGATGATACGGCTTTTGTGATCCGGACCAACCGGCTTTTGGGAAAAAACATGGCGGCGGACAGTCTGCTGCGCTTCTACGACAAAGACGCGGGTGCCTTTACCACCTTTGACGGCCGGGGGCCTGCGGTTCTCGTTTATGAACCGTCGGAAGCCGCAAACTACGGCCTTCATCCCGAGGTCAACGCCAATGTCTTTACCCTTCTGGCGGATACACCGCTTGCCGGTCTGATCAACGATGATCTGATCATCCGGGCGCAAACGCCGCAGGGTTGGTGGCATTCTTATTTTTATCCGGGACATTATTATGCAACCGCCATGAGTCTGACGCTCCTTTGCAAAATAAAAAAAGGGGAGGATGCCCGCAAAAAAGGTATTGCCTTCTTGCAGTCAAGCCAGAAACGTGATGGTTCCTGGGGCGGCGCATACGATACAGCGCTGGCCCTGAGCGCGCTGGCTGCCTGCGGTGTTTTTGATGAAACTTTCCGCAGGGGGATTTCCTGGCTGACCTTGCAGCAGAGGCCCGATGGCTCCTGGCGGGATGAAGAAGTCCCTCTATGGGAATATACATACAAGGATCAGCCGAAGGTGATCTGGCGGGCCTATGATACAGACGGCGTCTTGACGACGGCTCTGTCTGTCTCGGCGCTCAGGGGTGCACAAAAAGGAAAGTAGCAGATTAAGCAAGTTCTCTTATTGGCAAGTTTGATCACGGAGGAGAACTTGAAAATGAGTAAACACACCATAACGAAAAAGGAGTGATTATGAAAAACAGAAATGGTTTTTTTTGCATGCTGATCGTTCTTATGTTTGTCTGCAACGCTCTGCCCGCATGGGCGTCAACCGCTTATGTGACCAGCACTTTATCCGCCCAGGACGGGAAAGTCTTTATAAAAGTGACTACGTTCGGGCCTGGGTGTTATTTTCATGGGAGCGACAACTTTGCTCTTGAACCGGGAGCAACGGCATCTTGCAGCAATACCGACTGGAAGGATAATACGGGTAGTTGGCAGGACGTTCTTGTAAAGCCGGACAAGCAATGGGAAGGCTGCCCTGTCCCTGACTGGACAAGTTATCCGATAAGCCGGCGCTACTCAAATACCAACATAACCCTCAAGCGAAGCGGGTGTAACATTGACGCCCAGATTCAATGATATCCGGTTTCTATTAGGAAAGAGGTCTGAAAAAAGACGGCGGACAGCACGGTGGTCTCGGCTATTTTGTCCGTACAGGAAAGCAACTAACCATGCAAATGCTTTTACAGAGGATATCCAACCGCATTCTTGAGCAGGATATGCCTGTTGACGCCATCTTCAAAACACTGACGGCCGTCATTATCATCCGGACTGTACTGGAGAAGCTCCTTTCCACCGGGCACAGGCTTTTGTTTGATCCGGTTGATTTTTACGGCTGCCTCGTGGGCGACTTGCATATGTACTTTTCCTGGGTCTGCATCTTTTTGTCCATGAGTATTCCGGTTGCCGTCTTTCTTCGTGTGCGCTACCGCGACGCCCTCAAGCTCACCCTGATTGGTTTCTGTGTTACGGTGACCGTGCCATTTGTTGATTTCATCTTCACGGGTGGTGTCGGCGACGAAATACGCTATTTCAGAAATTTTGATACTTTCCTTTACAATTACGTCAATCTCTTTAATCCACTGGCAGACATGAAGGGTGTGACGGCTGGGGTGAGACTGGAAGTGGCCACCGTCTTTTTCGGCTCTCTCATCTTTTCCCTGTTCGGCTTCAGGCGGGGTATTGTCCGTTCGCTTTTGCTTGCCTTTTCCCTCTATACCATCGTTTATCTTTACGGATACATTTTACCGTTCCATCATCTCATCGGCATTGATCTGACCACCATGACCCACCGATCCACCACGGTCATTAATGGACCACAGGCGCTTTTCTTCGCCTATCTTATCCCTTTTGCCCTTTGCCTTGTCGGCGCGGCGGCCATCCTGGCGTGGCGGGAGAAAGCAGGCGGAATCATTCTGTCCGTTCTGTATCCCCGGAGGCTTCTTTTTTATCTGCTGCTTCTTTGTTTCGGTCTGATGTTTACCGCGTGGCAGATCGGTCACTACCCGAAGATTCTGAATACGCCTGATATGCTGAAGCTTGTCGCGGCTGCCTTTTCCATTTCGCTTTTGTTCATTTATGCCAAACTCACAAACGACATAAACGATCTGGATATTGACCGCGTCTCCAACCGGGAGCGGCCTTTGGTGGAAGGCCTGATGAGTAAGGATGATGCAGGCCGTTTGGCCTTTGTGGCGATGGCCCTTTCTGGGGTTCTGGCGGTTCCTGTGGGACGAGATTTCTTCTACTTCTGGTTCTTTATCTGGGGGCTTTCTTATGTCTATTCGGCGCCGCCCTTCCGGTTTCGGCGCTTCTGGCCTCTCAACAATCTCATCATTGCCGTGATCGGCACCGGCGTGTTTATGGCCGGGGCTTCTATCGCCAGACCCGACGACTTCTATGCGGCGTTAGAGAATAAGGAAATCATCGCCTATGTTTTGCTTGCCTTCTTCTTCTGTTGTCATCTGAAAGACCTCAAGGATATCGATGGAGACAAATCAGAGGGTATCTTCAACTTGTTCGGACATGTTCGTTATCCCCGGGCGCTGGCTCTGATCTTTTTCGGGGCCTTCATGGTTCTGGTCTTATGTATCGTATCGCTGGTTCATATGCTCAATGCGGCCGTCATCGCGGGAACGGTCATCTGCGTGGCTGTTTCGGTGGGGATGACACTCAAGTCCAAGGATCTGGCGGGGCTGGATCGGCTGTTTGTGGTTTCTTTTATTTTCCTGATTTACATTGCCTTTGTGTGGCTCATACATCTTGGCCGGTAGGGCTTGGGAAAAATTGGTATAGATTTAAAAAAACTTTTAGTTACTTGCCACAACAGGGTAGGTCTTTTACCTATCATCTTTTAATCATATCAAGCACGGACAAAACGGCTTTCCGTGGATTGTGGTTTTCAGGGCTTTAGACGATCATATGAGCCAGAAAAAACTACAATTCAAGGAGGGCGATATGAAGGGAAAATCTTTAAACGGCAGTCCATACAAATTTCAACTGACCATCAAAGAATTGCTGAGCGGCCCCAAACAATGCGCAGGCAGTCAGGAAATCGTTTATCGCAACAAAATGCGTTATACCTACAATGACCTGTTTGAAAGAATCAACCGGCTGGGGAGCGCCCTTTCAGGCATCGGCGTTAAACAGGGAGATACGGTGGCTGTCTTTGACTACGACTCTCATCGCTATCTGGAAAGTTTTTTTGCCATTCCCATGATGGGGGCGGTGCTGTTTACCGTTAACTGGCGGCTTTCTCCGGATCAGATCGAGTACACCATCAATCATTCCGAAGCCGATGTTATTCTGATTAACTCCGATTTTCTTCCGCTGCTTGCGGCTATCCGGGACAAACTCAAATCCGTAAAAAAGATTATTCTTCTTTCCGACACAAGCGAATCGCCACAGACGGATATCGTCATTGATGGAGAATACGAGGCGCTCCTGGCTGCCGCGTCGGCTGATTTTTACTTTCCCGACCTTGATGAAGAGACCAAGGCGACAACCTTTTACACAACCGGCACCACCGGACTCCCTAAAGGCGTGTTCTTCACCCATCGCCAGATTGTCCTGCACGCCATGAGCGTTTGCATTGCAGTAAGCGGGCATGACAGCCCGTTGCGCTTCTCCACTTCCGACGTCTATATGCCGATTACGCCGATGTTTCATGTTCATGCCTGGGGATTCCCTTACATCGCCACGATGATGGGCGTAAAACAGGTTTATCCGGGCAAATACGAGCCGGAAATGCTTGTCAAACTCATTATTGCCGAAAAAGTCACCTACTCGCATTGTGTGCCCACGATCCTGCAGATGCTGGTGGCCAGCCCCATTGCCAAGCAGATTGACCTGTCTCACTGGAAAGTGATCATTGGCGGCGCCCGCCTGTCGAAAGGTCTGGCCGTCGCGGCAATGGATCTGGGAATTCAGATCATGACGGGATACGGCATGTCGGAAACCTGTCCGGTCATCAGCGTATCCAACCTGAAGCCTTCCATGAAGAACTTTGACAATGAACTAAAAAGTGACATTGCCATCAAGACGGGAATGCCGGCCTTGCTGGTTGATGTAAGGATCGCCGATCCATTCGGCAACTTTCTCCCCAATGATGGTCAAACCACCGGAGAAATTGTTGTCCGGGCGCCCTGGTTTACGAAAGGTTATTACAAAGATCCGGAAAAAACTCAGGAACTCTGGCACGGCGGCTGGCTGCATACGGGCGATGTGGGCTATATGGATCAGGAAGGATATATTCAGATTACCGACCGCCTCAAAGACGTCATTAAAACGGGCGGTGAATGGGTTTCGTCGCTTGATCTGGAAAACGCCATCAGCCTGCACGGCGCGATTGAAGAGTCGGCGGCTATCGGCATTCCCGATGCCAAGTGGGGAGAACGTCCGATGATGCTGGTGGTGCTGAAACCCCAGTTCCGCGGGGACGGCATTACGCCCGAGGTTCTGAAAAGCCATATGAAGGAATGCGCCGACAAGGGAAAGATTCCCCGCTATGCCATTCCCGATCAATATATTTTCGCGGATTCGATTCCCAAAACCAGTGTCGGCAAAACCGATAAAAAAGTAATCCGGTCAACCTACGCCAATGCATGAGTTGAATCCTTCACACCTTTAATCCTACGTTTTACAATCCAGGGGCGGGCCTGATCGAAGGTCCGCCCGTTTTCATC
>CAYVFA010000094.1:0-8775 GCA_964450075.1 uncultured Smithella sp.
GCATCGAGATCATTGGTGGGTTCATCCAGCACCAGCACGTTGGATGGCGTGGCAAAGAGTCTGGCCAGAAGCAGCCGGTTGCGCTCGCCGCCGGAAAGAGAGGCCACCGGCGACTGAATCTGTTCGGGCGGAAAAAGAAAATCCTGCAGATAGCCGACAATATGGCGTGGCATGCCGTTGATAAAGATGGTATCGTTACCGTCGGCAATATTATCCCGCAGGGATTTACTGTCGTCGAACAGTGCGCGCAGTTGATCGAAATAAGCAATCGCAATCCCCGTGCCGAGTCTGATCTTTCCGCCGGAGATGGGCAGCTCTCCCAACAATACTTTGAGCAAAGTGGTTTTCCCGGAACCGTTGGGCCCGATGATGCCGATTTTATCGCCACGAATGATTGTCGTAGAAAAGGAATCCATGATCTTTCGATGGTCATAAGCAAAGCTGATTTTCTCGGCTTCCACAACCAGCTTGCCGCTGCGTTCGGCTTCCTGAATGGCCAGTTTTACGCTGCCTTCGCGCTCTCGCCTGCGGGTTCGCTCCTCGCGCAGCGCCAGCAGCGCGCGCACCCGGCCTTCATTGCGCGTGCGCCGCGCTTTTATCCCCTGACGCACCCAGACTTCTTCTTTGGCCAGTTTCTTATCAAAAGTCTGCCACTGACTTTCTTCCGCCTCCTGCATGGCCTGACGCCGTTCCAGGTAAGTTGAATAATTGCAGGCAAAGGAAAACAGCTTGCCACGGTCTATTTCCACAATCCGTGTGGCAATCTTTTGCAGAAATGTCCGATCGTGCGTCACAAATAAAATGGTTTTGTCGTAATTTTGCAGAAACGCTTCCAGCCAGAGGATGGAGTTGATATCCAGATGGTTGGTGGGTTCATCCAGAAGCAGAATATCCGGTTCACTCACCAGCGCACGGGCCAGCAGCACCCGCCGCTTCATGCCTGCCGAAAGCAGACGGAATGCAGCATCGGCGTCCAATGACGTGCGGGAAATCACGGCCTCGACTTTTTGGGAATATTGCCAGGCGTCTGCCGCTTCCAGTTGATGGTGAACCCGTTCCATTTTTTTCAGCAGATTCTCATCATTGATCCGAGTCAACTGCACGGAGAGCTCATGATATTTATACAGCAAATCCAGATGTTGCTGATCGCCAGCTGAAACTACATCATAGACCGTTCCGGGCAGATCCTCAATATCCTGCGGCATAAGTGCTATACGCACATCACCACTGCCGCTGATTTCACCCGCATCGGGAACCAGATCCCTGTTCAGCAGCTTCATCAGCGTGGACTTGCCCGAACCGTTTCGTCCCAAAAGCCCGATGCGTTCACCCGCTTCGATCTGGAGCGACGCCCCGTCAATAAGCTGCGGCCCGCCAAAGCTGATGGAAATATTGTTGATCCAAAGTAGCGCCATAGAAGCGAACCATGTCATAGTCAATTGGAGCGGGCAAGCGGATTTTTCACAGGCATCTTACAGCCTCAAGTTCATTGCGGCGTAAACATGACTATAAGCATTAGTCATAATCACGTCTTTATTATTCCCCTTAGCTATTTGACTTATTCCAAGTAATCACATATTACTCCGAAGAATTCACAAAGGCAGTGTCTCGTAGAATTATAAATATTGATGGAACCCGTAAGGAGGATAATAAATGTTAACCGTTACAGACAAGGCATCGGAAGTCATCAAGGATTTTCTGAAGGACAAAAAAGCGGATGCGTCTATTCGCGTGTTCCTGAACATGGGATGTTCCGGACCGTCTCTGGGCATGGCTTTGGATGAAACCCGAAATGAAGCAGATGAAGTGATTCAAGCCGGTGGCACAACTTTTGTCATTGAAAACGGCCTTTTAAACCAGGTCAAGCCGATCAATATCGATTTTATAACAACACCTCAGGGCGCAGGTTTTAAGTTGACATCCAATCTGCCTGAAGGTGATGGTTGCGGCTCTTGCAGTTGTCATTAAATCACCCGGGGAAGAGAGTCTTCTCCCCCGTTTTTATCATGATGGAAACCAAACTTGATAAGGCTGACAAATTGCTGCCTGCCGTAAATTATTCCGAGACAAAGTTGCTTCTCAATGTGGATATTGAAAGATATTTTGAACACATTGAAATTGAATCAGACTATTTAAAGATTCTTTTCTTCAAAACAATCTTGAGAATTGTTCATTCCGGATTTCGACAAGATTTATCCTTTGGATCGATTATAGAAGGTCAAACCATTGCAGGTGGCGTCGCGGAAGTGACCCGTGATCACTGCATCCGAATCGACTCGCGGCAACTGAATCAATTCGATGAAGATATTGCAATGGCAATGATTGCCCATGAACTGGCGCACGATCATCTCCGGCATTTCAAACATTGGACTCACAATCTAGAAAATGAACACATTGCCGATAATCTGGCAAGGCAATGGGGATTCAACGTTGACCGATTTCGCGATTTCTGCGGCGCTCCCCGCATGAACAATCGTTTACTGCAAATACATTCTTAACGCACCTTGCCTTATGCACAAACGGCGAGGATTGAATCCCGATATCCGTTTTTTGCTCATAGCGGCGATTGGAGAGCGTATCTCCAACCGCCGCTTCCTTCTTCTGCGATTTACCGGTATCCAAACCTGGCTTTAATCTTTTGCGCATCGGGAGAACTTAAATAGGCAGCGAAAGACTCTGCCGCCGTGCGGTTTTTTGTCCTTTTCAGGAGACAAGCGGATTGAATAATGTCCTGGGCGTCCGCAACATCATAGAAGCATCCTTTCTTTCCTGCGTCACTTACCGAGGCGGAAAGCGCGACAAAGCCCGCGTCAACCGCCAACGTTGATGCATACTGAAACGCCTGGGCGATGCTTTCGCCATAAACCAGCTTCTTTTGAAGACTCTCCAACAATGCGGCTTTCTGAAGCGCTGCCTGGGCCGCAGTTCCATAAGGAGCAGTGACGGGGTTGGCGATGGCGATTTTCTTAATTGAATTGTCTTTCAAAGCATCCTGCCAGGTTTTTGCCTTGCAAAACTGTTTGTTGGCCGACCAGAGAATCACCTTACCTCTGGCATAAACAAACGGCTGATCCGCAAGCCCGTCTTTCTGCAAGAGATTCGGGCGTTTTTCATCGGCGGACAAAAATAAATCATAAGGTGCGCCGTTAGTGATCTGGCTGTAGAGGCTCCCTGTCGAAGAAAACGTACCCTCGACCTTAATCTTTGTTTTCGACTCAAAATCAGCCGCCAGTTCCTTAAATGCCGCAATGTAGTTTGCCGCAACGGCTGCGGAAATTTTCTCCTGAGCCAGCGCGGAAAATGAACCCAGCAATAAAAATAAAACGACAACAACAGTAATTTTTAAATTTTTCATCATGCCCCCTTATCTATGTTTAGTGTTGCATATATTAATATTAACATACATATTGAAACATATATGTCAGACATGGCATATATGTCAAGCAGTATTGTTTCTTTGCTGGCATTGCTTTTCGGAAGCCAGGCTTTCATGATAACTGGTTTACCTTAGGGAGTTTCACCCTGACCAGTAAGGTATTGATCACCCTCCTTAAACGGATAAATTAAATAACCAAGGAGAATAATCAGGCACATCTTATTCCAATAAGCTATTGGTAACATGAGCAGATGTAGTGTTATGTAATTTACTAATAAATTTTCAGGAGGTTTTAAATGGCAGATTATACAGCAATGTGGTCAGAGTTAGGTCTTGATCTAAAAGGTCATGACGCACTTCTTTCCGTCTTGGGAGGAGCTTATACAGACATTTATCTTTCACAAAAAAACCGTCCGTAGGGGATGAAGTATTTCGATTTTGTGATGAGTGAGGTGCATGGACTGAGAATCCAGGAGCTGATGGATGCGAAGAAGCAAGGGCGAAAAGTGATAGGTTCTTACTGCGTTTTTGTTCCGGAAGAGTTGATCCTCGCGGTGGACGGTGTCTCTGTCGGGTTATGCGCCGGGGCAGAATTTAATTTTGAAGGCGCAGAAGCGCTATTACCCAGAAATACCTGCTCACTCATCAAGTCTATGTTCGGTTTCAAACTCGGTAAAGTGTGCCCCTATCTGGAAGCAAGCGACGTTGTGGTGGGTGAAAACACCTGCGACGGCAAGAAAAAGGCTTATGAGATGCTGGCGCCCCTGGTCAAAGACCTTCACATTATGGACATGCCACAGATGAAAACACCGATGGGCAAGGCGCTGCTAAAGGAAGAATACCGCAAGCTTATTACAAAATTGGAAGCAACAAGCGGCAAAAAGATAACGGTCGAATCTCTGAAGAAGGGAATTGACATCACAAACGCGAAACGAAAGGCAGTGAAAAGACTTACCGAACTGCGGGCTGCCGATCCGGCGCCAATATCCGGTCTGGACGGTCTGCTCGTCAATCAAGTGTTTTTCTATGATGACCCGATTCGATTTACGGACTCGCTCAACAAACTCTGTGACGAGTTGGAGGAGCGTGTGAAAAAAGGAATCGGCGTTTTTCCAAAGGGAACCACTCGGCTGCTTGTTTCTGGATGCCCGATGGCCGTGCCCAATTGGAAACTGCCTATGCTGATTGAATCCAGTAACGCGGTTATTGTGGGCGAGGAATCCTGCGTCGGCGAGCGAGGGACCCGATGGCTAACCGAACCTAAAGGCAACACGGTGGACGAAATCCTTGATTCCATCACTGAACGATATTTCAACATCGACTGTGCCGTCTTTACACCGAACCCGTCACGGGTCGAGTATGTGAAGGCTATGACGAAAAAGCTCAATGCCAAAGGCGTCATTCACTACAGTCTGCAGTTCTGTCATCCCTACATCATGGAAAGCGGTCCGGTAGAAAAAGCAATAGAAAAGTCGGGTACACCGATGCTGCGTTTGGAAACAGATTACAGCCAGCAAGATGCGGGGCAACTGAAAACAAGGATTGAAGCTTTTGTCGAGCTTTTGCAACATAAATGAAAGATCACTGGAAGCCTGATGAATAATTTCACCATAAGAAATGGCGGTTGAGGAATCCTTCTTCAACCGCCATAACATGACGAATAGATTTATTAGATCTTGGGGATAATGCCTTCCCGCGATGAAAACCGGGAAGGCATGCTCCTGTCTATGCCATTTTTTCAATCCGGACCGCACAGGCCTTGAACTCAGGCGTTTTTGTCACGGTATCGCCGACATTATTCGTCAGCCAGTTGCAATTTCCTTCGCGGTAATGGAACGTCATCCAAACCATGCCCTTGGGAACCACATCCGTAACGCGTGCAGGAACTGTTACTTTTCCGCGTCTGGATTTCACGACAATTATTTCTCCATCTTCGATTCCCTTTTCTCTTGCATCATCGATGGAGATATCCGCGGTTTCCCGGCTGTAAATCGTGTCCATGCCGCTTCGCCCGGTTTGCGTGCGCGTATGATACTGCGAAAGCCTTCGGCCCGTGCTCAACACCAGCGGATACTCCAAGTCGGCAACTTCTTTCGGGGCGGTCCACTCAATGCCCTTGAGATTACCCAGGCCACAGGTAAATTTGCCGTCTTTATGAACAATCGGTGTGCCGGGATGCGTCTCACTGGGGCATGGCCATTGCAGTCCGTCTTTTTCAATCCGGTCAAAGGTTATTCCTTTGAACATCGGACACAACACGGCCAATTCTTTGTCACAAATATCACGCCCGCTGTTGGATGGCCAATCGTGCCCCATTTTTCTGGCAAGCTCTTTGAAGATCCACCAGTTGGGCTTGGCAATTCCCGGAGGGGTTTTAATCGTCCGCACCATGCTGACGCGCCGCTCCAGACTGGTGAAGGTCCCTTCGTCTTCGCACCAGGATGCGGAAGGCAGAATCACATGGGCAAATTTGGTGGTTTCGTTCGGGAAAATATCCTGAACCACTAAAAAGTCGGCGGAAGCCAGACACTTTTCAGCGTGGGTAATATTGGGCTCGGCATTGGCCAGATTTTCGCCGAACACCCACAGAGCCCGTATTTTTTTGGTGATCAATCCGTCCATCATATCCGGGATCATCAACCCCGGTTTGTCCGGAAGACGGTCCACATTCCACGCTTTCTGGAATTTTTCCCGGTTTTCGGGTACGGTCACGTTCTGATAGCCGGCAAAAACATTAGGCAATGCGCCCATGTCACAGGCGCCCTGCACGTTATTCTGTCCGCGCAAGGGGTTGACGCCACCGAATTCTACACCCATGTTGCCTAAGAGCATCTGTAGATTGGCACAGCTCATGACGTTGTTTGTCCCGCAGGAATGCTCTGTGATGCCCAATGTATAAATAAGCATTGATGGCCGGGTGGCAGCCATTTCGTGAGCGATCTGGATGATCGTCTCAGCAGGCACGCCGGAAATTTCGGCTGCTTTCTTTGGCGGATAATTCATAACCGTCTTTTTGAGTTCTTCAAATCCCACACAGCATTCAGAAACAAATTTCTTATCGTATAGATTTTCATTGATCAGGACATTCATGATACCGTTTAAAAAGGCCACATCGGAGCCGACCTTGATCTGCGCGAAGATATCGGACATCCTCGCCAATTCATGCTTACGTGGATCGGCGACAATGAGTTTCGCGCCCTTCAATTTTGCCTGTTTTACATAATAAGAGGCAACCGGATGCGCTTCCGTCATGTTCGTCCCGATGCAGAGGAACATTTTGGCATCCTTATACTCACTGATAGAGTTGGTGCCGGCACCCGAACCGAAGGACGCGGCAAGACCGGCGACGGTCGGCGCATGACAGACCCGGGCGCAATGGTCAATGTTGTTTGTTTGAAAAACAGCCCGAAACAACTTTTGCATGTTGTAGGAGTCTTCATTAATGCTTCGCGCGCAACTGATGCCGGCAACGGAATCCGGGCCGGATTCTTTTATGATTTCCTTGAATCTTTTTGCGACAAGATCCAGTGCCTCATCCCAGGAAGCTTCCCGGAACTCGCCATTTTTTTCGCGAATCAGCGGCGTTTTGAGTCGGTCTTCTGAATAAATAAAGTCATAGGCGAAGCGGCCCTTAACGCATAACCTTCCGTAATTCGGCGCACCATCTTCGACACCGGTAATTTTGACGATCTGCTCGCCATGAAGATGAAGGTTTTGCTGGCAGCCAACACCGCAGTAAGGACAAGTCGTGCGGACATGTTTAACTTCCCATGCCCGTCCCTGCCCCTTTGCTTTCTTTTCCGATAGCGCGCCTGTCGGACAGACTTGTACGCAATGGCCGCAGAAAACGCATTCGCTGTCATTATAGGGATTGTCGCCGCCGGTGACGATCTTGCTTTCCGATCCGCGATACCCCTGCGAGATAGCGCGGTTGACCACCAACTCATTACAGGCCTGAACACATCGTCCGCAAAGGATACAGCGACTGAAATCGCGGACGATAAAAGAGTTTTGATCTTCCGTCGGATAGATGTCTTTGTCATCCTTTTCTTTAAATTGCAGAGTCGTGATTTTATAAAAATAAGTTAGATCCTGCAGGCGGCAATCGCCATTGGCCTGGCAGGTCAGGCAGTTATGGTGGCCTGCGGCAAGCAAGAGCTCGACATTGAGCTTTCTGGCCTTATGGACTAGCTCACTATTGGTTGAAACCTCCATGCCCGGCGTGACGGGGGTGGAACAAGCCGCTACCAGCGAACGTGCCCCCTTGACTTCCACACAGCACACCCGGCAAGCACCGGTGGGTGTGGCGCCCTTCAGATAGCAGAGTGTGGGAATTTCAATGCCACCGTTTCGCGCCGCTTCAAGAATCATTTGGCCCGGTTTATATCCGGTCTCTATCCCGTTTAAAATAAATGTGTCGCTCATAATTTTTCTCCTTTAAATCATTTCAATATATTCCAGGGGCAGGCCGTCATCGGCTCGTAGCCCTTGTCCTGCATAATCATATCCAGATGCACCAGGGAAATGGCGGATATATCCATGTCGCGGGCCAGTAGATTGCCCGCGCGATACAGAGTAACAAGATATTTTTTACAGTCGTCGCAGACAAAGGCCGATTCCTGTGTTTTGTCTGCAATGTAAAAATAATCCATTTCCTTTGAAGCTTCTTTTTCACAATACGGGCAGACCACGCGTGTAAAACGCCAGTCGTTACCGCAGGAACTGCAATGCAAAAACCTTTTGCCGCCTTGCTCTTCAATGAGCGCAATAGACGGAAATTCACCACAGATCGGGCAAAAACCTTTCTCCCACGCAAATTCACCCAGTTCGGCAGTCGCCTCTTTAGCACGCTGCTCCAGGACGACACGGCCCACCAAACTCATTAACAATGAAGCATTGGACGGAGATACCTTCAGATCTTTATTCCAGTTTTCCACTGGACTTTTGGAATCTTCCGTAGAAGTTTTAAAGTAATCGGCGGGAACGATTTTTCCTTTCTCGACCAGATCGCAAAAGCGCTCCATTCCTTCACTTAAATTGGGCATGCCTTCGATGACCGCTTTGGCCAAAGTCAGCGTTATTTTTTTCAAGTCTTCAGCTTCGGTCAAAAAATGAACCTGTCGGATAACCGGAACCCCCGCCTTGAGTTTCTCTTTGCTGACCGATGAAAAATCGATTGCCGCAAGCAGAGAGTCAGCAGCCAACTGGCGCTGCCTTTCGATAATCGGACCCAATGCTTTTAATAGCTCGGTTGCATGGGGGTTTTGTTCAGCCGCACGGTCAATAATTTGATCGATAGCGGGTGTTTCGGTGTTGTTTGCAATCATGAATAATTTTGCCTTCCTTTGGTGTCAGCCCATAATAACTGTAGGGAACGGTTTTATCCGGTATGCGCCGGA
>CAYVFA010000095.1:0-8730 GCA_964450075.1 uncultured Smithella sp.
ATTGCCCAGTAGAAGCTGAATGAGAGACATGGCGCGGATGTTCTGGCTGCCGGTCGTGTGGTGCGTCCAACCCAGAGCGTAGCATTCCGTTCCCGCCTTGTCCGGAACACCGGTTGAAGAATAGATTTCATAAACTTTAAGCAGGTTTTCTTTCGACACACCGGTGATGCTGGATACCTTATCGAGTGTGTAACGGGAATAATGGTTTCTCATCATCTGGAAAACAGAGCGCGGATTGGTCAGCGTCATATCCCGTTTAGGAATGCCCTTACCGTCTTTTTCCAGCACCCAGGTGGCCTTATCATATTTTCTTTTTTTGGCATCATACCCGGAGAAAAGACCATCTTTAAAATCATAGTCAGCGCCTACGATAAAGGAGGCGTTGGTATAATTGAGCACATAGTCTTTGAAGTATTTGTTATTCTCGATAATGTAGCGAATCATACCGCCAAGAAACGCGATATCGGTGCCTGAGCGAAGCGGCACATGGAAATCGCAGCGGGCGGATGTTCGGGTGTAACGGGGGTCAACATGGATAATGGTGGCGCCTTTTTCTTTGGCTCTTAAAATCCACTTAAAGGCGATGGGGTGATGCTCGGCAGCATTGCTGCCCATAATCAGAATGACATCGGCATTCTTTAAATCAATATAGTGGTTCGTCATGGAACCGCGTCCGAACGACTCTCCCAGAGCCGCTACAGATGGACTGTGTCAGACCCGGGCCTGATGGTC
This sequence comes from uncultured Smithella sp., assembly GCA_964450075.1. GTDB lineage: Bacteria > Desulfobacterota > Syntrophia > Syntrophales > Smithellaceae > UBA8904. Next base: position 733 of record CAYVFA010000095.1, read on the forward strand.
TATATAAACCATACCCAGGGCACGACATTTTGCAGTGACCAGCCAACACTCCTCATTATCAATATTGGAACTTCCGTAATGACCAATCGATTCGCAGCGGTTAACCAATTCGCCCTTGGCATTGGTCTTCACAAAACCCTTGTCCCGCGTATCCTTGACCAGACGGGCAATTCGGGAAAGCGCAAAGTCCCAGTCTTTTTCTTCCCACTCGGTCCCATAAGGCTTGCGATAAAGAACCTTGGTGAGACGGTGCTTGTTGGCTTCGGTCAGATCGAAGAAACCTGCGCCCTTGGCGCAAAGCGATCCTTCATTAATGGGATGGTCCGCATCCCCTTCAATGTTAAAAATTTTCCCTGTAGCCTTATCCACGCTACAGACCAGACCGCAACCGACGGAACAGTAACAACAAATCGTCGTCACCTGCTTGGCAATCTTGATACGATCCATCTTGCTAAGCTCATCCGCATATGCCCTGGTCGGATTGAGGTTGAGCCCCAGACTCGACAGGGCAACCCCGCCTCCAATGGCGCCGGTCATCGTAAAGAAACCTCTCCTTGTAATTTGCATAAAAGCCTCCCGATACATGTGTCAATTTTGATCTATGTCAAACGTGACATATTTGACCGAAAGTCATAAAAAAGTCAATATGTTATATAAAGCATAGAAAATAAAACAACTATGCCTGAGAAACTGATCATCAGGTGAAGCCGCACAATGATGAAAGGCAGGGGCAAGGAATTATATTGACAATTCATCATTATCATCAATATAAGTAAAATCATGTCAGCATATGAAGGGGACTCTCCTGATGGAAATAAAGTATAAAGTCTGGATTGAAAAAAACGGAAAAGTAGTTTTCGGCAAGGGGCGTGACAACATTCTCAAAGCTGTCGATGAGCAACGCAGCCTCAATGCCGCGGCAAAAAAACTGGAAATGTCCTATCGTGCAGCATGGGGAAGATTAAAAGCCTCGGAAGAACGCATGGGAATGAAGCTCGTGGACATTGGCGTGCATGATAAGTCCATGCAACTTACAGCACAGGCGAGAGCCATTATCGAACGATTTGAAAAACTGGAAAAAGATGTGGAAAAACTTCTTCATACCGCTGATCAGGATTTTCAAAAATTGATCCGGCAGAATGAAAAATAGCAGCCCGCCTGCAAAATGCTTAAGACTTTATCCCGCGAATGAATACATTCAGGCTGTCCCTGACGATCGCATTGATTCTTTCAGCGCGTTTTTCCGGTGCTCCTGTGTAAATATAAAGGGAAATAACGCCGTTGAGCATTCCCCAAATACCATTTTGCACATGACGAATGTCAAGATTTGGAACAAATTCCCCTTCATCAACACCTTTCTGGAGAATTTCAGAAACCGTACGGATATTTTCATTTGTCGTATGAATCAACTGCGTATTTTGATCTTCGGTCAGATTCATATTGTCGGCTTGCAGCATAAATGTCATTAAAATTCTGAACAATTCATTATTGTCCAGAAAAAAATCCACATAGTTACGGGCAAACATCAGGAGGAGTTCCGAAGCTTTTCCTTCCCGCCTGGCATAATTTTCTACTTCTTTATGACGTTCGATATTGGCCGAAATCAATATCTGAGTATAGATTTCTTCCTTACTGTCAAAATATAAATATATGGACCCCTTGCTGACTTCCGCTTTGGCGGCAATAAGATCGACGGTCACGGATTTAAAACCCCGTTCAAAAAACAGTTTACGCGCCGCTTTGAGAATTGAATTTTTCCGGTTTTCCTTTTCTTTTTTTCTTCTTTCTTCCGAGCTCAAAATAAATTCTCCTCTTAAAATCAAGATGAAGACGTGTTATGTTGAAGATCATAACCCAATGGAAATACTTGCAAAATAACCGAAGTCACACAAGCTTATGACTTACGGTCACAAATGCGTATCGCAATTGACTGCCACTGTCAAGGGGAAATAAAAGATTGGTTGGACAACTACCTTAATTTTTCAAGCTGTAGCATAATTTTTTCCAGGTTGGGGCGCTCATTAATGTCATGAACATCGATATATCGAATGATCCTCTTTTTATCAATAATGATGATGGCCCGCTCCGCGGTTCCGTCGGAACGCAAGATACCATAGCGGGACGCAACGGCTCCGTGCGGCCAGAAATCGGAAAGGACATCAAACCACAGCTTGCCCATCTGGTTGGTCCAGGAATACAGCGTGGGAATATTATCGACGGTTATGCCCAGCAAAATTGCATGGTTTGCATCAAACAGCTCCTGAACTATATTATAACCGGGCCACTGATCGGAGCAAACCGGCGTCCAGGCGGCTGGCACAAAAGACAGCACAACATTCTTTTTTCCCTGAAAATCTTTCAGCGAAACTTTTTTGCCGCTAACCGCTTTAAGCGTAAAATCCGGCGCTTTTTCGCCCACTTTCACTTTTAAAACACTATCCACGGGCTTGAGCTTGCCGACCTGAAAAATATTTTCTTTATAAGCTTCGGACAGGGCAAGGGCGTTTGACGCAAAAAAACAGATAACAAACGTTGCGACCAGAATTTTTATTCTCATAACTGCCTCCTATTTCACATCCCCCAGTTTGACCACCTCGGCCAGGAACGCTTCAACGTTTTCATGCGCGCCCAGTTTGGAATAAACCACTTCCAGTTTTTTTGAACCATTTAACTTCATGACCATAAAATAGGGTGTGCGGACTTCGCCGACAATCTTATGAATTTTAAAATCTCCATCCGGAATCAGCGGGAACGCTACCTGATATTTCTTTTTAAACGTATTGACTTCAAACTGGGAATTGCCAGCGCCAATGCCGATAAGTTTAATTTTCCCTTTCAATTTGGGATTGTTCTCTATCAGGCTGAAAAACCGGTTAACGTTGGGTGCGTCTTTCTGGCAGTATGGGCAATACATACTGAAAATCTGGATAATCAGCACTTGCCCCTTCACCTGATCCGGTGAAAACATCCCGGATCCGGAAAGGCCAAGATATCTGACATCCCCCGAATCCGCAGGCTTTTGCAGGTTCATGGCAGGCAGCGTAGCGCCCACCTGCGGTGGCATATTGGAAGCGGCGAGCGCGGTCATGGATGCTGCAATCAGCATAACGCCGATGATCATAATGGAAGCAAATTTCTTTTTCATGGTTGATTTCTCCTTTTTTAATTACGTGAGATTAAGTGATGCACTGCTTTTTCCAGCCCGTCAAGTGATAATTCAAACATGGGAAAGATACCGGCAATCTGCTTGACGGTCCATGTGTAAAACCAGTGATCCCGCGATTGCGGATTGAGCCAGACCGCGTGACGAAAATTCTTGGACAAAAACTTCAGATGTTCCAATGAAGACCGCGATTCGTTCTGTCCGAAATAAATCGCCCCGCGGGGATCATGGAGTTCGTAAGGCGCCATCGACGCATCGCCAACAATAATCAGTCGCGTTTCCGGATCGGAGCGGACAAATTCATCCACCCGCACCGGTTTTTTGTAACGCTGTGAATCCTGCCAGACACTGGAATAAATGGTATTGTGGAAATAGTAAATTTCCAGTTCCTTGAACTGAAACTGGGCGTAATGAAAGAGCACCTGCACAATCTCCACATACGGATCCATCGACCAGCCGCCGTTGTCGATCAGCAGCTTGACCTTCAGGCGGTCTGCCAATCTGCGGTCGAAGATGATCTCGATTTCACCGGCATTGCGCATGGTCTGATAAATCGTTTTATCGATATTCACAACATCCCTGGGACCCGCGGGCTGAAGATGCCGGAGGCGTTTGAGCGCTTCCCCGATCTGGGATGCCGTGATGGGACCGGATTGTGAATAGTCGCGATAGCGACGCTCCATGGCGACTTTGATGGCGGATTTATTGCGCGATTCACCGCCCACGCGCATGCCGCCCGGATGCGTCCCGGAATGTCCGGTGGGCGACGTGCCGTGCGTGCCGATCCATTTATTCCCACCATGATGGGCTTCCGTTTGTTCCTTAAGGATTTTTAAAAAATGCGCCACCAGCTCTTCGGGCGTCATCTTTTTGATCTGCTCTTCGGAAAGCCCCAGTGCCTGCGCCATGCCCTCGGGATCTTTGAGCCAATCGGAGAGCATGGCCTTGACCATATCCGAGAGTTCTGCATCCGTTGGATCCACATCCGCCATGCCGCGAAAAGCGACGGCGAACGCCTGATCGTAAATATCAAAATAGCGTTCACTTTTGACCAGCAGGCTGCGCGTAACGCTGTAAAAGTCGTCAAGCGACGTAACCAGCCCCATCCCCAGCGCTTTTTGCAACCGGAGAAAAGACGTCGGGGTTACGGGAATGCCTTTATCGCGCAGCGTATAGAAAAAATTAGCAAACATGCGATTTGACCTATTGATGCGATGCCAGGTAAAGATCCGTGCTCTTTTTAAACAGCACGCCCAGGAAAGGAACGTTAGCCGATTTCAAACTTTTAATCTGAAAATCGGGATCCGCCTGCAGCGCGCGCATCCAGTTGATCAATTCTCTCGTGGCGGGCTTCTTCTCGACCCCGCGCACCTCCCGCAGACGATAGAACGCATCCATGCAGGCGGCAGTCAAATCCTTATTTAAATCGGGAAAGTGCACACTGATAATCTTGCGCATCATATCGCGGTCGGGAAATGCAATATGATGGAAATTACAGCGCCCCAGAAACGGATCAGACAAATCTTTTTTCGCATTGGAGGTAATGATGATCACGGGCCGGTTTTTCGCTTGCACGGTGCGATCAACTTCCATGATGTCAAACTGCATCTGATCGAGAATATCAAGCATGTCATCCTGAAAATCGGTGTCGGCCTTGTCGATTTCGTCAATGAGCAAAACCACTTTTTTTTCAGCCACAAACGCCTGGCCGATCTTGCCCATCTTGATGTATTCTTCAATATTGCTCACGTTGCGGCCGGAATCTGAAAATCGGCTGTCGTTTAGCCTTGTTAGCGTATCATACTGATAAAGAGCATCGATCAGCTTCATGCTGGATTTGACATTCAAAATAATCAGCGGCATCCGTAGCGATTCAGCTATCGCGTGAGCCAGCATGGTTTTGCCGGTACCGGGCTCGCCTTTGAGCAGAAGCGGCATTTCCAAAGCCATCGAAATATTTACTATTTTAGCAAGTTCATCATCCAGAACATAACGGGCTGCCCCGGCAAATTTGGCGGGACGGTTTTCTGCGGTTGTCATTTACTTACTCCTTCAATATTTTTTAACCCCAACCGGCTTTGTTCGATGAAAGCCGCGGAGCGCTTCGATAATGTATTCATGGAAGCCATAACATGAATTGATGGAAAAATTAACACCGAATATCGGGTTGAACCGCAAGGAAAAAAGATGGCATCAAGATTAGCTTGACATAAAAAACCTCGTTTTCTATACTGCAACTCACAAAAGTGCAGTGATCGTCAAATTAAAACGCTTTGTCAACCGGCATTAGAGGAGACCCTTATGAAAAGATTATTAAGAATTTTTTTTGTTATCGTCTGCATTCCCGTGATCGCTTCAACACTGGTAGCATGCGCAGGCAATGATCGTTTCATCGTTCATCACAGCAACGGAACCGTTCTGGATACCAAGACAAACCTGATGTGGGCGGGAACAGACAACGGCAGCGACGTCAGTTGGACTGCCGCAAAATCCTATTGCGAAAATTTTTATGCCGGCGGCTTCAGAGACTGGCGGCTGCCGACCAGCGACGAGCTGGCAAGTTTGTATGATGCAAATCAAACTCAGGATGCGCCCTGCGCCGGCAATTTCAGCATTCATCTGGCAACGGATTTGATTAAATCCACCTGCATCGAAACGTGGGCGTCTGAAACACGCGATTCCCAGGCCGCAAACTTCAATTTCGTTCACGGTAAGCAGCTCTGGTATCCAAAGATTCAAACCTATGGCACGCGGGCGCTTCCGGTGCGTTCCAACAAATAGATCCTATTGAAACTTGATTTTACAGTTTTGGCATCGCCTCGTTACATTTCTCCCGGGAACGTAACGGGGCGTTGCTGTTATTCCCTAAAAAAAAATAACGCTTGACTATTATATACAATTACTTTAGGGTCCGTTCAACTTCGCGGGTCATACTTATAAAAGCGAGGGAATAAGTTGAATGGTGTCATGATAAAAAGCAATTTCGGCCGCCTGAGAACTTTTCATCAGGCGGCTTTTTTTGCCATAGTGATAATTCGACTTAGGAAATTTTGAGAAAGGAGGATTAGTACTATGTCAGAAGGTAAAGTAAAGTGGTTCAACGAACGCAAAGGCTTCGGCTTCATCGAACAAGAGGGCGGAAGTGATATTTTCGTGCACTTCAGCGCGATTCAGTCCAGCGGCTTCAAAACGCTGAACGAGGGACAGCCGGTCAGTTTCGACGTCGTTCAGGGCAAAAAAGGCCTGGAAGCAGAAAACGTCAAAGCACTCTAGTCGTTCATTTAAAACCAAAGAAAAGCACGCCGTGCGTTATAACGCCGGCGTGCTTTTCTATTTGGATCGATAGGATGACAAACGAGACATCCGGCTTGCACATGAACAGCCTGGATTCGCTTGTTCTCGTCAGGAAATGGACGATGCCTTTATTTATGCAATTTGTAAAAGCTTTTGACAGATTGCATGACATCTGCTAAGTATTTGCCATGATTAATCGAATCGCAGAAAAAACCATTCGGGATCTGCTGAGCGGCTTTCCTGTTGTGACGTTAACGGGACCTCGTCAGTCCGGTAAGACAACACTGGCCAAGGCTGTCTTTAAAAACCGGCCTTATGCGTCTCTGGAAGAACCGGATATCCGTCTCGCGGCCAAAGAAGATCCGCGTTCATTTCTAGCGCGTTTCCCCGATGGCGCTGTGCTGGATGAAGTGCAGAGATCACCGGAAATTCTTTCCTACCTTCAAGCCCATGTGGACGGCGATGGCAGGATGGGTCTTTATATCCTGACAGGTTCTCAGCAGTTTGGTTTGATGTCGGGTGTCACTCAGTCCCTGGCCGGGCGCACGGCTTTTGTCGAGCTCTTGCCGTTTTCCGTGCTGGAGTTGTCCGATGCGAACAAACTACCCGCTAATATTGATGCCATGCTGCTGACCGGCTGTTATCCGGCGATTTACGATCGGGTGCTCACTCCTGCAAGCTGGTATAGCGCGTATGTCACAGCCTATGTTGAACGCGATGTCCGGCAGATGCTGAAGATTCAAGAACTGGAAACATTTCAACGATTCGTCAGGCTTTGCGCCGGACGCACCGGGCAATTGCTCAACTTGTCGTCTCTGGCTGTGGAATGCGGCATTACCCATAACACCGCCAAAGCCTGGATATCCGTGCTTGAAGCAAGCTATCTTGTGTTTCTACTGAGGCCGCACACCGTTAGTTTTAATAAACGTCTTGTCAAAATGCCGAAACTTTATTTTTATGACGTGGGGCTTGCCGCCTGGCTTTTGGGAATCAGAACGCCGGAGCAGATGGAAACGCATCCCTTGCGGGGCAGTATCTTTGAAACATTTATTATCGCCGAACTCATCAAGTCGCGGCTGAACAGCGGCGAAAAGCCATCCTTCTTTTTCTGGCGGGACAACAACGGCAATGAGGTCGATTTAATTATCGAGCAAGGCACAAAATTAATGCCTGTAGAAATAAAGTCCGGCCGCACACTGACTGATGAATCCATCGCCGGACTGGAAAAATGGTGTGCGCTAGCCGGTGTAAAGGCCGCAAAACCCGCGTTGATCTATAGCGGTAATGAAACTTACATGCATAAGGGCATAAAAGTTATGGGATGGAAAGAGTGCGGGCAACTGCTGAGTTAGATATGACAAACCCGCAGCGTGTCCTGTGCCTACTTTTTTGACACCGTTTTTAAATTATTGAGTAATGACCATGACCCCGGAAGATATGACAAGACTCCAATACGCGAAAGACCTGCTCGAAAACCCGGGGCTGGCCGCAAAACTGACCAATGTGGCCGGCATGCCTTTTGAAAAAGCCTTTGGCTACCT
>CAYVFA010000096.1:0-8703 GCA_964450075.1 uncultured Smithella sp.
TTTCAGAAGACATGGAAAAATTCCATGGCGGCGGCTACGACTAAAAATATCGCGCAGAAAACGGGAATCGTGCCACGCAGTTTGATGGTGTTGATTGCAACGGCAATGCCTAAAAGAGGCAGAAAATAGTAAGTGAGCGAAAGCATCGTATGAACCGGCGCCGGCAGTTTCGGATAAATCCAGATCAGCGCGGGAATAAAAACCATTTGTAAAACAAACAGCAGAAGGGCATAAAACACAAATACTTTGGACAAACCGAGATACATTTTTCTTTCGATGGCTCGTATATTTAACTCTTTGGCATCGACCAGAGCCTGATCGGAAAGAAGATTATTGGACTCCATAATTTTAACATCCACTTTTTTGGCAATAATGCCGAAAGGGACGGCAATCAGGATCGAAAGCGCAATAAGTTCGCCTGTCACTTTTCCCAGTGAAGAACCTGACAGTATCGCTAAAGACGCCGCGAATGCGGCGGCAATGGAATCATTGGGGGGAATATAAATACCAATGGGAATGCGGTCAATCCAGAAGAGTTCGATCATCGCGCCGATAATCAATCCCGCATAAGGATTACCGAGAATGAGGCCGACCACCGGGGCAACGATAATCGGCCGGGAGATCATGGCCTGAATCCATACGCGATCCAGACAAAGCAGACCGCCGACAAAAGATATGATAATGATTTTCAGAAACAAGATCGTACGAACCTCGTTATGGTTTTACCTGACAGAACTCCTTTAATGCCTCTTTGATATTCACGGCTTTTTCCCGGGGAACTCTTTTGAGTTCAACGTCAACGCCATTGTCCTGCAACAACTTTAAAACATCCTGAATTTCTGTTTCACATAAAAACACCGACGGAGCGCAACAGACTTTATAGTCTTCATGATGGATATTGCCGATATTGAGTTTTTCAAAATGAAATCCATTCTGAAACACCTTCAGGGCATCGGCAATATTGCTGAACAATACAATCGTCTTTTTGCCTTTCCCCTGGGCATAAACGTAATTGGCGGCAAAATCACCTACGGCGCAGATATTGACTTCGATGTCACTGGGAACGGCCATGCGGATCACGGTCTCACAGAAGAAATCACCGGCAGCGTTATCATCCACGACCATAATACATTTCGCTTCGATGAAGGGCACCCATGCTTCCAGAATCTGGCCATGCACAAGCCTGTTATCCACCCGCACCAGAGCAATGTCGTAAGATTCCGTCAAGTGATCACCCGATTGCTTTTTTGTTTAATATTTCACTGGCCAGAGAAATATTCTTTTTCCCGTATTCTTTTATAAAAGTGGCAAACTCATTTAACGTGGTCTCTTCCTTCTGATCTGATAATTTGAGCAGCATGGGCAAATTCACTCCTGTGACCACTTCCACTTTGCCCTCTTTCATGAAAGACAGAGAAATATTGGAAGGCGTGCCGCCGAAAAGGTCCGTCAGAATCAACACGCCCTTGCCGTGATCGAGTTTTTTAATGGCGTTTTGAATTTCTTTTTTCAAATCTTCGACGCCTTTGGTCTGTTCAACACAAACGTGCATAACATCTTTTAACGGGCCTTTAATCGACTCCGCCGCATGGATCAATTCATTACCCAAATTTCCGTGCGTTGTGATCAGCACACCAATCATTATGGCCTCCCCTTTTTGAAAGCGCAAGCAGCATTAACGTAAACGGAATGTGTGTTTCATACGCTTGCAATGTTCCTTAAAAACAGTACGGTACGCTAATGGATTGCCTAATAATTGTCAAGATTTATCGGTCAACGCGCAAAGAAATTCACACACGAAGGGCGCAGTGGCATGTGACTAATATTATTGAATTATTTTAAATATCTATTGGCAAGATATGATATTCTATCGTTCGTAACGGGTACAAAGACGCCATGATCCGGGTATAACGTTTAAGCTGTTCATCATACTTCTTCTGAAGGCCCCGCATGGATCCGGATTTGTAATCAATAATCGTGATCAAATCGCTCGACACGATCATTCTGTCCACGATACCAAAATCACTTTTATCCGATATCTGCTGCTCGATATAGAGTTTGCCCGGCCTGAACATGATGGCCGAAATATCGCTTCTTTTGACAAAACAAAGGACCGCGTCATATTCTTCATCATTTAACTCTCCTTTTGAAGGCAGTTTCGTCTGATCAACAACTCTGGCCAGCCATCGGTGCAGCCTTTCACCCCGCATGATTCCCATCCTGATGTATTCCGAAAGAAGTGTCGGGTCAATCTCGCCATACACGTCCGGTTCACCATGATGTTTTTGGGGCACATCAAACATTTCGATGCGTTCCGCTTCTTTTTTTGGGCTGGGCAAAGAGAAGATTTCCATTTTACGGCTATTGAGTGGAAACCGCGCAAATGTGTCCAGCACGGCTTGATGAACAGGCTTGCAATGCCCTTCTTTTTTAGTCGGCAGAAAGACCGTCAGTGTTTGGATCGCCCTGGTTGCGGCAACATAAAAAACATTTGCCCGCTCACGCCGCATCCGTTTCAGGTTTTCTTCGCGATTTTCAATGATTTCCCTGGCCACATCCGATTCACTCGCCTCCAGAAGAGCAAACTCGCCGGAGGTGAACTGCACATGGCATTTTTCGGAATTTAGGTAAAACGGCGGTTCTTTTTCGTCTTCGTTCCAGAACACAAAAACGTGTTTGAACTGAAGTCCTTTTGTTCCGTGGATGGTATCAACCTTGAGACTGTCCATGTTTTCAGCTTCCGGCGCCTTCACGTTAAAGCGGATATTAAACATCCGTTCAAGAAATGCGTCCGCATCGATGCCGCCTTCACTGAAGAAAACCTGCACCTCGTCCTGCCAGATATCCAGGAGGGTTGCCCGCAGTTTGCCCCGCAAAAGTTCAATGGCAGCGCTCACGGCCATGATTCCGAAAGGTTCAGGAAATTTCCGTGCAAACTCAGCCCGGATCTCCCCGATATTTCCAAATATTTCACGCCACAAAGGAGACTGCGCCACGATTTGAGCAAACGGCTGATCGCCTTCTTTAGAAAGAACACCCGCAAGAAAAAGCATGACCGCGACGCCATCCTTCTGCGAAAGAAGCTGCCTGCCTCTGACTTCTGACACGCTAATTTGCTGCAAGGCCAGTTCGGATGAGATCTTCTGGACATGATTGTTGGTAGCCGCAAGCACCGCCATGTCTCCCCACCGACAGCCGTATTCCGACTTTTTCGCCTTCAAAACCTCGATGATAATGGAATAAAAGGCATCTTCCGATTTGCCGTCTTTTTCAAGCCCGACAAGGTTCACCTCTGTCACGCCGTCAAACCCGTCGCTTTTTTCCGGCGGCTTCTGTGTTTCTGTTTTTGCTTTTCCATCAAAGAGATTTGCAACCAGTGCATTAAAAAAAGCTATCAGCAGCGGCGTGCTTCTGAAGTTGTACGGAAGCGAGCTTTCAGTAATGACGCCATTTTTGATGTAGCCCCCGATGGCCGCTTCCAGCGCTTCTCGATTGGCGCCGCGCCAGCCGTAAATCATCTGTTTCCAATCGCCTACGGCAAAAAATGATCTTTCGCCACCCTCGCCATGGCCGGATAAAATCTCATCAATGAGGGGCAGCAGGATTGCAATATCGCCTTTCGATGTGTCCTGGAATTCGTCAACCAGAAGATGCCCGGTTCTGTCCAGCCCGAGCGAAAAATAGTTGCTCATGAGTTTTGGCCGGTCATGCGATTCGCTTCCATCCAGCTCGAGCAGAAACTTCCGCACATCGGAGAAAAATATTAATCCTTTTTTCTTTTTGACCGCGTCCGCCGCTTCCAGATAGATCCCGCAAAGAAAGGCTATGGCAAGCTCCCTGAGAAGCGCCTTGTTCACGGCCAGCCTTTCGGCCGTCTTTCTGTAAGCCTTGAAAATCCTGTTGAGATCCAAGTAGGGACTCTGATCCCATGTTATCTTTTTGCCAAGACCTTTGTAATCCGCCAGATCGGTGTGGGTTGCAACTTTTCTGGCAATAAAATTTTCATAATCCGTCATCGCAGGGACGACCCAATTTAAAACATTGCCGGTTGGAATCAGCTTTGACAAAGAAGTGACCTTTTGGCTCAGCGATTCCAGTTCATTTACTAATATGCCGTTTTCTTTCATCAGGGCGTCAAGATCTTCAATCCTGTCCACATCCCTCAAAGCGCGCAAGACCGTCTGTTCTTCGGCAAGGGAACTCCAGAGGGCGTCCATGTCTGTTTTCAACAGTCTGGCGACAATGATCAGCTTGTTTGCCTTACCGCTTTTCATAACGCTGTCGCGAAAAAGGCTTTCGATGGCGCCGGAGAGTTCCATCTGTGTCTTCTCGTCCGCCATCTTCGGCGCGTGGCCGGACGCGGTATAGAGCCTGTAAAAGAATGAGTCTATCGTCGAGTAACCGACCCGGCCTGCCTCCATGATCAGGTTCAGCCGGGCCATGAGCGACAGCTCTTGATCTGACGCGATCTTTTGCATGATGCGGGAACGCATCTCGGCGGTTGCGGCGCGGGTAAATGTCAGCGCTGAAATGAATTTCCCGCCGGCGGATATCCTGTTAAACACTTCGTCGGTCAGCCTTGTTGTTTTCCCCGAACCAGCAGACGCGGAAAGAAGGATACTTTGCATCAGGCGTTCCCCCTTGCAGCCTTATAGTAGTCATCTCTACCGCACAATGACTGGAACAGGCAAAATGAACATTCCTGAGCGTTATAATCAGACGCAAGCTCACTGCCTCCGATAATGGCATCAAGGCGCGCCGCTATCGCGGACATCAGTGCATCCGCGTCGGCGCTTTGTGTAGGCGGTAGAGGCAGTTCCCGATCTTTTGAAGATTCCTTCAGAAAATAAAAGCGGGCCCCTGCAACATCTTGATTAAAGTGCTGATAAATCATCAGCTGCGCGGCGGGATGCAGAATGCCTTTTTCTGTAAAACGTTCAAGCACGCTTGCTCCGCTGGGAGGAATCAGAAACCTGCTTTGCTTTTTTGAATACTTAAAATCAATAACTTCGGTGCGCCCCGCAATTTTTGCCAACCGGTCGGTCCGTCCCGTGATCTTATAGCGGCAGGCGATCATGCCGCTGAATTTTTCCTCGCATGACAGGACATTGTCGGCAAACAGGATGGGCTGATCTGATTCCCGCTCGTCTTCGTATATTCCGCGCAATAAGATTTTTGCGTTCAGCATGTAGATATTGATGCCTTCAACATTTCTTAATTCTTCGTTTGCACCCCTTTCCCATAGTTCATCAAAAAGCACTTCCCAGTTGTTCAAAAGGTCATTTCTGCCGGTTGCAAGCTGCTGCAGGAATTGATGAATAAAAGTGCCCATCCGCATGTTAATTTTTTCATCGTCATCCATATAGGCAGGGGGGGTGATGCCGAGTACATATTGATGATAAAATAAAAAAGGGCAGGCCAGAATTTTGGAAAGGCTCGAATAAGAATAGGTAAATGCTTTCAGCCTGACCCGCAGAACATCATCAACCGGTATCGCGGGCTTTTGCCCTTCTTGCCATTCAGATGTTGATTCTTTAAAGACCAGCGTTCTCATTGGTTTACCGAACTCCTGCGCAAGGAGGCTCATGTAATAGCTGGGCGTTCTTTCCCTGATTGAGTCATCGACCGCTGCTATTTTAATTTTGTCACCTTGCGCCAGGATCTGACGGAAAATCAGGTCCTCGTATTCAAACACGCTTTTTCTCATTTGCGGAACATGCACCGGATTGATGAACGGCCCTTCAAAAGGCTGCGAAGGCAGGATGCCGCTGTCCAGAGGCAGGATCAATCCCCGACTGAATCTTTCTCCCGAAACATGGCCGAAGCCGACAACCTGCACCGGCGCCGACCGACTTCCCGTAATCCGAAACTTTCTTGCTTCGAGCAGCACTCTTGCGGCATCGGTTAGATTTGGCCCCAGCCTATCTTTCCAATCGTCCAGAAGGGTGGAAAAAGATACAGCCGTCTCCAGCGCCTCACACTCCTCGCGGACATAATTTCCCCTGTTTTTGGACAATTCCAGTGCGCAGGACAGAGCATATTTTCTAAAATCGGGCGCGATGCCCGTTTTTTCAGCTTCTTCTATCTCCATAAAAAGTCTTCTTCCGGCGGCCGTTGTCGAAAAGGGCAACCAGACAGCCAGATTGACGGCCCTGGCAAACAGTCGAAGCGATCTGTTCCAGAGCATCGTAGTTAGCGACTCATCAAGCAGATAGATCATCAGTTGATCCGTTTCCGACCGCTCTTTAAGGAAACTGGAAACCTCCAGGGTCACCAGATCAACCAGTGCATGAAGCCCCTTCAGCCTGACCATTTCGATACCTGCACCGTCCGACGGCGCAACTTCGACGCCGAACGACCCCACCAGGGTTTTTGCCGAATCAAATGGGAGTTTGGCCGGCCCGGCAAGTTCAATGCCGTAAAGCGGTTGATCAATCAATAACCTGCCTTTTTTAATGCTTCTGTAGAACCGGTCCGTCACCGGCGTCATCCCGGGAAGTCCAACAAATATTTCCTTTTCACCGGGGATCATCTTATGAAGCGAAGCCACTTCCAGTTCCGTCATGAAAAGATTTCTTCCCGACAGCCACTGGCGAAAAGCCTGCGCCGTGTCCAGGTATTCTTCAAGCTTCTTCCACTCGTCCTCGGTAAAACGCTCTGATCCCGCGATCGTATCCTTCCCGACGCCATATTCGGACAGATGGGTCATCAAGGGCAGCAGGCTTGCAGCGCGACGCGCAGGATAGGCTTCATCAGGAAACCTTTCCGCAATGAACAGGATAAAGTAAAGCAACCGCTCGTCACCCGGGATGGGTTTCAGGTTTGAATTTTCAGTCATCTTGCGGGTGATGTAGGAGCTAAGCTCTTCCACTCGGGGAAGAATCCCGCCCAATTCAGTATGGATAAGATGCCGCACCGGATCAACAGCCCTTTCGTTTGCACAGATGATCGTCCAATCGGAAAGATCGGGATGGTCCTTACGAAGAAGCGCGATTAACTTTTCAGAATATTGTGACATCTTGTCTCCTGTTTCCGCCGATGATTCTGTCGCCTGCCTCATTTTTATTATTGGAGGAGACTATGAATAAGCCCATGAACCTTGTCAAGGCCATAATTATTTTTAGAACATTGTATTGACTTTGCCATTCTCAATATTTATACTCACCAAAATTTTTTTTGAGAAAGAATAGCAGATGCACCCATACCGGTTCCTCATCGAACATCGTTTTATGATCACCGTCCTTCTGGGCATCATCGGCATCGGATTGATGGCTTTTTACACCATTTGCGACACATCCTGCTCCTATCTCCGGGGTGATATTTTCGGCATTGACCTGAAGTACATAGGCGTTGCTTACATGACCGCCGTCATCATTCTGGCACTTTTAAAACAGTCGGATTTATTGCCAATGCTCGTCGCGACTGGCATTGGCGTGGAAGCATATCTGGTTTCTTTTCAGGTATCGGAAAATGTTTTCTGCCCTTTTTGCCTGGCTTTCGGCGTCCTGATTCTAATGATGTATGTCATCAACTATGAGAGATCCATCATGCTGAATAAGCGCTATCAAATAATGATCTATGCTTTCGGGGAAGCAAAAATCCCTTTCACCAATCATCAGCGTATTCCTCTCCTGGCCATGATGATTATCGGCTATCTATTTGTCAGCTTTTTCTTTTCCGGGTCGGCATCACCCGCCTATGCCGCCGACACCCCGACTGTCGTGTCCTATGGCAAAGGCGCAGGTGAGCACAATCTTCATGAAAGTGGATGACATGTTTTTCAGCCCATGAGCTATACGTTAAACAAAACAGACGATTATCACATCCACAAATTGAATTCTCTTGGCTGGGAACTGACCGTCGTGAATGCGCTTTATCCGGAGAAAAGCCCCTGCCGCCGCGCCCTGCTACACAACGCACCCTTCGGTACGCAACTTTTTCACTTTCTTGAAGATAAGATTCCGCTGGCAGGATTAAATACTGTTCTGGAGGTCGGCGGCGGCCTCGGCTATTTGATGAAAGACTTTCTGGATCTTGCCCCGAACCTTCAGGCAACCCTGTTGGATATTTCACCCCTTCTGCTGCAAAAGCAAAAGGAAACACTGGCAGGATATCCCGTCAATTTCCTGGAAATGGATTTCTTAAAGATGCCCTTATCCGATCTGCGATCCTTTGACCTTGCTATTCTGAACGAAAATCTTGGCGACTTTCCCACACTGTTATTCCAGCAAAACCAGTTGGAACAAAATGATCCGGATACGCTTCGCTCTTTAAGCAGAGTTGCCGATTATGTGGAAGAATACGCTCTCGACTTTACCCCCCATGAAAACATCAACATCGGGGCGCTGGAAGTTATGGAAAAATTATGCGGCGCCGCCATCCCGTATATTTATTTAAGTGAACACAGCTGTGAAACATCCCTAAGCGATCCCGCATTCCCCCATCATCATTTTGTGGCGGCAGGCAATCCCGAAAGAATTTCTCTTCACGGCCATGATGAATTCACGATCAAATTTTCCCACTTGGAAAAAATTGCACGGGCCTACCGCTACAAAGTATTTCGAGGCCGATATGTGGACATCCTGCCTATCGCACCCAGCGATAAAGTCCAAGCCGCTCTGCGTTCGGCGACGCCGCTTTCTGACGAGCAGGAAATTCTCCAGCAGTTTTTTTATGATCTTCACAAATATGAATATTTAGTGC
>CAYVFA010000097.1:0-8685 GCA_964450075.1 uncultured Smithella sp.
TCGTGCAAAAACATATTGATACGGCAGAGATTGTAGATCGTGAGGTTTATTTCCTGCCCGAAGAAGCCTTGCCGGACATTTTCCTTTCCGAGGACCTTGACGAATTTGAGCAACAGCGAGCCGGACCCGCAGGCGGGGTCATAGACCTTGTTCACTTCTTTTTTACCGACTGTTGTAATCTCGGCCAGCAGTTCACTGACTTCCTGCGGGGTAAAAAACTCGCCGCCGGACTTGCCGGCATTGGCGGCGTACATGGTCATCAAAAACTCATAGGCATCGCCGAAGGCGTCGATCGTGTTGTCGTAATAGTTGCCGAGCTGCAAATCTCCGATTGCCTCTAAAAGCTTGACCAGTTTTTGGTTTCTTTTTTCTACCGTTGGCCCAAGCTTGCCGGCATTCACATCAAGATCATCAAACAAGCCCTTGAGATCATCTTCGCTGTCCGAACCCTTGGCCGAATTTTCAATGTTGCGGAATACCGCAGCCAGCGTTTCGTTGAGATTGGCGTCATGGCGAGCTTTGGCACGGACATTGACAAAAAGCTCGCTTGGCAGAATATAGAACCCCTTTTCCTTTACTGTATCGGCACGACCAAACTCCGCTTCTTTGTCTGAAAGTTTGGTGTAGTCAAAATCAATATTGCCCCCGCGCCGTTCGTCTTCATTGATGAAGCTGGTAAGATTTTCACTGATGAAACGGTAAAATAGCATCCCCAAAACATATTGCTTAAAATCCCACCCATCCACGCTCCCACGCAAATCGTTGGCAATCTGCCAGATGGCGCGGTGCAGTTCAGCGCGTTCCTGTTCTTTGGTCATTAAATTAACCTCTTTTCTGGTCTATGTCTTTTTCCATAGCACAACATTCCGGCATGGTGTTGATTGCTTTTTACAAATAACGAAAAAATCAGCCGGTAAGAGACGAAAGTACGCTGTTTCCTTAATTAACTTCAGGCCAGTTTGAAAGCATTATCTTTGGTAATCTTCTTGCCGCGAACATTTTTACCGGCTTTCTTTTTCCTCTTGGTTTTGCTGTCTGATTTTGCAGTTTCAGTCAGCGCCATTTCAATTTCCTCTACGGTCGGCAGGATGGTAACGGCGAAAGGCTTAAGTTCAGTCAACTCTCATTTGCCGAAAATATCCCTGATCAGGTTCTTTGGGCTTGCGTTTTTATCCTCTTCGCCCGTGGCGGAAGGCTTTCGGTCTTTCAGCAAAATATTGCGCAGCTCTTCGCCGGCCCTTTTCTGCAGGCCTTCCGTAACTTTTTTGCCGACGGCTTTCGTGTCGATGCCGTATGATGGTTTGGAGATGGTGCCTCCGACTTTCAGTGGCACGCTGGTCCATCCCTTTTCGCCGGAAAGGAAATTGGCAACGGAAGACTGGCTGAGCACGCCGGGAGCAAGCCGGTCGGAAACCTTGACCAATACGCCAAGGTCGAGCTTTTGGTCCATTCCAATCGTTCCCTTCTCATCGATCATCATATCTTTGCTGCCGATCAGCGTTTTGAGATTTACAATCCCGCCGGCAATGGTGAAAGTACAGTCGGCCTTGTCGATGGGGATTTCCTTCAGCTCTTTCAGCCCGAGGATGGCCAGAAGTCCGGTGATAATTTCGGCATTCTTCAAGGCGCCTTTCTGAATCACGAAGTTGCCGTTTCCTGTCAGGTTGCGCTTGATGTTCTCGGGAAGTGTGCCCGCGCCGGTGAAATCCGCCTTGCCGGACAGCACGCCGGAAATCACACCCTTTGCCTTGGGCGCAGCGATCTGGACCAGCTCTTCCACCCGGACGCCGTTCAGATCCGTGTGGAGATTGTACTTGGTTCCTTTTTGCGCCAGGTTGACGGCTCCCCGGAGCGCAAAGGCGCCGCTCAGCGTATTGCCTTTCAGGTAAGGAATGGTGAAGATGTTGTTTTTGAGTTCGTACCGGGAGCTGAAGCCGGTGATGGAAATTCCCTTGTAGCTGGTTTTATCGATGTCCAGAGAAGCGTTGACTTTCAGCTTCAAATCCATCGGTTCCATCTCTTTTTGGGTTGTAGCGCTTTTTTCATCCTTGCCGGCCCCTGCTTTTTCCTGCGATTTTGCGGAAGCGGAGGCGGGAACCAGGAGGTCATCAAGAGAAATGAATTTGCTTCTGACGTTGACAGTGATGTCGGGAGTTTCCCGGTAGTTTTTCACCGCTCCGGAAATGTCAGCTGTATTGCGGCCGGCGATGAGCTTCAAGCTTTCAAGCCGAATCACATCCTGTGTCAGTTTTACGTCTCCGTCCAGGATAAGGTTCAGTCTCTGATTGGTGAAGGAGGCCCGATTCATCCTGATTTGTCCGTCGATGTCCGCAGGACTTTCCTCACCGGCCTTTTTGTCAAGATGAATGGAGATCGACACATTTCCGCCGAAGGTCATCCCCCGGGGGAGAAAAGCGGAGGCAAGATCCTTGGGGATTTGTGACAGACTGTAGTCCGGCACCTTGACGTCAAGCGCATAAGCGGCAGGAGATGCGTAGTCGATCGTGCCCGAAATGTTGACGGGGATTTTCAAAACATCCAGATCGACAGAATGGAGGGTCAGACGCTTCGCGGCCATGTCCACGTCCAGATTGTAGCGGGCCGTCGTCCGGAGGTCTTTCAGAATCGTTTTTTTATCCTTCAGCACAGCCTGAGCCAGGGTAACCTCGAATGATCCGGAGGAGGAAAGGGCGTTTGCCGAATGCCCGGTGAGGATCAGCTCCGCCTGGAGAACCACATCCGCTTTCTGCAGTTTCCCCATGGGATCCGTGTATGCAAGCTTTGCGTTTTCGATCCTGATGGTTTTAACATTCAGGGCGACCGGAAGTCCCGAAGCGCCTTTCTCTTCTTCTTTAATCTCCCTGGGCTGATCCGTCCGGGCCATGTCGGAGAAATTATAGGTGCCGTCGGGGTTGACCTTCACGTTGATTTCGGCGTCCGTGATGCTCAGTTGATCGATCACCAGCCTTCGGGTCAGCAGGGGCAGGAGCTGATACGCAAGAATAAATTCCTTTGTTCTGAAAAAGACGGACTCGGCATCTGGCTCGCGGATTTCAAAATCCCGGACGACAATTCCCCGAAAGAGACTGACATCAACCGCGCCGATCACGGTCTTGCGGTGAAGCGACTTTTCCACCGTCTCCACCACAAGCGCGCGAACCCTCTCTTCCGTCAGGAAGGATTTGATCAGCAAGGAGACGGCAACGATAACGGCAAGAATGACGGCAAGGATGATAACGGCGATTTTCAGGGGCTTTTTCATAACGGGTCCTCCGGTGCAATCTTATAATTTTACTGAACGATTTCTTTTCATGCGGTCCCCGGTCGAGGGATGGAAAATAATGAGTGATGTTTAGGACGAAAGGAGTATAGGCCAAGGCTGATTTGTGTGTCAAGGCTCTTTGGAATGTTTTTTGAAAAGATTTGTGCCGGGCTAAAAACCGGAGCCTTCAAAATGACGGCGCCTGCCGGGCGCGGAATCGACGGGCCGGGCGAAAAATAATCTTTATTTTTTCCGGCACGGAAAGTATAATCCGGCAAAATATTCAGGAGGAACCAGCATGGAAAGTCAGATAGCCAAAGCGATTCATCTTCAATATCAGCCGGTGGCGCTTTTATGGTCTGATGAAAAACCCGAAGGCGCCATGCAGTTTTCTCCCGCAAAGTGGGGTTGTGTCATGTGGCTGGCCGTTTCCGCCGCCAAAGGCAAGCCTGCCGTGGCCGATAAACAAACATTCGGCTGTGTCGGCGGCGGGGTGGGCTTGGGTTTCGGCAATCAGTATTTGAATTTTCCCGGCGGTGAAGAGGGGTTCTGTTACTTCCTGTCATCAGGAAATGCTCATCGTCCGGGCGGCGCCGCGCTTGCTGAACAAATCAAGCCCTTCATGACCAAAGAAAGCCACGATAATTTCCTGAATGGAGAACGCTATATTAAGAATCCAAAGCTGGTGGAAAAATTTGTCCAAGCTCTGCCGATGACGGAAGTTCCCTCCGCCTATGTTGTCTTTAAACCGCTTTCCGACGTCGATCCGGCCAAAGAAAAACCGCAGACGATTATTTTCTTCGCCAATCCCGATCAACTTTCCGCGCTGGTTGTGCTGGCCAATTATGGACGCGGCGATAATGAAAACGTGACAATTCCATATGCCGCCGGGTGTCAGACGATCGGCATCTATCCGTATCGCGAAGCCGGATCGGACAGGCCCCGCGCTGTTGTGGGGCTGACGGATCTTTCGGCCCGTGTTTATGTCCGCAAACAATTAGGCGGTCGAGACTTCATGACGTTTGCCGCGCCGTTTGCCCTGTTTGAGGAAATGGAACAAAATGTTCCCGGCTCATTTCTTATGCGCCACACCTGGCAAAGTCTGCTGAAACAGGAGCTTTAAGCCTGAGCAGGCTCTGGTGTTGCGCTTTTTTTATTTGTTACGCCCTGGATTCCTTTCTTTTCTTTAATTTCAGGGCTTCTTTTAAACCTTTTTCCCGAATGACTTTTATTTTGAGACCCATTTCCGTCATTTTGAAGAAGCGTTTACCGTATTTCCCGAGCAGTTTTTTGTTGATTTCAAACCCGAGGCCGGGCGTTTTAAACGGCTGCAGCATGGCGTTTTTATCCGGAATGATCGGTGATATGATCCCCTCCCGGCGCTCCGGTATCCACGACGGATATTCAAGGGGATACTCCAGCGGCAGCTTGTTGTCCCGATCCGCCAAAACCAGGTTCCAGTTCACATAAAATCCGATTCCGTTGGTCCAGGTGTGCGGCGTATAAAGCCGGTCACGCTTTTTACATTCATCAATGACTTTTTTCACCTGGGCAATCCCCCCGGCAAAGGTGGCGTCGGGCTGGTAGATGTGGAAGCAGTCCTTTTCAAACATGATTTTAATTTCGTCCCAGCCGTAGTTCAGCTCAGCCCCGGCTATTTTAATTTTTGAATATTTTTTCAGCGCGGCATTGCCGTCGTAGTCCCTCGAGTCCAGGGGCTCTTCCAGCCATTCATAGCCGTTTGCGGCGCAGGCGTCGGCAAAAGTCTTAGCCCTCGCAAGATCCCATGCGGGAATACTGTCCACGATGGTGACCAGCCATCCCTGATTGGCATCCACCCCCAGCACAAAGTCATCGCCCATGCCTTTGCGAACCGCCTCGATCTGGCGGATGTCATCTTCCAGTTTGATGCTTTTTACGCGAAGCTTGGCGCACTTGAAGCCTTGTCTTTTCATTTCCTGCAGGCCTTCGATCCGCTTTGCCGGATCACGCATTTCCCCGGTGGAGCAATAGACTTCAATGGGACGGGCGTTGCCGCCTAAAAGCTCATAAACGGGTTTTCCCGCTTTTTTCCCCATGATATCCCAGCAGGCTGGTTCGATCCAGAAATTTCTCCAGCCGAGAAAACCGGCCTGTTTCAGCAATCCCTGAACCCGGTCGATATCAGTGGGATCGGCGCCCAGGAGGTATCCGCCCAGAAGGTCTCCAAGACCTTCGCGTTCCACACCTAAAGCAGAGCCGGCTGACCACCCGTCTATTCCTTCATCCGTGACAAGGTGTATCAGGGTAAACTTATTATGGGTCTGCGGGTATCCGGGAATCCAGGTCGGCCAGAAGGTTTCCTTCAGAGGAACTGATACGTGGTAAAGTTCAATTTTTGATATTTTCATGGGCTTTCTCCTTTCTTTTTTTCTTTAGAAATCGTATAGCCATCTAAATTGGTATAGCCAATTTTGTCAAGATATATTTTGGGGTCATGCAGCGCAGGGCTAAAAAAAATCAGTGGACATTTGATTTGTGAAAATGTGATCATTTTTTAAGGTGAAGCGATAAAAATAGTGGGAGAAAACATGACACAGAAACTTTCGGAAAAAATTTATGTTGATATTCGCCGGGGCATTATTAACGGAACCTATAAAATTGACAGCCGGCTTCCACCGGAGCGCGAACTGGCTGAAATTTATGGAACAAACCGACCGGCCATCCGGGAGGCCATGACGAGGCTGGTCAGCTCGGGTTTTGCTGAAACAAGGCCGCAAAGCGGGACATATGTGACGGATTTTAACGCCCATTGCACACTGGAAATGCTGGCCCAGATCATGCTGATCAATAGAAGCGTGGCGCCGCAGATTATGCAATCGATCTTAAAATTCCGTGAAATCAATGAAACGCTCACCGCAGAGCTTGCCGCATCGCGCATCACGGAGGATGACCTGGATTTCCTGAAGAAGAATCTGAAGGCAAAGGAGAAAAATATGAAATTTCCGCAGAAGCTGGCGGAACTGGACTACAATTTCCATTACCGCATTATTCTGGCTTCCAATGACATCTTCATCCGTCTCATCTTTACCTCCATGAAACAGGTCTATATTGTATTTACAGGCTTCTTTTATTCCCTTAAAGGGGCGGCCGAAAAATCCCTCGCGCTCAACCATCGTTTTTTGGAGCAGTTAGAAAGGAGAGATCCGATTCAATCGCGGGAAGCCATGAGAGATATCCTTGCTCATGGAGAGCAGCGTCTTCATGAATTCATTAACATGCCTCGTTCCGATTATTTTGAGTAGCGCTTTTCTTGAAAATGTCGTAAATTGCACTGCGAAAAAATAAAATATTTTTTAGAATGAAAGGAGCTCTGTATGAATTATCTGCTGCAGCCGAAAAAGTATCAGTCTCTGATGTCCGATGAAGGTTCAAAAGCGATCATGGATAAAACCATTGCCTTCTTCGAGAAGATGGGCAAGGCCAGGCTTACGGAAGACTTCAATAAGAAGGTCTGGTAT
The DNA here is from genome assembly GCA_964450075.1 of uncultured Smithella sp. Taxonomy (GTDB): domain Bacteria; phylum Desulfobacterota; class Syntrophia; order Syntrophales; family Smithellaceae; genus UBA8904. Next base: position 6,763 of record CAYVFA010000097.1, read on the forward strand.
CGCGAATTTGTCGATTTTATCGGCAAAGAGCAGATCTTTGCAAAACTGCTTACGCCCAGCCAGTACGGGGGCGGTGATCCGGACTGCCGCTGGGATACGGCCCGCAACAGTGAATACAGCGAACTGCTGGCCTTTTATGGATTGGGCTACTGGTATTGCTTTCAGGTCAGCATCCTGGGACTTGGCCCTATCTGGATGAGCCCCAATGAAAAGGCCAAGCAAAAGGCGGCCGATCTGCTCAAAAAAGGAGCAATCTTTGCCTTTGGTCTTTCCGAAAAAACGCATGGCGCGGACATCTATTCCACCGCGACGACCTTGACGCCTAAAGGGGATGGAACTTGGGTAGCCAACGGAGAAAAATATTATATCGGCAACGGCAACGAAGCGGAAATGGTCTCTACGCTGGGCAAGATCAAAGACGGCACCGACGACTATACCTTCTTTGTCACCAACTACCGGAACAAGGCCTACGAGTTGAAGAAAAACGTTATTTCCCATCAGGAATACGTTTCTAACTTCGCGCTGCATGATTATCCCATTACCGAAGATGATATTCTTTCGCGAGGATCGCATGCCTGGGATTCATCGCTCAATACCGTGAATGTCGGCAAATTCAACATCGGACCCGCGTCGATCGGCGTATCCGAGCATGCTTTTTATGAGGCCCTTACCCATGCGGCCAATCGTGTCCTTTATGGCGTTCACGTGACGGATATGCCGCATGTCAAAAAGAATTTTATGGATGCCTGGCTCAGGATTGTGGGCATGAAACTTTACCAGCGCCGTTCCACGGATTATTTCCGCAACGCCAACGCCAATGACCGCCGCTATCTGCTCTATAATCCGACCAGCAAGATGAAAGTCACCACCCAGGCCGAAGAAGTGATTAATCTGCTCTGGGAAGTGATTGCCGCCAAGGGATTCGAAAAGGATACCTATTTCTGGACAGCGACTGCCGATATCCGGGGACCATCCAAGCTGGAAGGCACGGTTCATGTGAATGTGCAGCTTATCCGCAAGTTTATGAAGAACTACTTCTTCAGCCCTGCGGAATACAAGCCGGTCGCTCCTGATTTTTCCACTAAGGACGATCTTTTCCTGTTCAATCAGGGGCCGACCAAAGGTCTTGGCAAAGTGGTGTTCCACGATTACAAACCGGTCTTTGAAGCCAATAAGCAGCTGCCGAACGTCGCCATCTTTATCAAGCAGATTGAGCTGTTCAGGGAATTGCTGGAGAAAGCAGGCCCCGACAAGGCCCAGGATATGGATCCCATCTTCTCTTTGCCGCTGGGCGAAATGTTCTCTATCGTCGTTTATGGTCAGCTCATTCTGGAGCAGGCTAAATTTGATGATGTTGATCCGGACATTGTCAATCAGGTCTTTGATTTTATGGTGCGCGACTTTGCCCGCTTTGCCCTGCAAATCTATGGCACGCACAATACCAAAGACGAGCAGCGTGCCTACTGCAAAGAGATCATGCTCATCAAGGCGCAGGCGGATGATGCCCAGTATAACAGGGTCTGGGATAAATATGTATTTGTACTCAACGGCGAATACGCAATGAATGAATAGACGGCGTTGTAGCCATGGATTGGTGCTGAAGAAGGGAGAGAATCTTGATTCTCTCCCTTCTTTTTGGTACGCAGAGGCTTCAAGTGGCAATGATAAAAAGGATTGACGCCATATGCGTATCTAAATATTTTAATATGCCAATTTTCCTTTCGCTGCGCATCTTAAAAGATGTAGTAATATGTATGAATAATATAAATACTTAAAAATAATTATAGCATACTATATATATCGATAAATAATTTCTTGACATTATGTTTTCTGGTGCTATATTACGAATCATGAAAGCAGAAGAAATAAAAAACATACGAACAAGACTGGGATATTCCCAACAGGATATGGCTGCATTTTTGG
>CAYVFA010000098.1:0-8683 GCA_964450075.1 uncultured Smithella sp.
AAATTTAAATCACCATTCAACTTTTAAGCAAGAAGGAATTTTTCCTTTCAGTTTTTTCTGTTCTTCAAAATAATGTTTTCTGCATAAATAGCTCCATCCTTTCTTTTTGCCTTTTTTCATTATAAATGGATAAACTTCTGCATAAGCTAAATTAGTGCATTTCCCCTGATAATCACAACAAGGAAACTCTTTTCCATTTTTTAATCTCTTAAATCTAATTGTTGAATGACTCTTTTCATCTTTATTTTTAAGAACTCTTAGTTTACCTTCTTTATCATAATACTTTATTACAACTTTCATATTAATCCAAGTCTAGACTTGCTTTAATTGCTCTATCAACTTTATTCATTGTGAAATTATCAAGAAAGCCAACCCTTTTTATAATTCTTTTTTTATCAATTGTTCTTATTTGATTGAGCAAGATTGTAGAATCTACTTTTAATTTTGAGTCTTCTTTTTTAATTACTACATTTGTGGGATATTCTTTTCCGTAAATCTTAGAAGTTATTGGGCCAATTATTGTAGTGGGAGAATATTTATTTAAAGTATCATTTTGAATAATCAAAACAGGCCTAACCCCTCCTTGTTCCGAACCTTCAACTGGCTCTAATTTTGCTACTACAATTTCTCCTCTTATAATTTGCTCCATTTTTCTTTTCTATCTAAACCATCCATTAAAGTGCCTTCCCATTCTTTACTCATCTTTAACATATCAGGATACATTTCCTTACACCCTTCAATTAATAACTGCTCTTGCTCTTTTTTGTGTTTTTCAGCAAATTTCATTAAATTTAAAATGACCTCTTCATAAGTCTCTTTATTATTTTTCATTCTATCTAGGGCACTTTTTACATTTTCGTTGAGCTGTATTGTTGTTACCATTACTCTATAGAATAACTATAGTTTATAAATATTTTGTTTTTATGTAGCTAAGTTAATCCCAAGGATAAACGCCCCGGCCGTAAATTCAACCTAAGGTTTAACTTAGTAACAGATTGGTTAAAATTTAGAATTTGAATAATTTTTCATAATCTTTATGATCCATCCAATCAAGAATAACTGCTATAAGTTCAATTTCGTCTCTACCAACAGAATATAAAAGTCTCCAGTCTTTCCTCAAGTTATAAATCCAAAGATTGTCTATTTTATGCTTTTGAACAAGCTCTTTAGGAATTAATTTTTTCTTTACATTTCTTCCACAAAAAGAATTTTGGCATATTTCTTGTATTGCTTTATTTACCTCTTTGAAGAGTCTTGGATCTGATTTTTCTAAATATTCAAAGGCATTCTTCAATTCCAAATCAATAAAATTTACTTTGCATTCCATTCTAATTCTGGTTTATTTCTGAATCTCTCCACAAACTCTGGATTCCAGATATAAACAATGTATCCTTCATTATCATAAGCTACCCTCAAATTCTCTTCTAAATACTCCATTATAACCTGAAAAGTTTGCCACATTACTTTTTTTGGGAGATTTTTGAATAAATCTGTTTTTTTGTATTCTCCTGAATTATCCTTTATGAATTTTTCAACCATAAGGACTGTTTGAAGTGTTGGGCTTCTAGCTATATCATTTGTTTCAATGTAACTTTTATTCTTTTTTACTATTTGAGTTTCCATTTTAACACGAAATTACTATAATATCAAATGATATTACTATTTAAATGTTTCTTTTTATCAATTGTAAATCCAACTTAAGGTTTAACTTAGTGATATTTATCTATGAAAACTAGTCTTTTTTTAATTTATCCTTAATACTTTTTAAAATAAATTGAGAGTAAGAAGTAATCTTTTCATAAGCAGATGGGTCCCCTTTATATTTGTGTTTATATAAGCTCTTAAGAACAGGATAGACATCTAATGCTTCATCAAAATTTTCATTGTCAATATTCCTTTTTCCTTCTTTTATCAATAAGTCAACTTCATCAACATCTCTCTTCTTTTTCATAATCACAAACAGCGATATTAATAAGATAAGGATTACAAATATTGCCAAGTAAGTTAAAAAATTTGTTTCGGGTGTTAACTCAAGAAGTAATTTACTTCCAATATTATTTTTACCTTCTTCTTTTATAATAAATGATTGTACCTCTTCTGAACTTTGAGAGTTGCCATAGAATATATGTACTTTTAATGTATATTCTCCTGGAGTAAGCATTAATTCATCCAAAATCTCCTTATAACTTATATTTGTCTCAAGTGAACGAGTCTCTGTTTTAGTGAATACCTCTATATTTGTTTTATTAAAGATAGAATATGTTATCTGTATATCTTTGTTTTCATAGGATTTCTTCTCAATCAAATCAATATTAAATTCTAAACTTTGATTTTCAGTTAAATTTAATTGACTTAATTTTAATACAATATCAGAAGAAACCTCTAAGCAATTCATTTTTTCTGCTGGTTTTCCTTCTATTCCTGTACAGGTTCCTGTATTAGTACATGTTCTTGATTGAGTTCCATCATCTGCACATAGGCTCCAAGAACCACACTCCCAGATATATACACAGCTTATTCTGCTACCTCCACCTCCTCCGTGCGGAGGATTTACTGGAGTTTCATTTGCAGTTTCATTTGAAGGATACGTAACAAGAATTGTTGAAAAAGCAGTAGCTTGAACACTTACTCCTGTTCCGCTCACATTTGCCCTTATTTTATATGTTCCATTAATTGCAGGAGATAAGAATACAATTGTAGTTGCATTGGTATTATCATTTCCTCCAACATAAAGAGTTTGAGCTCCAGTTGAATATATTGAAATCTCGTCATTGCTCAAGAGCCAATAAGTTACAACAAAGTCCTGGCCTATGTCTTTATTTTTATTCTTCACAGTTATATCCACATTGAAATTGGTGTTATTAAAAACAGATGTAGGAGCATTAATGCTTACATCATTTGGACCTCCACCATATCCTGGAATTAAAACTTTTATTTGATTTGAAGAATAAATAACAGCATTTACAGTTCCTCTTGCTATTGAAAATATTTGCTCTTTATTATCCTGATTCTTAGATATTATTAATGATCCCGAGTAGGTATAACTTTGTGTTTTACTCAAGCTTATTACATCAGAAATACCCAAATCGTCATCAATTATTGTAATCCCTGTTAAATCTGATCCTCCGGAATTAATAACTTCAAAACTAACAGTATAATTTACATCTGTGAATGTTTGATTAATATAAAATACATTCTTAATCAAAGTTAATTGCTGCCCAGATTCATTTGATGGGACAGGTAAATTCATTGAGCTAGAGTTTGCCAAAATTTGTCCAGATGAATAAGAATCAATACCATATGCATGAGCAATTGATGTTGCATTTGAATATGTTGTCATATTTCTTGTGAAATTAATAAGATAGCTTCTTGTAATTGATTCTCCTGCTGTTAAATTTCCAATTGTAAAGTTAGAACCATAATCTAAATCTGTTATGTTAACATTTGTTGAATTGCTTCCTCCTTTGTTTGTTAATCTTAAAGTTACATTATATGAAATAGTTCCATTTGTTATATTTTGCAAACTTGCAATCTTATCCAAGACTAGGGATGCTGAAGTGCGATTGCTAACATTAACACCAGCATTATAACCCAAGGTATAACCCGTGGCATTACCTAGATCAAATCCTGAAAGATTTCCGTATGTGAAACCTGTAGTATTTCCTAGATTAAATCCAGTTGTGTTTCCTGTGCTGAATCCTGCGTTATAACCTGTTTGATTTCCAAGAATATAACCTGTTAAATTTCCAAGTGTAAATCCGGTGGAATTACCCAAAGCAAATCCAGTGATATTTCCATATACAAATCCTGTTGTGTTTCCTAATATGAATCCTGTTGTGTTACCATATACAAAGCCAGTTGCATTTCCTAAAACATAACCTGTAGAGTTGCCAAGAACGAAGCCAGTTGTGTTTCCTAATGTGAAGCCTGTTAAGTTGCCTGTATTAAATCCTAAAATATAACCAGTATTATTTCCGTATACAAAGCCGGTAGTATTACCTAGAGTAAATCCGGTTATATTACCTGTGTTAAATCCCAAGGTATAACCAGTTGAGTTGCCCAATGTGAAACCTGTAGTATTTCCTAGATTAAATCCAGTTGTGTTTCCTGTGCTGAATCCTGCGTTATAACCTGTTTGATTTCCAAGAATATAACCTGTTAAATTTCCAAGTGTAAATCCGGTGGAATTACCCAAAGCAAATCCAGTGATATTTCCATATACAAATCCTGTTGTGTTTCCTAATATGAATCCTGTTGTGTTACCATATACAAAGCCAGTTGCATTTCCTAAAACATAACCTGTAGAGTTGCCAAGAACGAAGCCAGTTGTGTTTCCTAATGTGAAGCCTGTTAAGTTGCCTGTATTAAATCCTAAAATATAACCAGTATTATTTCCGTATACAAAGCCGGTAGTATTACCTAGAGTAAATCCGGTTATATTACCTGTGTTAAATCCCAAGGTATAACCAGTTGAGTTGCCCAATGTGAAACCAGTATTGTTTCCAAGTATAAATCCTGTGATATTTCCTAAATTAAATCCTGTGATATTACCATAATCAAATCCAGAAATATATCCTGATTCATTTCCAGCAATAAATCCTGCATTGTAACCTGTAGTATAACCTGTCTGGTTTCCAAAGTAGAATCCTGAAATGTTTCCTAATATGAATCCAGTATAATTTCCAAGTGTAAAACCGGTTGAATTACCAAGATTGAAACCTGAAATATTTCCTATTATAAATCCTGTTTGATTTCCTAATATAAACCCAGTATAATTTCCTAATGTAAATCCAGTTGCATTACCTAAAATGTAACCAGTTGAATTTCCTAAAACAAATCCTGTGAGGTTACCGTATACAAATCCAGTTGTATTTCCTAATGTGAAACCAGTATTGTTTCCAAGTATAAATCCTGTGATATTTCCTAAATTAAATCCTGTGATATTACCATAATCAAATCCAGAAATATATCCTGATTCATTTCCAGCAATAAATCCTGCATTGTAACCTGCTTCATATCCAAGAGAAATTTTAAATGAGTCTGAACTATTTATTTCAATTCCTTGATAATTAACTTTTGTATAAACAGTGTAATTTCCTATTTCCAATCCAGGAAATATACTATTAAATACACCATTTGATTCTGTGGTTATATTTGAAGAAGTGATTATTTCCTCTGTGGAATCATTGTAAATAGAAATATTAATTATTTGTGAACTTAATGAAACTATCCCGCTACTGTCATTTATTCTTCCTTGAATTAAAACAGTTGGATCTTCAAGATAATCTCCTCCTGCTTCACAATTTATTGTTAAATTAATATTATTAAAGTAAGAATATTCAATAGAAGAGTTCTTTATTCCATTCCAGATTATTATAGACCAGTTATATTGTCCTAAATCTAAACTTGTCCAATTGTAAACTAAAGATGAACCATTAGTTAATCCTGAAGTTGTATTTAGAAGAATTTCATCCCCATAAATCCAAGCAGTCATTATCTTTAAATCTAAATCTAAAACAGTATAATTTAACAATATAAAGTCTAAATTATTAAAATAAGATTTATTCTCTGGATAATTAAATAATGAGGATGATTGTGAAATTGTTATTGTAAAATTTATTGTTTCAGAAATATTTCTATTTCCTGCTGAATCAAAACATTCAATATTCCAGTTATGATTTCCTTCAGTTAATCCACTAGCAGCAAAATTAGTTAGAGTATTATTTTGAGTTGTTGAATTGGTTTGATTTAAAATAGAATCAATATAAATGCTACAATTTAAATCTCCTACAGAATCATCTCTAGCTGTAAAATTAAAATTAATATTTTGCTGATTTGTTAAATAATCATTTTCAGGGAAATCTAATTCTATTAAAGGAGATGAACTTGAGGAATTAATTGAGTATCCTCCTCCTTGTGTTACATTAAATGTTACATTTCCTGCTTGCATTGAAGTTAAATTAAAACAATCACTGCAGATTATACCATTCCTGTAAATTTGTAATTCATTTGAAGTTGTTGGTAAATTATAAATGGTTATCTCTGCTGACTTGTTTAATCCTGGGATACTCGAATCAATAAAAGCATAATTCTCTAAAATGTATACATCATCACTAAATCCTGTTCCAGAACCAGTTAATCTATCTAAGAATTTTATTTCTCCTGCAGAGTCATTTCTAACAATCATTTTGCTTCCAATTCCAGTAAATAAGTAACTGTCAATAATCTGGCTAATTAAATAATTTTCATCTATTTCTGCATCAGCAAATCTAAATTCTGTTCCAGCAATACTAATAAAATTATTTTCTTGAAAAGAATTATTGTGGGGGAAGTTTGGAATTACTGCATCAAGAAGAATTCCATAAGAATTAGTACTTCCTGAGGTTGTAATATTATTTTTCTTAACAAAATTATATTTTGCATTAGAATACAGATAAATACCGTAATCTGTAGCAGAACCTGAAGTAGAGATTATATTTTCTTCTAGAAGGTTGTTTCTGCTTTCTGAAAGATAAATTCCTGCATTTGTGGCCCCACTTCCTCCAGTAGTAATATTATTTCCTCTAATTGTAGAATATCCAGATTCTACTGAAATATATATACCATAGTTATACCTTCCTCCGGAATTTAGTATTGTATTATTTTCCATAAGATTATTATAACAACTTGTAGCAGCAGCAATTCCAAAATTATTTGTTGTTGTTGCGGAGGCTGTTGTTGAGCCATTAGCTATTATATAATTTCCAACAATTTCATTTCCATCTGAAGTTGTGCTAAGTGAAATCCCATGATTTGTTGTTGTGCCATATGTAGAGATATTATTATAGTAGATTTTGTTTGCATTTGCACTTATATAAAGATAAATTCCATGATTTGTTGTAGTTGTTCCACTGGTTGATATTTGATTATTTACTATCGAATTATTATTTGCAGTCTGTAATAAAATACCATAATTTGTAGTTGTTCCATCAGTTTTTATAGTATTATTATAAACATAAGAATTTCCTGTTGAGGTATATAAAGCAATACCAATATTTCCAGAAGAGGTGCTATTTGCAGTTATTCTGTTGTTTATTATGTTATTGTTTGTAGAAGAGATTAAATAGATTCCATCATTTGCAGTGCTTGTTCCAAATGTAGAAATATCATTATCTTCTACTGTGTCATAATCAGAACCAGTCAAATAAATTCCATATCCTGTTGTTGTCCCACTTGTAGAAATATTATTTCTTGCAAGGTAATTTCTTTGGGCACTTGATAAAGTTATTCCTGCATTACCTGTTGTTAATCCATTTGAGGAGATCTGATTTTCTGTTATATTATTGTAAAGTGCACTTACCAAATAAATTCCGTAATTGTTGGTTGTAGTTCCATTTGTGATAATATTATTTTTATTAATCATATTTCCTGTTGAAGATGCTCCTAACCAAACCCCATAATTGGCTGTTGTTCCATTTGTTCTAATGGTATTATTCTCTACAAGATTGTAATCAGAACCAAGAATATAAATTCCAGGGTTTGTTCCTTCATCATCATTTGGAATTATAGTATTATTTGCAATGATATTATAATTATTATTTAAATTTAGATAAATATGGTAATTTCTTGCTTCAGCATCTGAATAAATGTAATTATTTCTTAAAATATTATATCTTGAACCATAGTATAAATAAACTACATTCATATCTGAATTTCCTGTTGTTAAAAGAGTGTAACTTGAAAAATTGTTGTTTTCTATTAAATTATATTCTGAGCTATAAAGCATGAGTGCATAGCTTGTTGTTGTTCCTGTTGCCTTTACTTCATTGTTTCTAATTGTGTTATTATTTGATTGATAAATTAAATAAATCCCATAGTTTCCTGTAGTGCTTCCATAAGCATTTATGGTATTATTTTCAAGAAGATTATTTTGACTTGCAGTAGATAAATAAATCCCGTGATTTGTAGCAGTTCCGCTTGTATTAATTGTATTGTTAATTATATATGAATTAGATGTTCTTAATGCATATATTCCATACCCCGTGGTTCCAGCAGGATTTGTGTCTTGAATTATGCAATTTTTTATTGTGATATTTTCAAGATAAACTGTTCCAAGGGCAACAGATATTCCAATTCTTCCATTAACTCCATCTGAACCATAAGAAATAGTATTTCCTTTGCAATCTAGTTCTATATTACTTGTATTAATTGTTAGACAAGTTGCTGTCCCAGAAATTCCCGCGTTTAATTCATATTGTCCTGAGATATTGATTGTTATTCCACAATCTGGAACATTAGTCCCTGCTAAAACCTCATAGGATAAGAGTGTTATCAAAATTATGCTGATTAAAGCAAAAAAATACTTTTTACTTGTCATCTTCATCCTCCATAATAATTTTTACTTTTTTGTTTATGTATTCTTTAGGAATAATTACATGAGCACCAGTTCCAAACTTAGAAGCTTTTCTCTCAAGAATCTCAGACCCCTCAAATTTTACAATTATCTGCTTTTTAGGCATATATATTAGATATATATGTAATTTATAAATATTTTGTTTAGCTTTTAAGAATTTAACTAGTTCACCTCCCTTTCTAAGCACCAAACCATTTATTTCACCTCTCTGTTCAAAAACTGCATCATTTCTACGCAGAATTATTCGTTTTATATAGCTATGTTAAACCTAAGGATAAACGCCCCGGCCGA
>CAYVFA010000099.1:0-7495 GCA_964450075.1 uncultured Smithella sp.
AAGACTATTTGCAGCATGAATCACTCGATATTATGATGCTGGCTGTTTCACACGTTGGCGACTATTATTTATTTTTAAACGATTGTCAAGAATATTTTTACCTTTTTGCGTCGTTTCCTGAAGCAGTTGATTGATTTCCCGACCCGTCAGATCCCGCCAATGGCCTTCTTTTAAACCCGTCAAAGTGATATTTCCGATAGATTCACGCACCAGACGGGCCACCTGGTGACCGGCGGCCTCAAACCCTCTGCGGATAATCCTGTTTTTCCCTTCGCGCAGCGTGAGGCAAAGCCAAGTGCTTTTATCATTGAATTTTTCAACCTTCATGTTTTCCGGTTTGAATATTCCATCCGGCAATTTGACGCCACTGGCGATTTTTTTTAATTCTTCCCTGCTTAAACGTCCCGAAATTTTTACCCGATAGGTTTTGGGTACCTGAAAACGAGGATGCTGAATTTTTTGGGCAAAATCCCCGTCATTGGTCAAAAGCAGCAGCCCTGATGATTCGTAGTCCAGTCTGCCCACTGGATAGACCCGTTCCGGAACATCCCGGACAAGATCAACAACCGTCGGCCTGTTTTGCGGATCGGACATCGTCGTGACATATTCCGCCGGTTTATGTAACGCAATGTAATAAAGAGTCTTTTCAACGGAAATGGTATTGCCGTCCACCCGGATCACGTCCACTTGAGGATCGGCCTTGACGCCCAGTTCGGTCACAACCTTCCCATTGACGCTTACTCTTCCTGTTGTGATCAGGACTTCGACATGGCGGCGCGAGTCAATGCCGGCTGCGGCGATTATTTTCTGCAGGCGTTCTTTCATGAATTGATGTCATCCTCGAGAGTTTCATCTGTGAGAGATTCAGGCTCCGATATTTCCGTGACCTGAAACCTTTCTACGGCACTTTCTTCAGCACGTTCCTTCATCGTTTCCTCCAGGGTTTCTACCGCAAGCGCATCAGCCATTTCCAACTCATGTTCTTCATCACTCTGTGTTGCGGTGTCTTCGGTCGTTTCCAGATCGAGAATTCCCTGCTGTTCCGTTATCTCTTTTAATTCTCTCATGGTCGGCAGGTCGGCCAGCTCCTTGAGGTTGAATACTTCCAGAAATTTTTTGGTGGTCCCGTAAATAATGGGTTTACCCGGCACATCCTTGCGTCCCACGATACGGATCAGCTTCTTATCCAGAAGGTTTCTGAGTTGAGATCCGGCATCGACACCGCGGACCGTTTCTATTTCCGCTTTCACAATCGGCTGACGGTAGGCCACAATAGCCAGCGTTTCGAGCGCCGCCGGAGACAGGGTCGCAGGCTTAGTGCCTTTGAGCTTTTTGACCCAGACAGACATTTCCGGTCGGGTGCGGAACTGAAAACCGCCCGCAACTTCCTGTATGATGATTCCGCTTTGGCGTTCCGTATAACCGTTCATCAGCTGCGTGAGGGCGTCTTGAACATCTGCTTTGTCCACACCGTCGAGGATAGCGCAGATTTTCTCCAGTGATAGCGGCGATTCGGATGCCAGAATTAATGCTTCAACAACGGCTGAAATATTTTCCATTTTAAGACTCCACGGCCGGGAATATTCGAATGACGCCAAACGCCGCCGTCTGATAAGCTTTAATCATCTTCAGTTTGATGAGTTCCAGCAGGGCCAGAAATGTGTAAACGACCCGGCGGCGATCTTTTCTTTCGCCCAGCAATTCTTCAAAGGTAAGATTTTTTTCGAGCATCAGGCGCTCCATGACATCATTGATGATATCCGTCAATGACAGCTTTTCCAGATCAATTTCCATCAACTCTTTTTTATCCAGACGCGCAACAATGTTGTGAAAAGCTTCAATTAATTCAAAAATACTGACTTCAATCAGTTCGTCTTCATCCGTTGTTTTTTTTGTTTCCTCGGGCAGTGCTGCAGACCGTTTAAATACATCCCGTTCCAGCAGCGGTCTTTGCGACAACTCCGTGGCGGCCTCCTTGAAAGTCTGGTATTCCAGAAGCTGGCGGACCAACTCGGCGCGCGGATCGTCTTCAAGATCTTCTGCGGATGGTTCTTCCGGCACAGGCAACAGCATGCGGGACTTGATGTGAATCAGTGTGGAGGCCATGACCAGATATTCACCCGCCAGATCCAGATTCAGTGATTTAATAATGTTCAGGTATTCAAGATACTGCTGGGTTATCAATGCGACAGGAATATTATAGATATCAATTTCATTTTTCTTGATCAGATATAACAGCAGATCCAGCGGACCCTCAAAAATATCCAGTTTGATTGCGTAATCTGTTGTCGGTTCTTCTGTCATAAATTCTTCAAATTTTAATGGCTTCGCGGACTTCGGCCAGGGTCTTGCGGGCGATGATGGTTGCCCGGCTGTTACCGTCCGCGATGATGTCATGAATTTCCTGCAAATGATTCAGATAATAATCCATGCGTTCATGGACAGGCGCCAGGGCTTCTTCGATTCGCGTCGCCAGCTTTTTTTTGCAATCGATACAGCCGATGTCGGCAACTCGGCAGGCTTTATTAATTTCAGCAACGGTTTCTCCTGGCGAGTATAGTCCATGGAAAGTGAAGACATTGCAGATATCGGGATTGCCCGGATCTTTTTTTCTCATCCGCTGTGGATCAGTAAACATGGAGGCGATTTTCTGGGAAAGCGCCTTACCCCGGTCGGACATGTAAATGGAATTATCGTAGGACTTGCTCATCTTCCGGCCGTCGATGCCCAGCAATTTCGGTACGCTGGTCAGAAGCGGTTCCGGAACGGGAAAAACTTCTTTTTGATAAATAAAATTAAAACGCCTCGCGATCTCACGCGTTAGTTCAACATGCGGCAACTGGTCAACGCCGACCGGCACGCCGTAAGCCTTGTACATGATAATATCGGCTGCCTGCAAGACAGGATAGCCCAGGAAACCGAAGGTGGATAAGTCTTTGGAGGTCAGCTCTGCCTGCATTTCTTTATAGGTTGGATTGCGTTGCAGCCAGGCCAGTGGCGTAATCATGGAAAGCAGTAAAAATAATTCGGCATGTTCCTTGACCGCCGATTGAACAAACAGTGTGCTCTTTGTCGGGTCAAGACCAGCGGCCAGCCAGTCAATGACCATGTTCACACCGTTATCGTTGATGGATTCCGTGGAAGCGTATTCACTGGTAATTGCATGCCAGTCGGCCACAAAGTAAAAACAATCGTAGTTCCCGCTGTTTTGCAGTTCAATCCAGTTTCCCAAAGCGCCGTGTAAATTTCCCAGATGCAGACGGCCGGTGGGGCGCATTCCGCTGAGAATTCTTCTTTGTGCCAAAACAAAAACTCCTTACTATTTGATGGATGGATAAATACACTAAGGCCTCCGATTGTCAAATCAATAATGCGGAGGCCTTAGTTGAGATAAAAGCTTTAAAATACTATTTCACTTTGTCGGCCAGAGTCTTGCCAGCCTTGAATTTCACGACTTTCTTCGCGGCAATTTTGATGGCTTTGCCGGTTTGAGGATTCCGGCCCGTTCTTGCTTTTCTTTTGACGACGGAGAACGTTCCAAATCCAACCAGACCCAGCTTGCCAACCTTTTTAAGCTCTTTGGTCACTGCACCAATGTAGGCTTCCAGCGCAACTCCTGCTGCTGCCTTGGTAATACCTGCTTCATCCGCCATAACTCCGATCAATTCTGCTTTCGTCATTCTCTTACCCCTCCCTTTTGTAAAATAACTTTTATTTTATGACATTTCGCTTGCAACGGCTGCGATCCAGTTTCTATTTTACAAATTTGTGTCTGGTTTTTTTTGCAGCCGTCACAGGCCTGATTTTCAGAACCAGCGCCCGATCCATCAATTCAATTTATTGTATCCCGCGTGTTTACTCGTTTGACGAAACGATCGATGCTTCAAAGTCGCGCTACGACTAACATAAAAAAAAACAACAATCAAGCAAAAAGTAACTGCACATGGTCTGTGTGGGAACGATTCCAGCGGTTGAAACGCCGTCATCCACCACGGGTAGGAATAGTGAAGCGCATAAAGCGTTCAGACCTCAGCGTATATGCTCCAGGCAGGATTGGGCCGCGGCGTGTCCCGTGGCAATCGCGAAACCGTTTCCACAGCCATTCTTTAATCCTTCAACATGGGCAAGGATTGCACCGCAGACAAAAAGATTATCCCAGGGGCAATTCACTGGCCGGAAGGATGAATTGACTGCAATGCCTGCCTGGCCGATGCCGTGGTTCATGGAAAAGTAATCCTGATCAAACCAGGCCTCCCGCTCTCCCGGCACAAAGACCGGCAGATTAAATATTTTTTCTATTACCTGATCATGTTTTGCCCAAAGGCCGCCTCCCACAAAGGATCCGGTAGCCAGAATAAACGCTTTGGCGTTGAGGCTGTTGGGTCTGCCCTGCGATTCGGCCATGACGGCTTCAATCTGCCTTCCGGCTTTTTCCACACCGACAACTGGCCAGTTCCAGTAAATGAATCCTCCCTTGCGTCTAAAATGGTCTTTTAAACCGTTAAACAGCCGCCTGCCGGGCATGGAGGGAGGAATCGTGGGAATTTCAAAAACGGGACGCTCCAGACGATATTCGATCTTTTGCAGAATGGCCGCCGATTCTAAACCCAAAACAGCCGGAAGTGCAATTTTGTCTTCCAGAATATTTTGTTTTTCCAGCCACAGGATAAAGGCTTCCAGAAACGGTTCGTCTTCAAATTTAGCTGCAATGCCCATTGTGGTGGAAACCCCTGCGTCATATGTTGCAAAAGACGAATTTTTCAGACGGGAAATGATGTAGCCGGGATAAAAATCTTTAAGCCCGGAAAACGTGACAATGTGTATTTTTTCATCATCACTTTGAGGAGAAGCCTGCATAGTGACGGGTGTCAGGCAGGTGGTTTTAAAGGTGCCGATGGCGGAAAGAACATGGTGGTTATTTTCCAGCGCTCCCGTATAGGGCATTGCCCTCTCTGCCATGACCGCCTGGAAACGGTCCAAAGACTCCCGGATGGTTTTAACGGAAACCAGATGGTAGGGATGTTCCGAGGGCAGCTCCGCAATCCCGTTCAGAGGATTCTGATGGTTGGAGCAAACATCGATACAGCCGGTGGACAGGCAGGCGGTCGGTTCGCCGCCTGTGACCAGCGCGACTTTCATGCCGCGTTCGGCAAGTAACGTACCCGCCGTCAGGCCTGCCACGCCTGCGCCAATAACAATGACATCGTATTCGATCAAGCTCATGGTTTTGTCTCCATGGCGAAAATTCCAGATAGATATATTCAATATGTTAATACCAGCTTTACATGAAAAATGGACCAATGACACTAAAAATAGTTGAAACACCCGTTAGAATTTTTTGTTGTCTGATGTTCCCCGTTTAAAAGAACGAGGTTTACCTGTCCCTGACAACGGGCTGATATTGATCCGTAACAATGTAATTGATTTTTAATAATATTCCGGCTAAAATCAAGGCAGTTGAAAAAAATGGGTTGATGTTTTATTTAAGCGAATTGCGTGAAACGGGCAGGGTGGTGATCTTCATCTGCCGGTTACACGCCAAGGGCGCTGGAAGTGAGGATTTCATGAAAAAATATTTATTATTATTGGCAGTGATTGTTATGATGGCGGAGCCGGCGAATGCCGATTTATACACGTGGGAAGATGAAACCCGTGTGCTGCATATTACCGATTATCCCCCACCGCAAAATGTTAAAAAGCAGAAGATTAAATATTTTGAGGAAAGTATGACGAAGGGTGATCCATCGTCGGCTAAAAAAGAAAAAAAGGCGGACATTGTTCTCTATACAAAAAATGATTGTCCGGATTGCGATAAAGCCAAAAATTTTTTAAATTCAAAGGAGCTGGCCTTTACGGAATATAATATGGATGAGGACAAAACCGCGGTAGAAAAAAGAAAAGGAATCGATGACGGTACGGATGTGCCGTTTGCCGTCATCAATAGAAATCAAGTGTATGGCTTTTCCGAAGCCGTATACAACCGGGCGCTGAAGCCATAGCCTTGATGAATACAACCATTTATTGCTATACGGGAACGGGTAATTCGCTTTGGACGGCAAAAACTTTAGCCGGCCGTCTGGATCCGTCTGAAGTTATTCCCATCAGCCGAAATAAGCAACAATCCGTGTCTTGTGATTCGGAGCGAGTCGGTCTGGTATTTCCCGTTCACATCTGGGGCGTGCCGCCACCCGTTATTGAATTTCTTCGTCACCTGAAAGTCCATCCGTCGCAGTATGCCTTTGCCGTTGCCGTCAACGCCGGTCAGGTTGCCGCGACGCTTATTCAGTTACGGAAACTTTTACATGCGAAAAATCTTCATCTTGCAAGCGGGTTTTCCATCGATCTGCCCAGTAATTATATTCCCTGGGGCGGGGCTGTCTCGCAGCACAAACAGCAGAAAAAAATTTCCGCCGCACTCATGAAAATTGAGAGGATTGCTGAGGTAATACGCAATCAAGAAGACCTGCCGCCGGAGAAGGGGCCCCTCTGGCAGAATCTGATATTCTCGCTGATTTACCGTAAATCGCTGCCGTATGTTGCCGGAATGGATAAGTCATTTTGGGCTGATGAAAAATGCAGCCGCTGCGGTATTTGCGAAAAAATCTGTCCGGCTCAAAATATTCGAATCGTCAGCGGCAAACCGGTGTGGCAGCATCGCTGCGAACAGTGTTTTGCCTGTATTCAATGGTGCCCGGAAGAGGCGATTCAGCATGGCAAAAACACAAAGACCAAAAAACGTTATCACCATCCGGACATATCACTCAAAGATATGCTGGCCTGCGCACCGGTAAAAAGCGCTCAGCGATAATCGGTGATTGTTATTTTGATGGGTCGTCTTTACTTTGCCGGTTCAGAATCATTTCCCAGATCATTAATATCGCGCCGACGGTGATGGCCGAATCCGCCACATTAAACGCCGGCCAGTGCGCCGTGCCGATATACACATCCAGAAAATCCACCACAGCGCCGAAACGCAGCCGATCGATCAGATTGCCGACCGCTCCGCCGAAAATAAGGGTTAAGGAACCCACCAGCATTATGTTTCGCGGATTACTCTTGATGAGATAATAGACAATTAAGAGAACGGCCGCAACGGTGACTCCGGTAAAGAAAATGTAGCGGAATGTCTCGGAAGCGTCGGCCAAAAATCCGAATGCTGCGCCGGGATTCATGACATAAACAAGATTAAATAAACCATCAATGACTGGATAGGATTCATGCAGGATAAATCTTGCGGTAATCGCCGATTTTGTTATCTGATCCAGTGCGATAATAACCGCCGCGCCCAGAAAAAAGATCAGTAAATTATTTTTCAAATAAGTACTCCTTACCCTTCGCCCTTGAACCGCCTGTGCCCCGAAGGGGTATGAACCATGAACCTTTTTTTACAGATTCGGCAGGCAGCGGCCGCAAACGGTCGGATGATCTGCGCTTGCCCCTACCGATTCTTCATAAATCCAGCACCTTTCGCATTTCGCGCCGCGCGCCTTTTCCA
>CAYVFA010000099.1:7595-8661 GCA_964450075.1 uncultured Smithella sp.
ACCGATTCTTCATAAATCCAGCACCTTTCGCATTTCGCGCCGCGCGCCTTTTCCACGCCAACCGTCAGGCCTTTAATTTCCTCGCTCTGATAAGGTTTAACGATCTCTTTCTCATCGGCTATCGTAAGCTGTGAAACAATCAGGAGCGCGCGCAAGTCTTCCAAGTGCTCGGCAAACAAGGCTTGCATTTTTTCGGGCGCGGCAATGCTGACGCGCGCATCAAGCGAATGACCGATGACTTTTTCCTTGCGGGCCTGCTCAATGGCTTTGGCGATTTCACTCTTCGCGTCAATCATGACCTTCCAGCGATCGCCCAGAGAGGTGTTGAAGTACTGTTCGTTAACCTGCGGGAACTGCGTCAGGTGAATGCTTTCTTCTTTGATTTGCCATTCGGGCAGCGCTGTCCAAACTTCCTCCGACGTAAACGTCAGAATCGGTGCGAGCAATCTCGTCATGGCGTTTAAAATGGTGAACATGGCTGTCTGGCCGGAACGGCGCGCCGAGGATGCGGCCTTATTGGTATAGAGCCGGTCTTTTAAAATATCCAGATACTGCGCGCTTAAATCCACGGTGCAGTAATTATACAGTGTGTAAAAAACCACGTGGAACTGATGGCGCTCATAGGCTTCCGTTACGCGTTTGATGACTTCCTGAAGACGGTGTAGCGCCCACTGATCCATTTCCGTCATTTGGTCATAGGGGACGCAGTCAGTGTCCACTTTAAAATCATAAAGGTTGCCCAGGATAAAGCGGCTGGTGTTACGGATACGCCGGTAGGCTTCCATCAAACGTTTGAGAATTTCTTCGGAGATGCGGATATCGTCGGTGTAGTCCTCCGCCGCGACCCATAGCCTGAGGATTTCCGCGCCGTATTTGGCGATGCCTTCTTCCGCGCCGATCACGTTGCCGACGGATTTGGACATCTTCTTGCCTTCGCCGTCCACAACAAAACCATGTGTCAGAACGCTTTTATAAGGCGCGCGCCCGCGGGTTCCCACGGATTCCAAAAGTGAAGAATGAAACCAGCCGCGATGCTGATCGTTGCCTTCCAGATACATGTCGCAGG
>CAYVFA010000100.1:0-8641 GCA_964450075.1 uncultured Smithella sp.
TAGATGCCGTAGGCGTTGGCCGTCAAGCTGTCCGCCAGGGGGCGGGCGGTATGGAAAAATTTGCGGGCAAGGCCCAGGGCGGCAAGCGCCGTGAAGGTACAGCACAGACAATAGAGGGTTGTCATGATGATACCGATCAGCCATGTTGGAATGTTTGCCAAACCGGCTCCTTGCGTTTCGACCAGTCCATGGGCCAGATAGGTGATCGCGCCCAGAAGCAGCCACAGCGGCCACGGTTTGAGATTCTCCCGTGAAAGGGAGCGGTCGGGATCGGCGCTACCCAGAGCAATGCCCAGCAAAAACCAGACAAAGTACAAAAGGAAGCGCCAGCCATGAAAATAGAGCGGACCCGCAATATGCGCCCAATAGCCGGGTTCGACAAACAGACGCAGCGGGATTGTCACCGCGAGGCTGGCCAGAAGAAAGATCATGACTAGATTTCCGGGCGATGCGGCCCTCCAGGATAGCTTTTTTATGAGATCCGGGGTTAACCGGTAAGCCAGAGCGACGACGGCGCCATAGGCCAGCAGAACCCAGATAAACCAGGCCGGGCCGCTTGCCCAGCCGTCGCTTGTGAAGAAGCGATGCAGGTAGCTGCCCCCGTAGGATTCGTTGCTTAAAAGCCAAGATGGATAGTAGGCCAGCGGCGCAAGTAGAAAGACGGAAATGATGAATGGGATGCCGAGACGCTTGGCCCGGTCAACCATAAATTGGCCGGCGCCTTTACGGTTGAGAGACGGGACAATGAAGAGCCCGGAAATTAAAAACATGAGGCACATGAAAAACATGTCGTTCCAGCCCACGAAAAAATCCAGTGGTAACCAGCGAACCGTATCGACGACGGGAGCAGAAGATTTCATGTAATGATCGGCGTTATAGTAGCCGCCGCGGTTGTACGCCAGTGCGGCATGATGGGCAACCACCAGCAGGGTGACGCCGCTGCGCAGGTAATCGATGGCGATATCGCGTTTCAAAAAAGTTCCTCCCGGACGGCCATTGGCTCGTTGTGTTTGGCGGTGGGAGTATATGTAATTTGCTTCGGCCTGTCAACTGGAACGCGGCGACTGACTGAATTGCAGCGATATAGCGATATTGATAAATTGACATCCGGTCTGATTTTATTTATGGTCGATGCGGTGATTTAAAAATCAGGGGTATGACCATCGGGGGAATCTATGAATCGCACATTGAAGGGATTTTTATTGTGCCTGGCTGTTCTTCTTTTTGCCGGTTGCACTGCGGTGAATAATTATCTCGGATTCTGGCAGGCCAAGCAGGAGGCCAAAGAAGCATTCAGCCGCGAGCAAAGCGCGGAGTTGTTGATGCAGCTTGCTCCGGAGGATTCATATCTTCTCCTGGGCAAGCTCACATTTAGCCGGGCACCGGCAGGACCTGTTCTTCTGCTGGCGGTTACGGACCATTTTAAAAAGAGAGAAATCGCCGCCCGTTCACCCATGCAGACCCCCCTGGATTATTATCAGATTCATCTGTCGGAAGGCGTTTATGACCTATATTTCTTCGCCGACCTCGATGGAAACGGTTACTTCGAAGCCCACGAATGTGTCGGCAGGATGCCGACGCCCGTCACGATTGCAAAACACAAAGTCAAAGACGGACTGTCCATCGCCGGCCCGGATTTAAAACTCGATCTGACTTCTCCGGTTAAAACCGATTTGGTTTTCACGGAAAAGGTTCGGCAACATTCATATGTTTACGAATCGCTGGATGATGAATTTTTCGATCCCCGGTACGGGGAAATCGGTCTTTATGATTTCAAGGTTTTCATGGCGCATACCCAGCAGTATATTTTTTCGCTCGAAACGATGGATCTTCAGAAGACGCAGGTGATCTTTGTGCATGGCGTCGCTGGAACGCCCAGGGATTTTAAATATCTGGCAGACGGTCTCGACCGGAGGCGCTACCAGCCGTGGTTTTACTTTTATCCTTCTGGTTTGCCCTTAAAAAAGCTGGGCGCCAACCTCGCCAATATCATCTCTTATTCAGCGGCGAATAATCCCGGCCGTCTGCGTCGTCTCATCATTGTTGCTCACAGCATGGGCGGGCTGGTGGCCCTTTCCACCATCCATCATTTGTCCTCTGCCGGCGCTCCGAACTATCTGAAGGGATACATCTCATTCAACTCTCCCTATGGCGGCGTCGAGGCGGCGGCCTCCGGGGTCAAATACGCGCCCGCTATCGTGCCGTCCTGGCATGACGTGGCGGCGGGAAGCCCTTTCCTGAAAGAGCTTTACGCGGGAGGCGCGCATAAGGCCGTTCCCTTCTATCTGTTTTTCGGCTATAAGACCGGTGAAAGCAGCGACGGAACCATCACACTGCAAAGTCAACTGGAAGGGAATATCCATTTATCCGCATATAAAAGTTACGGATTCAACGCTTCGCATGTTGGTGTCCTTCAACATGATCAAACGCGTCAGGTATTTTACAAGACCTTATCCGATCTGGATCATGACTGAAGGCACGGGAAAATCGGTGTCATAAAAAATTTGACGAAATTCGCTTTTCCCCTATTTCCCCTGATGAAACATCCTTTGCTTACATGGTGGCTGTTTTACAGACCGCTGAAGAAACGCCTGATGATTTCGAGTGACTCCTTGGGCTTCTCCTGCGGGATGAGGTGACCGGCTCCCATGACCTGCTGGTAGGAGCCCTGTGCGAATAATCGGGTCGCCTTCTTCAAGTCTATGAAGGCCCGGTTTTCACTTTGTTCTCCCTCAATGACCAAGGTGGGGCAGGCAATCTTGGAAAGCAGCGGCCAGGGATTATAGTGTGCGCCGCCCATGAATAATGATGCCTCGCGTATTGGCGAACACGCCAGTTGCAGTCCTCCCGCATCCAGGCTCTTCATCCCATACGTAATATACAGATCGAGCATTTCTTCATCCCAATTTTTGAACAAAACCTTTGATCGCAGGTATGCAAGCACCTCTTGACGGTCACTCCACAAGTCTTTGCGGCGGATGGCTTTAGAGGCAAGGGGATGGTTATCGATGGTGATCTGCATCTTGTAGAAGTCTTCCGGCAGAAAAATAGGTTCAAAAAGGATAAGGCCCCGTGTATCCAATCCAAAGGTCCCATTGGTCATCGTTATGACCGTGGCGCCCATAGAATGTCCAACCAGATAAGGCCTGTCCAGACCGAGCGCTTTACATAAATTTGCCAGATCCTGTGCGATGGTCAACCAGCTCAAGCCTCCCTTTTCAGGGTCGGATTCCCTGTGGTCGCAAAAGTATGGCGCGATAATTCGCCAATCGGGTGCGAGTTCACGCGCAATGGGGTGCCAAAGCCAGGGCAGAAAACCCGTGGCATGCAGCATAACAATCGTGGGGCCATTACCCTCATAAAGAAGATAGGATAGTTCTGCATCACCAATATCCTGTTTCATCACTCGGGGCATAAGGTTCTTTGACATAAAAAAATATCTCCTTCATGACAGAATAATTTTCAAATATTTCCATACAATAAAAGCAATATCATATTCAAAGGGAAATTATCGGATTTTTTCCCCGATGGATTGAGCACTTTCGCTTAACGTTTATTGGTCCTGACAGCGGACTTGGGCGCTGAAGGGTTCTTTTTAGCGCCAGTTTTAGCCGTTGTTTGTTTGGGCGGTTGCTTTTTGACTTTTTTCCCGGTTCTTTCCTCTGTGACCGTGGCGCTCTTTTTGGCCGGTGTGGCCGACCTCTTTGTTGGTTTCTGCTGTATTTCCTTTTTTTCTGTCTTTTTGACCACGACAGTTTCTTTTTCCTTTTGCTGCGACTTTTGTCTGGCTTTCTGTGCCGTTTGCTTTATCCTCTTTTTCTTCTCATCAACAGTTTTGAGATGTCCGGATCGCTTCCGGGTGATTGTGCGCGCATCCCCGACGCCTGTGTCAATGTCAATCCCGAATATCTCGGATAGTTGATCTGCCGCGATGATCTTATCTTTTACACCGCCTGATAAGGTCGTATCTATTTCCGCCGGTGTGTAAATCAGATCAACGTGGTTTACGCCGCGCAGGCTGAAGAGCAGTTCCGGTTTATGGTCCAGCCTTGCACCGACGCCATAGAGAACGGCGGAGACGTGTTTGCACATGGACGCCCAGTCGGGACATGAACAACTAAAAGACATCTCTTGCGGCATGGGGAAAAGACCCGTCTGCTTTTGGGTCACAATTTCCATGACCGGGCCTGCCAAACGTCCTGAAAGAAGATCGACAAGCGACGCGATTTTTCCCGCGCATTCCTTTTGAATGGCTTGCCAGACATTTTTTTTCAAGGGGTGAATGGCGATTTTCACTCGATAGAGGTCACTGCCGCTGACGATGGCCTCCACTTGACCTTCGCTAATCTGCAGATCAACGACGGAACCGTTGCGCACATAGGTGCGTCCCCGCGGCAAACGATTGGCATAATCGCTGTAAGCCTCCAGATTATCGCACCAGGCCTTTCCCCAAAAGGTTTTGGCAATGCCCCGGCAAACGTTTTCCACAGGGGAGATCACCTGTCCTTTCTTTTTCATTTTATCGATTTTCTGCATGGCTTTCCTGCGTCTTTCGGCAACAGGCACGTAAGGCGCCCATCCATATCCCCAACTCATCTTACCGACCTCCTTTTACTATGTTCATTCCGCAAAACACGGACATCTCAATCACGATGGTCTCGTAAAAAATCATTTTCGAACCTCTTTTATCATTCCGCGAATAACCTGAAGGTCGCGCGTGCGAGAATGACAGCATGTCGAGCTTTTATGGCTTCAATCATCAAGCGCCCGCGACAGATCCAGGGAAACAAACCGCAACAGTTCATCATCGGGCATTTCCGTTAGGAGTCGCTCGCCTGATTCCCCCAGGATGCTTTCCGCCAATTCTTTTTTCTCATCGATCAGCGCGTCGATCTTTTCTTCAATGGTGCCGCGGCAGACAAACTTATGCACCACGATATTCTTGTGTTGACCGATACGATACGCGCGGTCTGTGGCCTGGTTTTCCACGGCAGGATTCCACCACCGGTCGAAATGAATGACATGGGATGCCGCCGTCAGATTCAATCCCACACCTCCTGCTTTGAGCGACAGGACAAAAAACGGCGGGCCGTCTTCCCGCTGAAAGGCGTCAATTAGTTCACGACGTTTTTTAACCGGTGTCCCGCCATGCAGGATCAGACCCGGCTGACGAAAAACATCCGCCATGGCCGAAGCGATGGGAGCGGTGATCTCCCGAAACTGGGTGAAGATTAAAACTTTTTCCTGTTTGGCGGCGATCTCTTCACAGAGCTCACCCAAGCGCTGAAACTTGCCGCTGCCCTTCATGTCGTATCCCTGATCTCCCAGCCAGTGGGACGGGTGGTTGCAGATCTGCTTAAACCTCAATAAATAAGCCAAAACGAGCCCACGTCGCGCAATGCCTTCTTCGGATTCCTTCAATTGCCGGGCAAGTTCCGAAACGGATTGTTCATACAAAACGGCCTGGTTTTTGGTGAGGGGGCAGAAGGCCTTGACTTCCACTTTGTCCGGAAGGTCGGCAATAATTCGCTTGTCCGTCTTCATGCGTCTCAGGATATACGGACGAACAAGAGAACGCAGGGCTGCATATGATTTATCGCCTGTCTCTGCGGATTTTTTGATGTAGCGGCCGAAGACTTGCACCGACCCTAAAAGACCGGGAGACAGAAAATCAAACAATGACCACAAATCACCCAGGCGGTTTTCCACCGGCGTTCCGGAAAGAAGCACCCGGTGCTGCCCTTTTAGAGCTTTGACGGCGCGCGTTTGCCGGGTCGAGGGATTTTTGATAGCCTGAGCTTCATCCAGAACAATCAGGGACCACGGCACATCTTCAAACCACCGCTGACGTTGCAGCAGGGAATAGGTTGTCATCACCAGATCCTTGTTGTCCATTTGCGTTTTACGGGTTTCGGGGTCGGAAAGCCGCGCGATTTCGGAAGGCGGGGTCTCTGACGGATGGACAAAGAAAACAGATAGAGATGGCGCAAAACGTTCGATTTCCGCCTTCCAGTTGGATAAAAGCGAAGCGGGAACAACCAGCAGCGATGGCGCTCGGGATGATTGCGGCGCCGGGCGTTCCTTCTTGATCAATAAAAGGAGGGCCAGAACTTGGATAGTTTTCCCCAGTCCCATGTCGTCGGCAAGACAAGCGCCCAGCCCTAGCCGGTTCATGAACCAAAGCCAGTTGACGCCTGTCTGCTGATACGGCCTCAAGGGAGTCAGAAGCGTTTCGCCGGGATTGGCGTCACGAATGTTTTCCGGAGAGCGCAGGTCGGAAAGGATTTTCTGCAACCATGACCCAACCTTCACGTCCAGCCATTCGCGGCGATGGTCGGCTAGCGCGGAAGCATCCTTCTGATCAATGCCGACGCCGGAAAGAATTTGCATTCCCCGGGCAAAAGATATTCCGTTCCGGAAAGAATCCTTTCCCATCTTTTCCCAGGATGCCAGGAGGTCGGACAGTTTATCCCGGTCAACTTCCACCCACTTTCCCCGCATGAGGACCAATCCGGATGTGCTTTCACGAATCTGCCGCCACTCATCAGGTGTTAATGCCTCGCCATCAAGGGTCAGGCTGACGGAGAAATCCAGTAGGGAGTCCATGCCGAGTCTTTTATTGGTCTGGCTCCCCAGTGACACGCTGACCTTGGGCCGAGCCGGATGGCCGCCCTGCGCGCGCCACCAGTCGGGAATCCGCACCAGAACACCGGACGATTCGAAGGAAGGAATATCTTTAAGGAAACGATGGGTTTCCTGCGGCGTCCAGGCGACGGGATGAAAGATCTCGCCTGTTTCCACCAGATCGCGGATCAACTTGCTGTTATCCGCCGCGCGCCGAAGCGGTGTCAGGAGAGCCAGCAACCCCTGTCTGTCTTTAGCCCCGGAATATTGCGCCAGCGCCTTTCCCAATGGCAGGTACTGGGGTTTGGCCATTCCGGACAGGCGGGTGGTGTAGGTGACCAGAAAGGCAAAGGGACGGGCTTCATCCCTGCGGTTTTCCGCCAGATGAAAGATCACCTTGCCGACCATATTCCACAGGGGGTTTCTTTTCTTGAGAAAGGCTCCGACATCGCCCGTATCCTGCTTGATTTCGCTTTGTGTATAAGCGTCCAGCGCTTCCCACAGGCTGGCCAGCGTATCGGGATTAAGGTATTCAATTCCCTGCATGGGAGGACAGGCATTGGCGATTTGCTCCAGGGCTTCCCGGGAAGGAGGCGGCACGGACGGCAGGGTGCTCTGTGCAAAACCGGCGGCCTGACACAATCCGGTTAAATAGTTCCGGGCAAAGTCCCGCCAGAAAGATAAAAGCGGGGGCAGGGGCGTTTCCAGCTCTAGCGTTCCCAGATGAAGTAACCCTTCGGCGCTCTGATTGGCAAATGCATCCCGAATGCGCTTGGTCACGTCTTCAGAAAAGAGACTAGGGTTGTCGAAGGGGGTGTGAAAAATGAGATGTCCCGCCGGATTCAAGGCCAGAGTAGGGGAGGTCATATAGCAAATTCCACGCTTGTTATCAATTTGAAAAGGCGAATCTTATTCATTTTCGATCTATAAAAAACGCGGTCTTCTCTGTCAAGGAAATATTGCCACCGGGGTCAAAGAGGGATTAATCAAGTGCAAACCTGAAAGTATTACAATATATTTCCGAGGTTATGACGGTTTATATAGCTTGACCGTCTATCTGTTTTGCATTATAAGCGCCGCAGTTTACGATATTCGATATTTGGTTTTGTGAGGCAAAAATGAGAATTATTTTATTGGGCGCGCCGGGCGCCGGCAAGGGGACGATTGCCAAGTTGCTTGAGGAATTTGACGGATCCATACAGATATCCACCGGTGATATTTTGCGCTCCGCCGTGAAAGCCAGCAGTCCCCTGGGAAAGAAAGCAAAAGAATATATGGATAGGGGAGATCTTGTGCCGGATTCTCTGATTATGGATATGATGGAAGCAAGGCTGCAGGAGCCTGATTGCCGGAACGGATTCATTCTGGATGGTTTTCCACGGACAATCCCGCAGGCCGAAGAGCTGAAGAAACTATTGGACAAACTTAAAATTCAGATGGATTTTGTCGCCAATCTGGAGGTACCCCGCGACGTTGTTCTGGGTCGTCTGACCACGCGCCGAACCTGCTGCAATCCTGATTGTCAGGCGATTTACAATATTAAAAACAATCCGCCGAAAGAAGACGGCACCTGCACGCTGTGCAACCATCAGACGATTCAAAGAGCCGACGAAACAGAAGATGCGATTAACAACCGTCTTTTAACCTACAACCAGAAAACGGCGCCGCTCATCGGATATTATGAAAAAGAGGGGTTGCTGAAAAATTTCCTGTCGCTAGTAGCATCCGATACCATTGCGGAAATAAAAAAATCCCTGAAAGTCTGAATCATCCACAATTAAATGATTGAGTATGAAAAAGAGCTGAATCCGGAACAGTACCGCGTCGTCACAGAAAAAGGCGGGCCGCTGCTGGTTCTTGCGGGAGCGGGAAGCGGTAAAACGCGGACACTGACCTATCGGGTGGCGCATCTTCTGGAATCCGGCGTTCGTGCGGAAAGCATACTGCTTGCGACTTTTACCAATAAAGCCGCCCATGCCATGCTCAACCGGGTGGAAAGTCTTGTTCATTGTTACAC
>CAYVFA010000101.1:0-8534 GCA_964450075.1 uncultured Smithella sp.
CTGGGGAATAAACCTATTTGACGAAGCTTCTACAGCAGCTGAGAGAAGGACTAATCGTACTTCGAGAAGAAGATTACAAAGGAAGAAGCAAAGAATTGCATATTTGCAGGAGTTCTTAGCGCCAGAGATCGCTAAGGTTGACGACAAGTTTTATATTCGTCTTAAAGAAAGTGCATTGTGGGCTGAAGATAGGACAACAGATAATCATCTATTCGTTGGAGAATTGAATGATAAAGAGTACAACAGACGCTATCCTACAATTCATCACCTAATTTGTGAGCTAATGGAAGATGATAGCTATCATGACCCAAGGCTTGTTTATATGGCATGCAGCTATATTCTTTCTCATAGAGGACATTTTCTTATTGAAGTAGATGAGAATAATGTTGACAACGTAACAGACTTCAATTCAATCTACGAGGACTTCGTTCATTGGTTTGACTCTTGTGAGGTATCACGTCCGTGGGAGTGTAACCAAATTGACTTCGGTAACATTCTTAAGAGAAAGACTTCAATTAATACCAAGAAGAAAGCCTTCTATGATCTCCTATTTCAAGGTTCTAAGCCGACTAGCAGTGAGGAAGATATTGTCTCCAAAGAAACGCTCATTGGATTTCTCTGTGGAGGTAAAATCAAACTGTCCGCTTTGTTCAATAACGAAGAATATTCTGAACTTGAGAAAGACTCAATTACCGCTTCCTCTGATAGCTTTGATGATGATTTAGAGAGTTTATCTACATCTATAAACCCTGAAGAATTTGACCTGCTTACTATCATGAAGAAGATGTACGACTGGTCAGTTCTGATTGACATTCTAAATGGCGAGAAGAATATATCTTTAGCTAAGGTCAAGACATATGAGCAACACAAAGAAGATCTAAAGTGTCTTAAGGCTTTAATACGCAAGTACGCACCTGACCGATATGATCTTGTATTTAGAAAAATTGGTAAAGAGAAGAACTATGCAAGTTATTCCTATAACTGTAAAGACTTGGGCAAGAACAAAGAAATCCCAAGTGATTACTGCATGTCTAAACAGGATGAGTTCTGGAAGTTCTTGAAGGGAATCGTCGAACCTTTACGCGAGCAAATTGAAGAACAAGATAAAGAAAAATATGATGAAATGATGCTTCGAATAGAAATGAATACTTTCTTACCAAAGCAAATGACCGGAAGCAATCGAGTTATTCCATATCAGTTGTACTATGCTGAATTAAAGAAGATTCTTGAGAATGCATCGAAGTATTTGTCTTCTTTAAATATAAGCGATGAGTATGGATCTGCAAAAGATAAAATACTTTCAATAATGAAGTTTCGTATACCTTACTATGTCGGACCTCTTAATAACCATAGTGAATTTGCTTGGATTGCTCGAAAAGAAGAAGGAAAGATTACTCCTTGGAATTTCAAAGACAAAGTTGACGATGATCAAAGTGAAGAAAATTTCATTCGCAGAATGACATGCAAGTGTTCTTATTTAGCTGGCGAAGACGTTCTTCCAAAGAACTCTCTCTTATATTCTAAGTTCAATGTTCTTAATGAAATAAACAACATAAACATTGATGGACAGAAAATATCGGTAGAGATAAAACAAGATATTTTCGAGAATCTCTTCATGAAGAAGAGAAGAGTAACATACAAAGCAATTGTGGATCACTTGGTTTCAAGAGGAGAAATGACAAATAATCAATCATTGAAAGGTGTTGATGACACAATCAAGTCAAGTCTTACCTCATATCATGATTTTCTCCCGTTTATACGTGATAAGAAGCTGAACGAGAGACAGGTTGAAGAAATCATCAACCGAATTACATTAACTACAGATAGAGAAAGACTTGAGAGGTGGTTAGTTAGCACTTTTAATCTATCGAAAGATGACGCACGTAGAATCAGTCGATTCCACTATGCAGAATTTGGTCGACTCTCCAGAAAACTATTAACTGAAACACGAGATCTCGATATAGAGACAGGAGAAGTACGAAGAGAAGAGAATATCATTCAAATGCTCTGGACTACAAATGAGAATTTGATGGTACTTCTATCATCAAAGTACGGCTTTACCGCTCATATTGACAGAGAGAATAGTGAATACAATGCTCAACATCCACTTTCTCTAGACCAACAGTTGAAAGAAATGTATATATCTAATTCCGTAAAAAGACCTATTCTAAGAACTATAGCTATTGTAGATGAACTACGTAAATTAATGGGATGTGATCCGCAAAAGGTCTTCATAGAGATGGCCAGAGGAGCAAGAGAAGAACAGAAGAATAAGAGAACAAAATCAAGAAAAGATACGATAAGAGAATTATATGCTGGTTATGATAAGAATGAAGTCGCGGAAATTCTATCAAAACTAGAGGGTTATTCCGATGATCAATTACGTAGTGAGAAGCTGTATCTCTATTTTATTCAGCAAGGAAAATGCATGTATTCCGGCGAACCAATTGATATTGAGGAATTAGGAACCAAAAGATATGACGTTGACCATATTTGGCCTCAATCGAAGATCAAAGATGATAGTCTAGATAACAAGGTTCTTGTACTATCAGATCTTAATGGCAAAAAGAGTGATAACTACCCGATTAACGAGGAATGGCGAAGCAGGATGTATTCTACTTGGAAGATTTTACATGATAAGAGTCTGATGTCAGATAAGAAGTTTGAAAGACTTATACGTAATACAAGATTTACTGATGAGGAATTAGCTGACTTTATTAACCGTCAATTAGTGGAGACAAGACAGTCCACTAAGGCGATAGCAAGTGTACTCTCTGGGAAAATGCCAAAGACCGATATTGTTTATGTTAAGGCTGGTTTAGCTTCTGAATTTAGACAAGACAATGACATTAAGAAGTGTCGCGATGTAAACGATCTTCATCATGCAAAAGATGCTTATCTTAACATTGTTGTAGGTAATGCGTATGACGTTAAATTCACGAAGAGTCCAATGAATTTCATTAAGTCTGGTCAGCAATACAATATGAAACTAGAGAAAATGTTAAGCCATGACATTGAACGTGGTGGAGTAATGGCTTGGGATAGCAAAAATGATGTCACCTTAAATCGAGTATTGAATACGCTACAAAAAAACAACATACGCTTTGTTAGGTATTCATATTGTCAGAAGGGCGCATTATTTGATTTGATGCCTGTTCGTAAAGGAAATGGTCAGGTTCCTCGCAAAGAGAACCTCGATATCAACAAGTATGGAGGATATAATAAGCAGACATTTACCGGATTCTATCTGGTTAGATATGATGACAAAAAAACCAGTGAAGTTGCATTAGTACCGGTTCCTCTTATAATTGCTCCTTTACTAAGAACTAATGAAGATATAAAGGCTTATTGCATTGAGAATGGATATATGAATGCAGAAGTATTGCTTAATGGACGATTGATTAAGACCAACTCACTATGGGAGATAGATGGGTATAGAGTTACTTTATCTGGAAAGGCATCGGGAGATATATGGTTTAGAGGTGCTCAGCAGATGGTTGTTGACAATAAGAAAGAAGCCTACATTAAGAAACTAGTTAAGTATAAGGATAAGTCGGTAGGGAAAAAAGAACTACCAAAGAGTACAGAACACGATGGGATATCGCTCGAAGAAAACGCTAGTTTGTATGACTTTTTTGCGGATAAGTTGACCAATACTACTTATAGAACACTAATGCCAACTGCGAGTGATGTTTTACAAAAAGGACGAGACACTTTCCTATCGCTCTCGATTGAACAGCAAGTACTGGCGTTGTTGAACGTAATGGCTCTCTTTGGTTGTGGTGATTCTCATGGTAAGGATTTAACATTGATAGGGGGTGTAAAATCATCGGGAATTCAGAGAATGACTATGAAACTAAATAGAAAGCGCTTTAAAGATATACGATTAATTGATCAATCGCCTACTGGTCTCGTTGAGAGAAGGACAGATAATCTGTTAATGCTATGAGTTGGAGAACAATAGTAATATCCAACAGATGTAAGTTGGATTTGAAGATGGGGTACATGGTGGTTCGTGGAGACGAGACGGTACGTCTGGTTCTTGATGAGATATCATCAATCATCATTGAGAACACAGCTGTTTCTCTTACTGCTTGTCTTCTTGAGGAACTAACAGCAAGGAAAGTTAAAGTCGTTTTCTGTGATAGTAAGAGAAACCCTACGGCTGAACTGGTGTCAATGTACGGATGTTTTGACTGTTCACAGAAGATCAAGAAGCAAATTCATTGGGATGACGATATCAAGGCAGCGGTTTGGACTGAAATTGTTTCAGAGAAAATACGCAATCAAATGAAGTTCTTGAATGAGATAAATTGCGAGGAAGAAGCCAATCTTCTTCACTCATATATTCAGGAGATGTCATTTAATGATGTTACCAACCGTGAAGGACACGCTGCTAAGGTATACTTCAACGCGCTCTTTGGAATGGATTTTACTAGAAGTGAGGATAATGCTATCAATGCAGCGCTGAACTACGGGTATAGTCTTATTCTATCTACTTTTAATCGAGAGATAGCTAATACGGGATATCTTACGCAGTTAGGACTGTTCCACGATAATATGTTCAACTTCTTCAATTTAAGCTGTGACCTCATGGAGCCATACAGAATTATTGTAGATAGATTTGTATATGAGCGAGATTATGGAGTGTTTGAAAAAGAGGAGAAACACGATATGGTATCAATGCTAGAATCTCAGGTAATTCTTTGCGATTGCAAACAGTATCTGGGGAATGCGATGAAATTATATTGCCACAGTGTCTTTGATGCACTTAATGATAGAGATGTATCTCTAATCAAACACTATTCGTTATGAGTTATAGATTTATGAGAGTAGTCGTATTTTTTGATTTACCTGTTCAGACTTGCGAGGAACGACGGAATTACTCGCGTTTCCGTAGGATGCTTGTAAAAAACGGATTCTTGATGTTACAAGAGTCTGTCTATTGTCGTATGGCCTTGAATCAGAATGTGTCTGCTTCCATTAGTCAGGTAATTCGTAAAAACAAGCCAATGAAAGGACTTGTACAGATTCTTGTTGTTACTGAGAAGCAATTCTCCAAAATGGAATATGTTACCGGAGAATTTCTGACGGATGTTATTTCTGATGATAGGAGAGTGGTGATACTATGAAGAAAGTAGTCTTTCCTTTATTAGATGAGCCGTTCTTGATTTATGATGACAAAGTCAATGTTTTGGTTGTTGAGAATCAACGCGAATTTTTGAACCTGGTATCTGATATTGAGGGACAAACTCGAAAAATGGAGGGTAGTACTGTTTTCTCTGACGAGAGTAAGCTGTCGGATGTTTCAAAGGCTGTCGAATTTGTCTACCAGTATTACCCATTTGAGATTAATAGAAAAGCTCTTCTTACTAAACTATACTCCGTTCTAAGGGAACGTGTTAACAGTGAGTTTATGCCAGAGTCCTTAGAACTAGCTTCTGAAATACAGCAGTTCATTTTTTCAGTTATGGACACGATGGATTGTGAGCTTACTATGGATGATTTTGAATGCAGTATTTTGTTTAAGTCTATGAACGTCAGATTTGCTGATGAGTATGAGAGTTTACCAGAAGCAATTATTGATTATTGTAAAAATGTTGTGGCTTTATTAGGGGACAAGATATTTGTTTTTGTTTCTCTACAGTGCTTTGTTACACCAGAAGAGTATCAAGAGCTGACTAAAACTTTGCTTCAGCATAAGTACACCATATTACTTATTGAGAATACTGATAGGGCTTCTGACACATATCGAGTATCTGAAAACAGGCTAGTTATTGACAGTAATTATAGCGTGTTATAATGAAGAATAATGATCCTCTTACATGGGTTTGCAGAACCAATTCAAACCATTTGGGGTTTGAGAGCAGTGTAAAAGAAAAGGATCATCAAACAGATCATGTCCAGAAGACTCCTGATACGGAGTTTGAGAGCAGTGTAAAAGAAAAGGATCATCAAACCATGAACAGTGGGTTTATCCCGGAGTTGTGTTTGAGAGCAGTGTAAAAGAAAAGGATCATCAAACTCCTCGATTCTGTCTGTCAATGTCCTGTCGTTTGAGAGCAGTGTAAAAGAAAAGGATCATCAAACTTCTGCCCGGTGCGTCGAGCACGGGCTGTGTTTGAGAGCAGTGTAAAAGAAAAGGATCATCAAACTGGTGGGTGTTTCTACGATCAGGTTGGCTGGTTTGAGAGCAGTGTAAAAGAAAAGGATCATCAAACAAACGACACGAACCAAGGAGGCGCAAAGATGTTTGAGAGCAGTGTAAAAGAAAAGGATCATCAAACCTGCCGATCTCGGCCTTGATTGAGTCCGGTGTTTGAGAGCAGTGTAAAAGAAAAGGATCATCAAACCGCAAGCTGTGCAAGCAAACAAGAGCAGATGTTTGAGAGCAGTGTAAAAGAAAAGGATCATCAAACTCGTTGCTCTGATCTGTGAAGCATTCTCGAGTTTGAGAGCAGTGTAAAAGAAAAGGATCATCAAACCTCATCTGGCACAGCTCCTCACAGACATAGTTTGAGAGCAGTGTAAAAGAAAAGGATCATCAAACTTGTTGTTTTTCGCATGGCGGATCGTCATGTTTGAGAGCAGTGTAAAAGAAAAGGATCATCAAACTTAC
The DNA here is from genome assembly GCA_964450075.1 of uncultured Smithella sp. GTDB lineage: Bacteria > Desulfobacterota > Syntrophia > Syntrophales > Smithellaceae > UBA8904. Next base: position 6,620 of record CAYVFA010000101.1, read on the forward strand.
TGCAGGTCTTAGGATACTGGTTAGGCGTTTGAGAGCAGTGTAAAAGAAAAGGATCATCAAACTGGTCAACAAGTCACATGTGAACAATTTCAGTTTGAGAGCAGTGTAAAAGAAAAGGATCATCAAACATCCAAACGGCGAGGAAATCACGATTGCGGTTTGAGAGCAGTGTAAAAGAAAAGGATCATCAAACACACGAGATCTTGTCCGCCGTCACCAATGGTTTGAGAGCAGTGTAAAAGAAAAGGATCATCAAACAATCAAGCATTGATTGATATGTCCGACAAGTTTGAGAGCAGTGTAAAAGAAAAGGATCATCAAACCGTCTATGAACATTCGAGGCTCTTGGAAGGTTTGAGAGCAGTGTAAAAGAAAAGGATCATCAAACGCTTTGGGTTTCGTCGGCGGCAAGTTGAACGTTTGAGAGCAGTGTAAAAGAAAAGGATCATCAAACTCAATCCGTCAGGCGATGTTACTTGATCAAGTTTGAGAGCAGTGTAAAAGAAAAGGATCATCAAACAATCAGAGCAAGAAGCTCGAGACATGTTCGGTTTGAGAGCAGTGTAAAAGAAAAGGATCATCAAACACAAACCCTATCTACACGATTGATGGCTCGTTTGAGAGCAGTGTAAAAGAAAAGGATCATCAAACACCATTTTCTTTTAGAAGCCTTATTGTTCGGTTTGAGAGCAGTGTAAAAGAAAAGGATCATCAAACATGTAATTTGAATAATTCGGTCACGAAGAAGTTTGAGAGCAGTGTAAAAGAAAAGGATCATCAAACACCATTTTCTTTTAGAAGCCTTATTGTTCGGTTTGAGAGCAGTGTAAAAGAAAAGGATCATCAAACTTACTCGTAGATAAAAAGATGAGCAAGGCGTTTGAGAGCAGTGTAAAAGAAAAGGATCATCAAACAGGATGCGCAAAGATGGCAAACATTGAACTGTTTGAGAGCAGTGTAAAAGAAAAGGATCATCAAACTTACGAGAAATCATGGATAGTATGAGTATGTTTGAGAGCAGTGTAAAAGAAAAGGATCATCAAACTCAGATCCATTCTTTCTAATATGTTGTGGGTTTGAGAGCAGTGTAAAAGAAAAGGATCATCAAACTTCATGACATCCAAATGATGATTCCATCTTGTTTGAGAGCAGTGTAAAAGAAAAGGATCATCAAACATGAAGGAGAGCATTCCAAGACTTCTGACGTTTGAGAGCAGTGTAAAAGAAAAGGATCATCAAACCTTCCATAGCCGAGACCGGTAAGATCTACGTTTGAGAGCAGTGTAAAAGAAAAGGATCATCAAACTGGACCACGAATACGTGGAGCAGGCTTGCGGTTTGAGAGCAGTGTAAAAGAAAAGGATCATCAAACCAAACGTGCCAATGTCACTTGCCTTGACTTGTTTGAGAGCAGTGTAAAAGAAAAGGATCATCAAACAGCGTGACCGAATTAAAATCCGGGAGAGTAGTTTGAGAGCAGTGTAAAAGAAAAGGATCATCAAACGTTCCGTTGGCTTCAGCCATCGTTGTTCCGTTTGAGAGCAGTGTAAAAGAAAAGGATCATCAAACAGGTAGATATAGCTCAGCTTAAGTCTTCTAGTTTGAGAGCAGTGTAAAAGAAAAGGATCATCAAACTACTCAACTCCGGAAATCTCCTGAGCCTGGTTTGAGAGCAGTGTAAAAGAAAAGGATCATCAAACGTAGCTTTTATCTTAGGTAGGTCTGGTACTGTTTGAGAGCAGTGTAAAAGAAAAGGATCATCAAACTCAAGTCGCCAAGGTCAAGCGCAGGATTGGTTTGAGAGCAGTGTAAAAGAAAAGGATCATCAAACTGATTGATGTGTACAAGATGCCGTTGATCGGTTTGAGAGCAGTGTAAAAGAAAAGGATCATCAAACCTGGAAATAATACCCACT
>CAYVFA010000102.1:0-8378 GCA_964450075.1 uncultured Smithella sp.
TTTTGCGCAGCTCATGCGCAATATGGAATCGGCCTGCATCAAGGCGAGGCGTTACTGTCTTGCGCCGAAAAAGATCGTGGTGTTTCTCAAAAAGCAGAGTTTTGAAACAGCCGGCAGTGAAGCGGCGCTGTCGCGTCCCTGTGCCTGCCCGCTGGAATTTTCCGATGTGGTCCGTCATTTGTTTGATGCCTGTTACCGCCCGCGCGAATTTTATCGCGCCACCGGCGTGGTTCTGCTGGATCTGATTCCCGACGGCAACATTCAATACACGCTTTTCGATGATCCCGTGCAGGCGGAAAAAATAAAAGAAGTTTACGCCGTGGCCGATGAACTGGCTCGAAAGTTCGGGAAACACACGGTGCACCTGGGCTCTGCCCATCTGATTGAGAAAAGAGGCAAAGGCCGCAGAGGAACGCCCACCGCACGCGAGCAGACTCAACTCAAAGGAGAAACGTCCCGCCGTCATCTGGGATTGCCACTGTTTCACGTCCGGTCTTAAGTTGCCTTTTCGTGGCTCAGCACGGATAGGATTGGCTGCTCTTCTGCCACAGGTTCAGTTAGTCTTCATCTTTTTTTTGATGATCCTTCTCTGCCATCGGGCTGCCTCGGGAAAACATCAAGTATTTAAAATAATTGCAAATAATTCTTGCAAATAACAGGGTGTCTGCTATGGGAAACAACCAATAACCAACGTTGTATGAATTTTTCTGAACGATCCGCTGCCGCGGGAGCGATTCAAGCGTAAAAGAAGGGAACCATGTGCGGACGATTTGTTTTAATCACTGATTTATCAGTCATTGCCCGGGAATTTGATATTTCCGGACCGTCCGTCCATTTTTCGCCCAGCCGCAATGTCAGTCCCGGCCAGCCTATTCCCGTGGTGATCGGTTCCGATCAGGAAAAAAGGCTGGCCTCTTACCTGTGGGGGCTTATCCCCTTCTGGGCAAAGGACCCGTCCATTGGCGCTAAATTGATTAATGCCCGTGCCGAAACGGTTTGGCAGAAACCGAGTTTCAAGCGCGCCTTTGCCCGAAAAAGATGCCTCATTCCCGCCAATGGATTCTACGAATGGAAAAAAGAAGGGAATAAAAAAATCCCATATTCCTTCGGACTGAAATCAGGCTCGCCATTTTTCTTTGCCGGTCTTTACGAAACCTGGATGGCCCCGGATCAGAAGCCTGTCGAAACCTGCACGATCATTACAACAGAGGCCAACGAAGTTGTTGCCCCCATCCACGACCGCATGCCGGTGATGGTTCCAAAAGTCTTGCAGGAACTATGGCTGAACCCGCAAATCAAAGACCCATCGCGTTTGCTGGATATTTTAAAACCGTATCCGGCTGAAGAAATGATCCGTGCGCCCGCCAAATTATAGTTGGCTTTTCGTATCAATATCCTTTATGAAAAGGGGAACAACCGTCGGCAATAGAAAAACGGAAGCTAATCGGAGGATTTTATGAAAAAAACAATTCTGCGGGGACAGTCAACCTATGACGGGGCCGGTGTAAAATTGAAGCGTATTTTCGCGCACGACCACACGAAACTTACCGATCCGTTCCTGCTCCTTGATCATTTCGGTTCAGACCATCCCGACGATTATGTGAAAGGCTTTCCCTGGCATCCTCATCGCGGGATTGAAACCGTTACCTACATGCTCGGCGGAACGGTTGAACACGGGGACAATATCGGCAATAAGGGCTCCATCGGGCCGGGGGATATTCAATGGATGACCGCGGGCGGCGGTGTGTATCATCAGGAAATGCCGCAACCTTCACAAGGAAGAATGCACGGGTTGCAATTGTGGGTCAATCTGCCGGCGAAAAACAAGATGATGGCTCCACGTTACCGGGGGATAATGGAAAAAGATGTTCCGGTCGTCAAGATACCGGGAGGAGAGGTGCGTGTCATCGCCGGTGTTTACGAAAACGCCACCGGTCCCGTGCCGGAACTGGTGGTCGATATTGCGTACCTGGATGTCCGTTTAAAGAAGGGCATGTCCCTGTCCCATGTGGCTAAAGAAGGATACACCAGCTTTTGCTACTTGATCTCGGGAAAAGGCGAGTTTGACGACACGAAACTGGAGCCGGCGCAACTGATTCTGTTTACCGAAGCCGGCAAGCTTGCCGTACAGGCGATTGAAGATATCCATTATATATTTGTGACCGGCAAAAAGCTGGGTGAGCCGATTGCCTGGGGCGGCCCGATTGTCATGAATACCCGGGAAGAACTGGAAACCGCTTTCAGAGAGCTTGACGAAGGTACGTTTATCAAGAAAAATAAATAATCTTTTTGTGCTTTCCTATGCGATCTCGTTGGCCAGAAAATCCATTACATAGCCTCCGCCGCGAGCGGATAAAGGAATTCCTCGCGCATGCAAGCGTGTGTATAGGCAAAAACAGCCAGTAGAATTTCTTTTGATAGATTAGGATAATTTTCGAGGATTTGCTCTTCCGTCCATCCTTGTGCATAGAGTCCGAGAATAAATGCAACCGACAGCCGGGTGCCCTTTACGACCGGTTTTCCCAAAAGGACATCCGGATCTGAATGTATAAAGTTTCCCCATTCAATCTTTTTCATACATCCTCCTTGCATGTTTGTCGTGTTCAAATCCCCATATTCTTAGCTCAAGTTCTAGCATAAATAAATAACAAGAACAAATAAATATACGATTAACCTGTCACGTCACATCTGCCGGCAAAATGCCATCGAAAACGGTGTAGGGATCGCTCGCCGAGCGATCCGATAGGCGGCGCGTTCGGGCTTCGACGTGAGCTCAGCGGAACGGAAACGCGCCCTAACGTTTGTGAAGATATTGGGCAGGGGATCAATACTTGCGGCGTTTGGATGTTTGCGTCGGGAAAAGGCTGGTGTATTTCTGATACAGTTCAAACAAAAACGCGACGCGTTCGGCTTCGGTATTGAAATTGGTTTTACCGTAGGCGGCATCCACGGTGCGATCAAGCGTCTGGTGGGCTTTGAGCAAAACCGACGACGGCCATCAATGGCTGTGCCCATTGGCGCACAGGGAAGTCTTATTGTCGCGTTTGCAGGCCTGCTTGCTTACTTCACAATATTCATCAGTTTTGCATAGTCACTGACGATGTCATATTTGACCTGATCTGTGGTGATACCGGTGAAGAATTTACGTGCGCAATCGATTTTGTATTCTTCAATCTTTCTTAGCTCCATTGACGACATGGAGCCTTTGGTCTCGGCAACAAAATAGATGTGCTTGACCACACCTTCCTTGAAGGCGATAGCCCAGTCCGGATTATAATTGCCAACCGGCGTTGGGATGAAGAAACCTCGGGGAAGCTTGGCATAAACTACCACCTCGACGCTCTTGTCCAGTTCGGTCACGAATGCTTTTTCATTTTTGGAATCGGTAAAGACATAGTCATAAACATGATGTTCAGTTTTTATCGCTCTGCTGAAATCAGGCTTTTTATCTACGGTAAATATCTCATGAAGTTTATGTGTCTCATCAACCGGGCTGTAGGTCAGGTGCTCCACCACCGCGGTTGCCTTCTGTTCATTGATAAGACTGGAGGCTTTTTGTATGAAATCTTCAGGATTCATACGGTATTGAGAAAAGGCCGTTTTTTCCATGCCTTTCAATATTTCGGCGACAGTAGCACGGGTCAGATAGGTATTTTCAGCTACTTTGCCGATCAAGTCGTATTTTACGGCAGAATGTACGGAATGGGAAAAATATCCTGTCTCATTTTCTTTAACATGAAAACCCTGTCCATCTCGTAATTCATCGTAAGTGACGGCATCATTTTGTTCGCCGCGCTCAACGGTGTACTGCAATTTAGTAACTGTTAATTCCTTATTCAGAGTCGTTACGCATTTCTTAATCAATTCAGTAGTGTCAAAGTGAACCGTATAAGCTGCTTTGCGGTTGATCTTTTCCCACAGCGCTTTGAATTCTGCTTTTTCAAGATTTGCATTCAGGGGATTAGGCTTTGCCTTGCGTCCATCGTCAATTGCAGGCAGTGCTGCGTCACTGAAGACGCTATCGATCAACTGCGCTATCTGTGGGGCAAACGGTGCAAGTTCCGAGGGCAAAGCAACCAGAGTGTTGTTCTTTTTTGCCTCATGGTAGGTGGCGGTAATAGCGTCGTTGTCGTCGGTGTAATCGTTTTTCAGAAGGTATTTGTAAATCTGTTTAGCCATCTGCGGAGTAACGGTAACATCACCCTCCGGTGTCCTGAGAATTTTACCGGTAAAATATGCTTCATCAGCCTTACGCGGTCGGGCAGAGAGGGAATCTGATATTTCTTTCTGAAGTCCCGCAGTAAAGTCTTTATAACTCTCACTGGCAACAACGGTCAGCAGGTTGATATCGTGGATATTAGCCCCACCATCCACGCGCTCACCATTCTGGTTGACGCAGATGCGCAGTCCACGCCCCACTTCCTGGCGTTTGCGAATGCTGCTGTCACTGTGCTTGAGCGTGCAGATGACAAAGACATTGGGGTTATCCCATCCTTCGCTCAGTGCTGAATGGGAGAAGATAAAGCGAACATCTTTTTTGCGTCGCGTTTCTTCGTTGTCCGTTCCTGAAGGAAACAACAATAAAGATTCTTTGTCTTTTAAAATCAAGTCGTAGGCATCCACATCGTCCGATTCCTTGCTTCGTGCGCCCACCGCTGGATCAACCAGATGTTTGCTTTTCTTGTCGATGGAAAAGTATCCGTTATGTGTATTTTCGGCCGTTATATTTTCAAGGTATTGACGATAAGACTTATCCAGCAGAAGCGGAATGTCATTTACGGCATCCTTATACTCCTCTTCGAATATTTGTGCATATTCACCTGCCTGCTCAACCCCATCATCATAGCGGCGATATTTAGCCACCTCATCGATAAAGAAAAGCGAAAGCACTTTGATCCCCTGTGGAAAAAGGGCCTGCTCTTTTTCCAGATGCGCCTTTACTGCTTCACGAATCTGAATCCGGCGCAGTGTGGCTTCATTGACATCGCCTACGGCTTCACCTGCTTCCAGAACTTCTCCATTGGTAAAGGTGACCGTATCGTTCACCGCATTGATATCAGCAATAACAAATCCCTGATACTGGGAAAGTCCACCGGAAAGATCAAAAAGGTTGTCGTTCCTGCCGAATTTGCGCATTATCCGTTTGATACCGTTTATTTGCTTTGTCTCAAATTCGATACGGGCAACCGGCGGGCTGACGGCGGAAATCTGGATGGATTCCAGATAGAGATAGGCATTGGTGCCGGTCAATCCTCTTACCGTGATACCGCGCACTGCAATCTTTTTGACCAATTTCTGATTGTAGGCATCCAACGCATCAAGTCTATGGATTTTGTTGTGTTCGGTTCTGTGGGTGGCGGAGTAACGCAGGATTGCCAGCGGTAAAAATTTCGCCAGCGACTCAAAGGTCTTGGCGCCCTCCAGTTTTTGTGGTTCATCGAGAATCATGATCGGACGGTTACTACTTATAACGTCGATCGGTTTTCGCGACTGGAAATCATCCAGTTCTTCATAAATGCGGCGCGCATCCTTGCCCGTAGCATTGAACGCCTGGACATTGATGATCATGACGTTAATGCCGCCGTCGGAGGAAAACTGTTCCAGGTGATGCAGTTGTTTGGAATTGTAGATGAAGAAGCGGACGCGCTTGTTGTATTGCGCCATAAAGTGTTCGGCAGTGATATCGAAGGATTTATATACGCCTTCGCGTATTGCAATGGATGGCACCACGACAATAAACTTCGACCAGCCATAGCGATAATTCAGCTCAAACATGGTTTTGATATAGCAATAGGTTTTACCGGTGCCGGTTTCCATTTCGATATCGAGGTTTACTGCGCAGACCTTTGTGCTGGCAAGCGCGGTGGATTGCGGAAGGTTTTGCCTCTGCTGGACGGCTTGGATGTTCGCCAGGAGCTGATCCTTCGTCAAAACCAGCTCACGGTTTTTGAAACCGGATTGAGAATAGTCGAATCCAGCTTGAGTTGGACCGCCATTGCTGTTGCTGCCGGTTTTGCCGGGATCTATCCGATAGGTGACACCATCGCTTTTCGGTTGCCCGGCGAAACAGTCCGCCACCGCATTTACGGCGTCAGTCTGGAATGCTTGTTTCTTGAATTTCAGTTTCATGAAGAAAAGTCCTTTACGAATCAACCTTGTGTCGGTACGTCATGCTTTGGGTGCCTTTTCATCCAGTCTCGGCAGGCTGGTATAGGCCTGACGAGGGTCATTGGGGCGAGGAAAGGCATGCCCCAAAAGATTTGCACTGACCATCTTGTTTAAGTGCCGATTGCGCAAATGTTCCTCGTTGCGTCCGAGTAATTGCGAAAGTAAGCGCAGCCCCATGTAACGATCCTGGCACAATTGACGGATAGCATCCTGCATGGTTTTTATCGGGACTTTACCACTCTCTTTGATAGGAAAGGCAATGATTTCTAATATTTTCCACTCGTCATCGCTAATTTGGTCACGATCCGTCCATATAGGCAACACGGTGTCCTGACGTTTGGGTGCAAGCTCCTGACGTTTGGGCGCGAGCTCCTGACCTTGACTTTCAAGCTCCTGTCCTTTGCGCTCGGGAACTGACACTTTGGCAATGGGTAAAGCAACCAACTCGGTGGAAAACGCTTCTCGTGTTGCCGGACGAGGCATCCAAGGCGCGGAATACACCATACCGCGTCCGACGCCATCCGGCACAAGAAAATTGTCCTTCACCAGGCGACCCAGCATCTTGGTGATATCCGCCGGGTGGACCGTTGAGATCTCCCGCAGACGCGCATGGTTCACCATGCCTTCACTGACTGCCGTGACCAATGCCAGACGCCCCAGCTCGGGCAACTGCCGAAAGTCAGCACCCAAATGAGATTCCAACTCTGCAAGCGCGTCAGCCGGGATCAAACTTGTCATGCGCAGCTCTATCAGGGTTTGTTCCGGATCGGTCTGCTCGTAAAGTAAGGGGCGGCGCCAGTGTTGACCCTGCCAGTTGCGATAAATCTTCGGTAAACCGGAACCAGCGTGATCCCCGTAGCCCACCAACTGAAACAATGTCTGCAAACGCCGGTTGCGGCAATCGCTATTGCTTCCCAATATGGCAATGTCGGGGGGTATGCGCATCCGTCCGGGGTTACGGAAGCCGAACATATCCGGCCGCTTCACGACCAGGACGGAAACCCGGCCGGAGTAGTCCGCATGAATCAGGGTATTGACCAGGGCTTCCCGCAACGCCTCATGCACGGGCGTATCGTCAATGCGCTGTCCTTCCTGAAGTTGAAACGGCACTTTCAGGTCCGACGTTAATTTCTGATAAACCTTGCGGTAAAAATCGTAAATATTTCCTGACCATGTGCCATCAGGCACCAAGCGATCCACCCAGCGTTTTTCGGCTTTGGCTTCCGGACGTTCCTGATAATCCACCATGTAATTAGGCGCCGCATCACGGATCACCTCCGCCCGGCCAAACATCAGCAAACCCGCCAATCGCAAGCCAGAATAGCCTTCCTCGCGGTTGCGCCCAAAAGCGCCGACAGATTCAAGAAACTCCCGTAAAGGCAAATCCAGCCAAACATGACCGGGTTTCACCGCCGAAAAACGATGCCTGTACGCGGTGATGGATTCCATATCCAAGTCTTTAAACTCAAATCCTTTTAAAACCCGGTCATCACGCGAGTCTTCTACCTGCTCCGCTATCATCCGGCGCACGGCATCATCATCCACCTGATAATCGCTTTCATGACGCCGCACGTACGTGCCGCCAAAAGGGTTTGCACCCAGATAGACAGGTCTTTGCTGTCGCCTGGCCCGCGGCACGTTGATACGCAGGAGGGTCTTGCCGTCAGCCCTGACGGGTTGGACGTTGCTTTCAGAAAGCAGATTAAGGCTGACCACCTGGCGGTTGTGGAGATTGTCCCAAAGCGCCTTACGCACCTTCTCCACGTTGGCAATACCTAAAGCATTGAAGACACCGGTTGGCTTTTCCTGCATACCCAGCAAAATAGTTCCGCCATCGGTATTGGCCATGGCGCAGTAGGATTTCCAGACATCCGCAGGCAGTTCACCGCGGCCATCCCGGCCTTGCGCCGCCTTACATTCCAGATCGACCGATTCGGCCATAACGGCCATGTCTTCCAGTGTCAGCTCTTCGAGCATCGGCTTACCTCCTGTTTTCATCACACGCCCCATCACTTAGATAGATTTTACTTCCGTGCCGGGGGACAGAAGCTTGAATATCTGTTCCACATTGATCTTGACGCTGTCACTGCCAAAGGCGTCATCACGGAAAACCGCCCGCAATGGCTTATGTTTGGCCAGCTTCTTGACGAGTGCCTCGGTGATGCCCGAATCAAAGCATGCAATCAAAGCATTGGTGTCCACAATAAAGA